>JBNLBT010000081.1:0-15030 GCA_050303435.1 Marinicellaceae bacterium
TACAGTTTGATGACCCCGACAGCCACCCAGCCTCGTTCCGTGGTTTCGCGAGACAGTTGCAATTCGCCGCCCTGGGCCGCAAGACAGTCACTGCAGTCGATGATTTTGCGCGGCACGCTGTCGATGCAAATGTTGAATTTGTCCTCGCTGCTGTTGAGGATCAATTTGAAGTGCGACGGTTCGCCGCAAAACACCGGTTCGGCGTGAATCGACTGGATGCGCAGGTTTTTGAAGTTGTAAAAAGTCCGAAAAAGGGTCACTTGCGCCAGACCCAGCAACAGAAAAACCAGCAACAGCCCCATGTTGTTATTGAAATTCAATGCCGCCATCAGCATCACCAGCCACATCAACGAGAAAAACAACCCCGGCATGCTCGGCAAAACATAAATGCGCCGCCAGTGCGCCAGCAAAGGCGGGCTTTCCGGTCCCCGTCGTTTGGACAATTTTTCGATCAGTTGATCAATGCGTCGGCGCATCATCAAGGATGGCCTGGATGACGTCTTTGGCCTGAGTTTTCTGGTCGCGGACTTTGATCCGGTGGCGACACACGGGTGAAAAAGCCAGTGCCACATCGTCGGGGATGATGAAATCGCGCTGGTCAATGAATGCGAGCGCCTGGGCGACTTTGAACAGCGCCAGCCCGGCCCGCGGCGACAGGCCCATGCGAATGCGGCCATGTTCGCGGGTTTTGCGGATCAGGGTTTGCAGGTAATCCAGCGTTTCATCGCTGGCCTTGACCATGCGCACCGCGTGTTTCCATTGCGTCAGAATGTTGGGGTCAATGATCGGCTTCAACGGGCGCGAGTACAATTCGCTTTGCTCGCCGCTGTACAGCCGACGTTCGCTGTCAGCAGAGGGATAGCCCAGCGACATGCTCAGGATGAATCGGTCCAGCTGCGAGTCGGGCAATGGAAATGTGCCGCTGTCATCCAGCGGGTTTTGCGTGGCCATGACAAAGAAATGCGCGTCCAGCCGGTGCGTCTGGCCGTCCATACTGATTTGTTTTTCCGCCATGGCTTCCAACAAGGCGCTTTGAGTCTTTGCTGTGCCACGATTCAATTCGTCGGCCAGCAGGAACTGCGTGAACACCGGCCCTTTGTGGAATTCAAAAGCGTGGTTTTCCCGGTGGTAGATGGTCACCCCGAGGATGTCGCTGGGCATCATGTCGCTGGTGAACTGCACCCGATTGTAGTCCAGTCCCAACACTTGCGAAAGGGACAGGGCCAGGGTGGTTTTACCCAGGCCTGGGTAATCTTCCAGCAACACGTGGCCTTCGGCGAGGATCGCGGCCAGGCAAAACTTGATTTTCTCTTGTTTGTCAAAAATCCGTTCACTGATCGCATTGATGATGTCGTTGACTTTCGGGTGATTTTGTTCTTTATTGTGTTTAAGCATGGTTTCCATTCAGCCTGTACCGGCAGATTTTGTGTATATTAGCACACTCTTAAGGGGCTGCACTTTGAACGCATTCACAGCTTTTCACTCCGCCCTGTTGCGATCGTCCAGGGCGTTGAATCCCAGGCGCCTGAGCTGACCCAGCAACGCCAGCATGGGCAAGCCCTGCAGCGCCGACGGATCGTGGGTGTGCACGGCGTCAAACAAATGCACCCCGAGCGATTCAATTTTGAACGATCCGGCGCAGCTGAGCGGATCATCCAGGTCCACGTATCGGGCGATCTCGGCGGAGCTGAGGCGACGAAAATGCACTTCTGTGGTGTCCACGTGCAGCCACGGTTGACGGGTGGCCGGTGCGCACACGCACACCGCGGTGTAAAAGGTGACGCGCTGTCCTGACAGACGCTGCAATTGGGCCTGCGCTTTTTTGACCGTGCCGGGTTTGCCGAGCACCGACTGTTGATGTGTGCACACCTGGTCGCTGCCAATCACGGCCAGCAGATTCGGGTTTTGCGGGTGCAGATCTGTGAACACTTTGTGTGCCTTTTGCTGAGCCAGTCGCGCGGCCAGTTCGCGCGCGTTTTCATGGGGTCTGGGGGTTTCATCCAGCGCCGGGACAACCACCGTGTGCGGCACGGCACAGCGCTCAAGCTGCGCGCGTCGGTGCGGTGAACCTGAGGCCAGTACAATCACTGTTGTTCAATCAAGGCGTTCAATTGTTCCAGTTCTTCGGTGATTGCCGCATCGCTCAGAGAATTTTTGGCAATACTTTCATTGGCCTGCTGCAACAGCACCTGAGCCAGTTCGCTCTTGCCGTTCTGCACATAAAAGCGCGCGCTCTTGAGGCGTTGCAACACGGTGCGTTGTGAATCCGCGCCGGTCATGCGAATCGCCGCCGACAGCGCGTTCTGCTTGTGTTCATCGGCCGCAGCGATGTCGCCGAGCTCAGCTTTTAAATCCCCCAGATGATTCTGAACGGAGATGTACTGCGGGCTGTCCGATGGAATCAGGTCGTGATCAAGGATCGGCTGCAAGGCGTCCAGTGCCTGCTGTGGCTGGCCATTGCGCTGGTGCATTTTGGCCACAGAAAAACGGATGCCGACGGTCAGTGGGTGTTCATTGCCCAGGGCTTCGATGCTGCGTGGCAGCACCGCGTCCGACAAGGCCTGGGCCTTATCCAACAGATCCAGCTGGGTGTAGATGCGGATCAATACAGAGGCCAGGTACAAAGTTGAGCGGTGATCCGCACCAATCTGTTCAAGCAGCTTGTCGTACAAGGGCTCAAGAATCGCCCGCGCTTCTTCGGATCGCCCGGTGCGATCCAGCAGCACCGCCAGATTGACCTGCGTGTCCCAGGTGTTCTGGTGATCGGCGCCCAGCGTGGCGGTGAACACCTTGACCACGTCCTGCATGTGATGAATGGCCTGTTCAAAATCGCCTTTTTCATAGGCCAGAATGGCCAGCATGTTCAGGGTGCGGGCACTGTATTGATGGTTCAGGCCAAAATGAAACACACTCAGCTGATGCGCTTCACCGGCCAGTTCCAGGGCCTGGTCGATTTGACCGTGGGCGCGGTACGAGCCGGCCAGGGAAGACAGCGCGGCCTGCAGCGACGGGTGTTTGTTGCCCAGCACTTCACGGATCTTGTCCACCAGCTCATTGCCCAGCTGCAATGATTTTTCGTAGTCACCGACGTCGTTGTAGGCCTGCATCATGTTGTGTTCCAGTTCCATCAGTTTGGAATTGGTGGATGAGACCTGCGGCAAAAATTCATCGTGCGCCTGTTCCAGCACTTCGATGGCGCGATCGGTGTGCGATGTTTCGAATTCGACCGTGGCCAGCTGAATGGCCGAGGACATCATGCCTTCGGTGTCGTTGGCCTGTTGAAACAGTTCGCGACCCCGCTGCAGCCACTGCACGGCTTCGTCGTATTTTTTTTGCCGGGTCAGCAAAATGCCTCTGTAGGTGTACAGGCGCGCACGCAGAATCGGATCGGAGTCTTCGTCCAGGCTCAGACGATCCAGCAGCGTTTCGGCCGCCTCGGTGTCGTCTTTGTTGAGTTGCAGATACGCCTGCTGCAATAAAAATTCAGTGTTGTCCGGGTCCAGCGCCAGGGCTTCGTTGATGCTGGATTCGGCGCGTTCCCAGACGCCCAGGCGCGACAACGCGGTGCCGATGTTGCCGAGCAGCTCCGCTTTAATCAATGGGTCGGGAAAATCGCGGGTGGAGATGTCACTGCGCGCCTGCGAGAGCAGGTCGACGGCAAAAATCCGCTCGCCCTGGGCGGTGTCCGGGTTGGTCACGGAAAACACGTCAAGCATGAATTCTTTGACTTGTTTGAATTTTTCCGCCTCCACCACGGTGAGGTTGTACTGGCGCCACACCAGGCCCATGCCCAACAACAGCGACACCAGCAGAGTCAGCAAGGCGGCAAACAGCGCGCTGCGCCGTTGTGCAAACTTGCGAATCTGATACCACACGGAATCCGAGGTGGCGCTGACCGGTTCGTTGTTGACCCAGCGCTGTAAGTCGTCGGCCAGGCTTTGCATGCTGCTGTAGCGTTGGCTCGGCTCGGTTTTCAGTGCCTTGTTCAACACATTGCACAAATCGCGATCCAGGCCGGATTGGCGCAAGGCACTGCGCACGTGGTCTTCATCGTCCTGGCAGGCGCGCAGCAAACGGTCTTCGGGCAACGGAGCTTTGCCCAGCAACAAGCCGGTGGTGACCGCGGCCAGGGAAAACACGTCGCTGGACACGCTGATGCGTTCGGATTTGATCTGCTCCGGTGCTGCAAAACTCGGGGTCAGCGCCATCAGCGTGGTTTTGTCTTCTTCCGGGTCCTGCTGAATCAGTTTGGCGATGCCGAAATCCACGATTTTCAGCACCCCGTGGCGATCCACCAGGATGTTGCCGGGTTTCAGGTCGCGGTGAATGGTCAGGTTGGCGTGGGCATAGGCCAGGGCCTCGGCGGCGCTCAACACCAGTCGGATGATGGCGCGGGTGTCCAGATGTTCCTCGCGCACGTAATCATCGATCGGCCGCGCGCCGTCGATCAGTTCCATGATCAGATAGGCGGTGCCGTCCTGGGTTTCTCCGCCGTGCTGCATGGACACGATGTTGGGGTGCGACAATTCCGCGAGAATGCTTTGTTCTTTGACAAAATGAGACAGCAGTTCGGTGGCGTGAAAGCGCGGCGAGAAGATTTTGATCGCGACTTTTTTCTGCACCTGGGCGTCGTTGCGTTCGGCCAGAAACACCTGGGACATACCGCCGCGGCCCAATTCTTCAATCAGGGTGTACTGATTCAGCGTGTCGCCGGCCTTGCTTTGCTGCGCCACGTTTTTTTCCATGTCCAGGTAGGGCGTGACGTTTTCATCGATGTAGACGCTGGCCTGATTGCCGGCGTTGATCAGTGTGATCACCAGCTGTCGCACCGCCGGCGTGATGTGTTCCAGTGTTTCCAATTGCGACATGGCCTCGCCGACGGACAAGTCCGACATGCGGGCGTAAATTTCACTGGCGGCCTGCCAGTTCTTGATGGTTTCAGGACTGTTCATGGTTGGATTCCGGGTGGCCATCGTGCATGATGGCTGTGAGCAGGGCTTTGCTCTGCGACCAGATGCGCATCACCTGGCGTTCGGATTTGCCGATGATCTGGCTGATTTCATTGAATGTCAGATTAAAGATCAGTTTGTATTCCAGCAACTCACTCAAATCGGGGTTGATTTCCTCAATGACATTCAGGGCTTTTTCAATCTCCATCAATTTGAAATCGATGTCCTGTTCGCCGATGTATTGACTGACGCCGGTGTCGATCAGCAGGTGCTGGCGTTTGTCGGCGTTTTTCGCGCGCAGGGTGTCAATCAGGTACTGTCGCATGCTTTTGGACAGGCAACGCATGAAATGGCGGGAGTTTTCCAGGTTGAGTTTTTCACTGGCTGAGAGCTTGAGATAGCACTCGTGCGCCAGCACCGTCGGTGTGATGGTCTGACCGGTGTTAAGGCGACTGATCTGATTGCCGGCAATGGCTTTGATTTCCTTGTACAAAAAGGCGTAAATCGCATCCAGGTGCTGTTTTTCACCGGCGTTGATTTTTTCCAGCAAGCGCGTGACGTAGTGTTCGCTCATGGCCCGGCCCCGTGCGGCGGATTCGCGCGTCCCTCGGGGGGCGTGATGCATGTCAAGATTGGGCGGCGCAGAAGACTCATCAGAACAAATCGTCGTAAACGGTCTGGTTGTTGTTGTCTTTCTTTTCAGCGGGCAGACGGCCGACCATAAAGTACTCACGAATGGAGTTTGGCGCGTTGGGCTTGACCAGTTCTCCGGTGTCCTTGTCGACGTAGGCAATCACGATGCCCGGCGGCACATCGCGTTCGAACGCCGGTTCATCGGCCAGCGCCACTCGCATGTATTCGATCCACATCGGCAGCGCCGCGCGCCCGCCGACTTCACCGCGACCGAGGGTTTCCGGTGTGTCGAAACCGATCCACACGTTGGTCACGATGTTGCGCTGGTAGCCATTGAACCAGGCATCGATCTGGTCATTCGCGGTGCCGGTTTTGCCGGCCAGGTCGTTGCGTTCCAATTCCAGGGCGCGCCGGCCGGTGCCGCGTTTGATCACGTCCTGCATGAAGGATTCAATGATGAACTGATTTTCCGGGCTGATCACGCGCGGTGCCTGCAGATTCAACTCCGCGGCATCGGCCGGTGAGGCATCGACGGAGAAGGACGTCTCTGTGGTTTCAGGGGGCGCGACGGCGTCGGCGTAAATCGCCGGCTTGGGCACCGTTTCGCATTCGTCGCAGGCCAGCAGCGGGCGGTGTTGATGCAACAACTCACCGTCCTGGTCAAGGATGCGATCGATCAGGTAGGGGTTGACCAGATAGCCGCCGTTGGCGAACACGGAAAATGCACGCGACATTTCCATCGGCGGCACATTGGGGCTGCCCAGGGCGATCGACAGATCCGAGGGAATGTCGGATTCGTTGAAGCCGAATTTAAGAATGTGTCTGCGTCCAGGGCCGATGCCCATGCGGTTCAGCACCCGAATTGACACCAGATTGCGGGAGCTGACGATGCCTTCGCGCATGCGCGTAGGGCCAAAGAATTTTTCACTGAAGTTTTCCGGGCGCCAGGCTTTTTCCAGCTTGTCGTCTTCAAACACAATCGGCGCGTCATTGATGATCGACGCGGCGTTCAGGCCGTTTTCCAAAGCGCCGGAATAGATGATCGGCTTGAACCCCGAACCCGGCTGGCGTTTGGCCTGGGTGGCGCGGTTGAATTTGCTCAGAAAATAGTCGTAACCGCCGATCATCGCCAGAATCGCGCCGTCGTTGGGATTCATGCTCACCAGCGCGCCCTGCACGTTGGGAATCTGCGACAGTTCAAACTGGCCGGTGGCGTTGCGGCGCACCATCACCACGTCACCGACATCGAGTATTTCGGTCATCTCGGCCGGTTTTTTGCCGATGCGTTCGTTGTCGATGTAGGGGGCGGCCCAGCCGCTGTGTTCAAACTGCAAATCAGCGTCCTGGCCGTCGCGCAGGCGCACGATGGCGAATTCAGGGTTGACTTCTGTGACCAGCGCGGCCTGCAGTCCGCCCGGGGTGGGGAATTTTTCCAGTTTCTGTTGCACCAGTTCCACGCTGCCCTCAACGGACAGGTCGTGGTGCTGGATGGGGCCGCGGAAGCCGTGTCGGCGGTCGTAATCGTGCAGGCCGTTGCGAATGGCGTTTTCCGCCGCCACCTGCAACTTGGAATGGATGCTGGTGTACACCGTGTAACCGTCGGTGTACGCCGTTTCACCGTAGCGTTCCACCAGTTCCGCGCGCACCAGTTCGGCCACCCATGGCGCGTTCAGTTCAACCGCCGGCGCGTGCACAAAGGCGCGGTCCGGTTCGGCCACCGCGGCGTCGTGTTCCTGCTGATTGATGTAGCCCAGATTCAGCATGCGTCCGAGCACGTAATTGCGCCGCGCCAGCGCGCGTTCGGGGCTGGTCACCGGGTTGATGCGCGAAGGCGCCTTGGGCGGCGCGGCCAGCATCGCCGATTCCGCCAGCGTCAATTCATCCAACCGCTTGCCGTAGTACACGTCGGCGGCCGCGGCGATGCCGTAGGCGCGGTGGCCCAACGGGATCTTGTTCAGATACAATTCCAGAATCTCGTCTTTGCTGATGGTGCGCTCCAGCTTCACCGCGAGAAACAGTTCTTTGATTTTACGTGTCCAGGTCTGGTCCAGGCTCAAAAACACATTGCGTGTCAGCTGCTGGGTGATGGTGCTGCCGCCGGACTGTTTTTCACCGGTGGTGACGATTTGCCAGACCGCGCGCAGAATGCCTTTGACGTCAAAGCCGTAGTGGTCGTAAAAATTGGCGTCTTCGGCGGCGATGTAGGCCTGTTTGACCCACACGGGCACGTCTTCAATGTTGATCGGGATGCGCCGTTTGGTGCCAAAAACCGAGATCAGTTTGCCGTCGGCGGAATACACCCGCAGCGGCACCTGCAATTTGTGTTCACGAATCGCGTCAACCGATGGCAATTCCGGTTCGTAGTATTTGTAGGCGACGAACAAAACCGAAACGCCCAGCACCAGGAAGAACAGCCCCAATTTGGTCAGAAACCACAGGATCTTCAGCGTTTTTTTCATGGATTGTTGACTGGATCAATTTGCATGACAAAAAATTCATTATACAATGATTGCCCATCGATATGCGTTGATTAGCGTGTTAGATGGTTAAATTTTGCACGGGTTCACAATTGCGTGCGCAGGCCACCGGAAGCCGTGGCGAAGGTGGGTGGCCAAAGCGGCTGCAACCCGCTTCACCGGACCCTGAAATAAACACACCCCAGCATCGGACAATCCATTGCACAATACAAAGAAAACCATAGCGGTGGTTGAAGATCAGCACGAATTGCTGGCCAATTACCGCACCGCCCTGGAAAAGCACGGCTACGCCACCGTTGGTCTGAGCGACCGGGCCGCCGCCGAGGCGTACTTTGATCGCCAGTTGCCGGATCTGGTGCTGCTGGACATCGGGCTGGGTCAGGACGCGGACGCCGGCTTTGAGTTGTGTCAGCGCCTGCGCCAACAATCCGCGCGCCTGCCGATTCTGATGCTGACCGCGCGCGACGATGAAATCGATGTGGTTTCCGGCTTGCGCCTGGGCGCCGACGACTACCTCAGCAAAGACATTTCACTGGCGCATCTGCTGGCGCGGATTTCCACCCTGTTCCGTCGTCTGGAGGTGTTGCAAAGCACCGGTCAGACGGCGATCCGCCAGGGCCGGCTCAACATCCTCAAGGACAACATGCAGGTGAGCTGGGACGATCAGGCCATCGACGTTACGGTCACCGAGTTCTGGATGATTCTTTCGCTGGCGCGTTACCCGGGTCAGGTGAAAACCCGCGACCAGTTGATGGACGACGCCAACATTTACGTGGATTACAGCACCATCACCTCACACATTAAACGCATCCGCAAAAAATTCCAGGCGCTGGACGCGGACTTTGACTGCATCAAAACCGTTCACGGCATGGGCTACCGCTGGGAACCGTGAAGCTTCGCTGGCAATTGCTCATCATCACCCTGATCAGCCTGCTGTTCCCGCTGTCGGTGTGGTACGCCTTTCGCTCCATCAACAGCGCATTTCAGATGAGTCTGGGTGAATCCACCGGCAAACAGATGCGCGCACTGAATTCCGCCATCGAGGTGTTCGCCGCCAACCGCACTGAACAACTGAGCGGGTTCCGCCCGGCGCGCCTGAGTGAGCCGCTGGTGCTGGACGGTGCCGACAATGAATGGCAATCCATCGCGCCGCGCGATTTCGGTGGCGTGCTGCAACTGCGTCTGGCGCGGGTGGATGAAGGTCTGGCGCTGTACATTGCGGTGCGCGACGCCAGCGCGCAAGCGCCCGCCGAGGGGCCGCGCGATCGCGTGATGCTGGCCTGGGCCGATGCGCGCGGCATTGACCGGTTGCACATCGAACGCCAGGCCGAAGGCCCGGTGGAGCCGGCCCAGAGCGGCGCGCCGCCGCACCGCGCGTTTTGGCACGAGAGCGGCGCCGGCTACGCACTGGAGCTGTTGCTGGAACGGCCGGACATTGCCCGTCTGGGCGTGTTGGCGGTGGACCAGCAGCCGGGTGGGGCGGTGATGCACGGCACGGTGCAGGCCGACAGCATCCACCTGTGGCGACTGGTCGGTGAAGACGCCGAGTGGCAGAATTTACTGGCGGAAATCACGCCGCCGCGCGCGCGCCTGATACTGCGCGATGCGGACGGTTTCGAGTTGTATCGGGTGGATCGCCTTGGCGATGCGCCCGACGGCGAGCCGGTCAGCGGCTTTGAGCGCCTGATGTTCAATGCCCTGTTCGGTGTGGAGCGCGGGGTGGTGACCGATGAAAACCGTTTTTACGCCGACGCGCAACGCGCGGTGTCAAAATTTTCACGCGGTGAGATTGAACTGATCAGCCGTCTGCCGGCCTCGCTGTTGCAATTGGCCGACCGCTTCATGGCGGCATTGGGCTGGGTGATGGTGATCGTGCTGTTGATGCTGGTGGTGTATCTGGTGTACGCCCTGATCCTGACCTTTCGCATCAAGCGCCTGAACGCCGGACTGGAACGCGCCCTGGATGAACACGGCCATTTGCGCACCGTGCTGCCTTCGGCCCGCGCCGGCGATGAGATCGGCGATCTCTCGCGCGGCATGAGCCAGATGCTTAACGACATCAACGACTACACCGAATACCTCAAACAACTGGGCTCGCGCCTGTCGCACGAAATGCGCACGCCGCTGGTGATTGTGCAGACCTCGCTGGAGAACATGCAACTGAGCACGGCGGAAAACCGCCAGCTGTTGACGCGCGCGATGCAGGGCACCGAACGGTTGCGCTTCATTCTGAATCAGCTCAGCGAACTGAGCCGCCTGAAAGTCGCGATCAGTGAATCGGACACCGCGCCAATGCGGCTGGACGCGCTGGTGGGACAGCTGGTCGAAGCCTACCGACAAACCGGCGCGGCGATCGAATGGCAGGCCCCGGACACGGCGCTATGGATTCGCGGCAACGCCGATCTGCTGGCGCAAATGATGGACAAGCTGATCGACAACGCGCGCGATTTCTCACGCCCCGATGGCCGCATCACAGTGGCTGTGCAGCGGCGCAACGGCGCCGTGCGCCTGCGCGTCGGCAACACCGGCTCGCAACTGCCCGCAGAAGGCGCGCGCATCTTCGATTCCCTGACCTCGGTGCGCGGGCACAGCGAAGACGGCACGCCGCACCTGGGCATCGGCCTGCACATTGTCAAACTGATCGTACAGCACCACGCCGCGCAGATTGAGGCGCGCAACGACGCGGCGGCCAACGCGGTGTATTTCACCATCGATTTCGACGCCGCCGATCCACCGCCAGACCCTTGAGCGGCGCAGGCCAGTCGCACGCGCCAAGGAAAGATGATGACATTCGTCTGAATTGATTGTTACAATGAAGCCCGCTTAAAAATCACCGCCCATGACTAAACACCTGCCCAACCTTTTGACCATTTTGCGCGTGCTGTTGATCCCGGTGATGATCGTGTTTTTCTATCTGCCGGTGCGCTGGGCCGGTGAAGCGGCCTGCGCGGTGTTCGTCATCGCCAGCCTGACCGATTTCCTCGACGGCTATTTCGCCCGCAAACACGAAACCTTTTCCAAATTCGGCGCCTTTCTCGACCCGGTGGCCGACAAACTCACGGTCACCACCGCGCTGGTGATTCTGCTGCAGGACCACCCGACCATCCCGATGATGGTGGCCACCGCGATCATCATTGGCCGCGAACTGACGGTCTCGGCGCTGCGCGAATGGATGGCCGAACTGGGCAACCGCGGCGCGGTCAATGTGCAGTTCATTGGCAAGATCAAAACCATCTTCCAGATGACCGCAATCAGCTTTCTGCTGTACGAAGCCGACCTGTTCGGCCTGCCGATCTACCGCATCGGCATCTACCTGCTGCACATCGCCGCGGTGTTGACGCTGTGGTCCATGCTGGTGTACCTGAAAGCCGCCTGGCCGATGATGCGCGAAACCGAATCCTAGCGCCGACACAGGCGACGCAGGGCCCGGTCACAGGGGCGCAGCAATTTCAGCGCCAGGACGCAAAAAAAGTTTGACAAAAGCAGCATTGGCGCTAAAATGTGCCTCCTCATCGCAGCAAACGGACGCTGCCATGAACGTTTCACCAAAGGATGGATCAGAAACGCACGCGGGAATAGCTCAGTGGTAGAGCACAACCTTGCCAAGGTTGGGGTCGCGAGTTCGAACCTCGTTTCCCGCTCCAGACGCAATCAAAAGGGCTGATGATTCAGCCCTTTTTTGTGGCTGAAAAGAATGTCCCAATAAACACTTGAAGTGCTCACCAAATCAAGGGACAATGTGACACCTCGGTGCCCGGCACCGAAACAACCACCGTTTGGCTGGATGGCAGAGTGGTTATGCAGCGGCCTGCAAAGCCGTGTACGCCGGTTCGATTCCGGCTTCAGCCTCCAAACCCCAAGCCCTGATGCCACACACATCAGGGCCACCGAACCTAAAATAACACACCCACAAACACCACCAATCCACCACACATCGCACCAGCCCCCAAACAAAAAATACCGTTACAACCCCAAGACAAAAAATACCCCAATTTAACCCCGCCCAACCCGCGTCAGTGGTGTACAATTCCCATCCAGAACAGGGGGTCTAAATTGACAACCCGAACAAGATAAAAAACCGGCCCATCTGATGCATTCAGAGTCGCCGAAACACCAGGAAAACTGGAGCACTGTGCAAAGCCCAGAGCCAAAAGTTTTCCAAACATGGAATACAAAAAGAGACGAATTTTGCGCCGCTCAGGCTGACTGAGGTGTGTAAGATCAAGGAAGGACTGAGGGAGTGGGGTTTAATGCCCCATGACCAAGAGTTAGGAGTATGATGTCGACACTCTGAATGAGTCAGAATTGTCGAAATATCAGGAAACCTGAGAGAATGGGCAAAGCCCATGAACAAAAGGTTTCCCAATCATGAACCACAGAAAAAGAAGAATTTTGCGCCGCTCAGAGTTTCTGAGTGGGGTAAGATCAAGGAAGGTTGAGGGAATGGTCTTGTGCCCATAACCCAATACAAAAATACTGACACCCTGTAAGATTCAGGTGTGTCGCAATGTCAGGAAAACTGAGGCACTGGGCAAAGCCCAGAGCCAATAGTTTTCCCAAACATGAACCATAAACAGTCGCGATTTTTGCGCCGCTCAGGCTGACTGAGGTGTGCAAGATCAAGGAAGACTGAGGGAATGGGCTCCCGCCCATGACCAAAGGCTGACGCTGAGATTGCTGCCCCTCAGCCAGCATGAGCAAGCAAAAAAGCCCGGGTGGCGAAATTGGTAGACGCAAGGGACTTAAAATCCCTCGGTGGCAACACCGTGCCGGTTCGACCCCGGCCCCGGGCACCATCTTTTATCTATATATAATTCAATAACATACACGATCAAGCCCAAAGAGATCCACCTCGCCACAAATCCCAATTGGGTACAATTTTGGGACACTCAACCACAACAAACCACAAAAACCAATACCCGTACAAAGCAAGGTTGATAGGGATTTTCAAGCCTTAAAAGTCCCTTTATTGTCCCAAAAACATACAAAACCATTATATGAAAGCATCCGCAAGGGGTTTCACGCCCCTTATTGCTGATTATTGTGAACTGTCGTAGAGTGTTTTATGTTCTTTATCAAGGTTTACTCAATGTCAGATACAAATGAAATCAAAATGTATAACCCTCCCTTAGTCGCTATGCTATTAAGAGCTGAAGAACTCAAGAAAGCTTCACTCAAAGAATCCGAAGTTATAAAGATTATGAACACGGCTCCGTTCATAATGGTTCCAAAGGATGTTGCCAAGAAGACCGCAGAACAAAGGGGGTATGAAGACGTTGACATCAATGATGTGTGGAACAGTTGGCAGTCAATAAAGAGTCAGCTTGAAAAGAATGAATAAACAACTCAACAAATTCTGGACTGAATCGATGGCTGAATGCTCAATCCAGCCCCATAACCTCAAACATCAATTCAAGGACCGAAGGGTTCGATTTCACTCATTGCCAGACTCAAAACGCTTTGCCGAATCTGAATCTGACTATAAAACAATCATGCACAGACACCATGCTGTGCTCAATGAATTGGGTTGCACACACAATGATCTTTATCTGGTGATTCCAGAATATTCAGCGTCTGTAACACCCCAATCACCAGAAAAAAAATTGGCGGAACTTGATCTGGAAACAACGCCATGGAAAACGGCAGCAATGTGTGAACACGATCAGGTCAAAGACGAAGAACCTTACTATATTCATTTCCACGCTGTGCGGATTAATTATCCTGATCTAAGATGGGATACAGTGTTTAAAATGGTGGCTGATGACGAGGTGGCAAATGTCATGATTATTTGCCCTGCAGGAAACTGGGTATTTCACCCTTACGACGGAGGAGCCGATGTGATTCTCAAGGACGGTGGCACAAGAGACCTTTTAAAAAATAAATACCGCGATTGGCTCTCTGCTCGCTCAGATGGGCTGTAATTCAGGCAGGGGCTGAGTGTGAAGTTAAATCGCAGCCATTGAAACTAAACATCCTGATACTGGTGCAGAATAATTAATAAAACCGATTTGGAACAAATCAACAAAAATCGCCAACGCGCAGCGCAGGTTGCCGGTCGGATGCTCGATGGCACCCTGCATTACCTTGAAGGCGCAATCGAATTGTCGTCGCTGAGGTTTGCAGTGGGTGTGTCAGAAGACGACAAAGATTTCATGGCCTTTGTTGTGGTCGATTCTGAAACCGATCATTTGCCTGTAGGCGCGTGCAGAGACAACTGGTCGAGTGCAGCGCTTGCCCGTCTTGAGCCGGAAATTCAGCAGGCCGTTGAATGGGCCAAAGGCGTTTCCTGGGCAGCGTGTCAATCCATTGTGGCCAGGTTCGGCACGACCAGATGATCCATGGTTTATCAGCCAGCGTCGCTTTCAATGGTTGTTCTGGGACAACGCCCTGTCAATGATCAACCCACTTCAATCGGTCGAGCCATTATCCTACCCCACCCGCGGCCCCGGCCAGTCCGGATTGCCGTTTGCATCCTCGATCGTCATGTTGGCGCCCTCGGTTGCGCGCAGCGGCAGGGACTTGACGTCGAAGTCTTTCAGGCAAAAGGCGTTGACGCCAAAATGGTCGGGGGCCGCGCGTTTGCGGTGGAACACGTAGATGCCGCAGCGGCGACAGAAATAGTGTTTTGCCCGGTGCGTATTCCATTGGTACAGCGTCAGCAGGTCTTCACCTTCGAGCACTGTGAGCGACTGTTCCGGCACTTTGGCCATCACCGCGTTGCGTTGCACGCAGATCGAGCAGTCACAGGTGGTGAGTTCCTCAATCTTGAAATCCACGCGAAATCGCACCGCGCCGCAGTGGCAGGACCCTTTAATCATCGCTCAGTTCCACTTCGCCTTGCAGGTAAAAGACGCAGCTGCCTTCCAATTCAACGCGATCTCCGGCCAGTCGGCAGGTGATTTCACCGCCGCGCTGCGAGGCCTGATGGGCCCGGAAGGCGGTTTTGTTGAGTCGTTTGGCCCAGTAGGGCG
>JBNLBT010000082.1:0-14819 GCA_050303435.1 Marinicellaceae bacterium
ATGACATCACACAACCCGAAGCCGAATTGATGCGTGAACTAAGCGATTACCTGGGTAAAATTCAGCGGCAGTAGAAAAGTCGTTACTTCTAGGCAGTCAACAACGCAGTGCAATTGATACTTGGGGTTGTCCTGGTGTTGGGAAACAACACCTGTGTGCAGGCTGTGCAACGCTTGCGTCGAATGGGCACAGACAAATAACCGCGAACAGATGCCATGGAAGGCAAGCGATTGGCTGCATTTCATGCGCACGTCATGAGATCAGGTATAATGGGCCGCGTCATGTCGCTCAATTCACAATGAACACGGTCACGGCCGCTGCACAAGCCAAACCGGCGAGGGCCATCACCCAGTCAACCCGCGTGGTGATCATTGGCGCCGGATTCGCCGGCTTGAATGCGGCGCGTGCCTTGAAAAACGCGGCGGTGCAAATCACCCTGGTGGATCGCAACAACTATCACCTGTTTCAACCGCTGCTGTATCAAGTGGCCACGGCAGGACTCTCGCCCGCGGACATCTCCACGCCAACCCGACACGTTTTCCGCCATCAGCCCAATTGCCGTGTGATTCAGGCCAAAGTGACGGGCATTGATCGGCACAACCGCTGCGTACTCACCGATCGACAATCGTTGAGTTTTGATTTTTTGATCGTGGCAACCGGCGCCAGGCACGATTATTTTGGCCACAACGATTGGGCCGAAGTGGCACCAGGATTGAAGGACATCGATGACGCCACCGCGATCAGACGCCGCATTTTGTCGGCCTTTGAGCGGGCGGAAACCACCGAAGCGATGGATGAACGCGCGCGCCTGATGACCTTTTGCGTGGTCGGTGGCGGCCCCACAGGGGTGGAAATGGCCGGCGCCATTGCCGAATTGGCCAAGAAAACCCTGAATCGCGAATTTCGCCTGATCCAGCCGGCCAAGGCGCGCGTGGTTCTGTTGGAGGCGGGCGATCGCATATTGTCCAATTATCCGGAAAAGCTTTCACGCAAAGCCACGATGCAATTGCAAAAACTCGGTGTCGAGGTGTGCACAGGACACGCCGTCAGTGATTGCCAGCCTGGGCGAGTGGAGATCCAGGGCGGTGAGGCGCTGGTGGCTGAAAATATTATCTGGGCTGCCGGTGTCAAAGCATCGCCTGCCGCCCGTTGGCTGGATGCCACCTCAGATCGTCACGGCAAAGTGTGTGTCAATGCGGATTTGACACTGCCGGGTCATCACAATGTATTTGTGGTTGGTGACACCGCTGCATGCACCGATGCTTCCGGCCGCCCGGTGCCAGCGGTGGCGCCGGCGGCCAAGCAAATGGGGCGCTACGTGGCGCGGGTCATCCAGGCAGTGATTGGTGGCAAAGACGCCCCACCGCCATTCAAATACCGCGATTGGGGTCGCATGGCCACCATTGGACGCAAAGCCGCGGTGGCGGATTTCGACCGCTTCACCTTGTCCGGGTATCCGGCCTGGCTGAGCTGGTCTCTGGTGCACATTCTGTTTCTGATCGGCTTTCGCAACCGCGCTGTGGTGATGCTGAACTGGGCCTGGCAGTACCTGTTTTTCACCCGCGGTGCGCGTCTGATAACAGGTGAGAATGACAACGACGATGACGCCGCTCAGCAATAAATTCATGTCCCCATTGACTGCATGTATTCATGTGTGGATATTCGGCGGGCGGCTGTCTTGTTACAGGAGTTCAGTCTATGAATAAAGACACTGCCCACACCATTCAAGAGCCGTCATTTGCACACGCCCTGGGCGTTTTTGCAGTGATATTTCTGAGCCTGGCTGTGGGCATGGTGTATGCCGGGGTTCAACTGCATGTGGTGATGTTCATCTGCGTGGTTTGGGTGGCGGCCAACGCGGTCTGGCTGGGACACAAGTATACCGATGTGCGGGGCATGATGAATCGGGGCATTGCCAAGGCTTTACCTGCGCTGTACATATTCATATTGATCGGCATGGTGATCGCCGCTTTCATGCACAGCGGTACCATCGCTGCATTGATCCGTTTGGGACTGGACTGGTTGTCGCCGGCGTGGTTCCTGCCGGTGGGATTGTGGGTGTGTTGTCTGATGTCATTGGCCACCGGCACTTCATGGGGCACGGTGGGGACCCTGGGTGTGGTGTTCATGGGCCTGGGGGAGGCCATGGGATTGCCGTTGCCGCTGGTGGCCGGGATGGTGATTTCCGGGGCCACATTCGGCGACAAGATGTCGCCGGTGTCTGACACAACCAATCTGGCCGCGTTGAGTGCCGGTACCCCGTTGTATCGGCACATTGGCAGCATGTTGTACACCACCGTGCCCAGTTTTGTGCTGGTGACCCTGTTGTTTGCCTGGTTGGGTTTGACGCACAGTCAGGCGGCGCTGCCGGTGGAAGACATTGCACGCATTCAGTCGGCGCTGCAAAGCGGTTACGCGCTGAATCCGTGGATATGTCTGTTGCCTTTGCTGCTCATGCTGGTGTTGTCGTTGCGACGACACGCGGCGGAAGTGACCATGCTGGCGAGTGTGGCCTGCGCCGTGCTGATCGCGGTGTTGTACCAGGGCAGCGATCCGGTGACGGTGCTCAACGCTTTGTGGGACAACGGCCCCGGGCAAACCGGTGATGCGGACCTGGATGAGCGTTTGCTGGGTCGCGGCGGCGTCTTTGACATGAGCTGGACGTTGCTGTTGTCGATTCTGGCGCTTGCCATGGGCGGTGTACTGCATGGCACCGGGCTGGTGCAATCGTTGTTGACCGGTCTGATCGGGCGCATTCGCCGCGCCGGATCGCTGGTGGCCAGCACCATCGCTGCCGGGGTGTTTGGTAACGCCGCGATGGGCGAAGCCTACATCACCATCATTCTCAACGCCCAGGTGTTTCGACCCGGTTACGCCCGTTTGGGGCTGGATCGCGCCGTGCTTTCGCGGTCTGTGGAGGAAGGCGCGACGCTGACCACGGCCCTGATTCCCTGGACCACGGCCGGCGCATTCTATGCCGCCACGCTGGACATGGCTGTGTTGGATTATCTGCCATACGCCCTGTTCAACTGGATCAATCCGCTGTTGGCCATTGCGCTGGCATTCGGTGGTTGGGGGCTGTTGCAGGCAAAACGCACCCCGGATGCAGGAGACGGACCGCAAAGCGTTTAATTCAGCGCATATTCCAGCCAAAACGGTTGCCAACAGAGTTGGATGTTTGTATAATCTGCGATCTTTTGAATGTGCGGTGAATTTATATGAAAGTTTTGTCATCATTGAAGTCAGCCAAAACGCGCAGCAGAGACTGCAAAGTGGTTCGTCGCCGCGGCAAGGTTTTTGTGATTTGCAAATCAAACCCCAAATTGAAAGCACGCCAAAGATAATCCGTGGCTAAGACGCTTAAAAAAAACCTCATTGATGAGGTTTTTTTTTGCCCGCAATAAATGCCCGAGTGCGTGCAAATGGGTTATCATGAGCTGATGCCAAAACCCGCCCATTCACGTGACTGAATGTCTGCACACTCTGGATGATTGTGTGCGGCGCATCTTTCAACTGCGCGGCCATCAATTGCTGGTGGGCACACCGCTGGGCATTGGTAAGCCCAACCCGTTGATCAACGCCCTGTGGGCTGCAGCAAAAAGCAACCCGGACGTGGATCTGGAATTGTTCACGGCCCTGTCATTGCAATTGCCCGCTGGCGGGGCGTTTCTGCAACGGCGTTTTCTCAAGCACTTCATCGCGCGTTATTTCTGTGCTTACCCTGAGCTGGATTACCTCAAAGACATTAAAAGTGAGAAACTGCCGGCGCGGCTGAGGGTCACGGAATTCTACATACAGTCGGGCAAAATGCTGCGCTCACAGCGTGCACAACGGCATTACACCAGCAGCAATTACACCCACGTGGCCCGTGACATGGTGGATCGTGGCGTGAATGTGATTGTGCAGATGGTGGGTGTTGATTCAGACGGCAACACACCGCGCTAT
This sequence comes from Marinicellaceae bacterium, assembly GCA_050303435.1. GTDB lineage: Bacteria > Pseudomonadota > Gammaproteobacteria > Xanthomonadales > Marinicellaceae > JBNLBT01. Next base: position 3,946 of record JBNLBT010000082.1, read on the forward strand.
TCCCTCAGCTGCAATCCGGATCTGACACTGGATGTGCTGCGCATCGCACAAGAAAAAAATCGACCGCGTCCGTTGCTGGTGGGCATGGTCAATCCAGCCTTGCCATTCATGGGCGGCGAAGCCGCCGTGGATGAGGATTTCTTTGATCTGCTGGTGGACGAGGCATCGCTGTATTTTGAACCGTTTGCCACACCCCGAGGCCCGGTCAATGCGGTGGACCACAGCATCGGACTGCAGGCCAGTGCTTTGGTGCAGGACGGCGGCACATTGCAGATTGGCATCGGCTCGCTGGCCGATGCGTTTGTGCACGCCACCCGGCTGAGACAGCAAAACAATGCAGCGTATCGGAACCTACTCAATGATCTGGATCTTTCAGAGACATCACAGGCGGCGCTGCAAACCATCGGCGCCACCGGTGTATATTCGGAAGGCCTGTATGCGGCCAGTGAAATGTTCGTCGAAGGCTTTGCGCAATTGATCGATTGCGGCGTGTTGACGCGACGGGTGTATGACGACGCCGGCATCCAACGGCTGCTGAACCGCGGTGCACTCAAGCCTGAGCTGCCACACAACGCACTGGAAATTCTTCTGGCGCACGGCGAGGTGTCGGCGCTGTTGAGCGCCAAAGAGTTGACCCGTTTGCAGCGCCTGGGCGTGTTGCGTCCGCAGCTGCGCTGGCACGACGGCCGCATCGTGGACGAGAACAGTGACCGGCAATGGTCTGCGGATTTGCAGGACCCGGTCAATCTGAAGTCCTTGCAGCAGCACGCGTTGGGGCAGGCATTGCATGGCGGCAGCGTGTTGCACGCGGCCTTTCTTCTCGGGTCACGCTGGTTTTACCGCTGGTTGCATGCGCTCGATGAAGAGAAAAAAGCCACCGTGCAAATGACGCCCGTCAGCCGCATCAATGAACTGTATGGCGGGGAGGTTCTGGATCGGGCTCAACGCGTCAAGGCGCGCTTCATCAACACCTGCATGAAAGTCGATTTGCTTGGGGCGGCGGCATCGGACGGTCTGGCCAATCAGCAGGTGGTCAGCGGCGTGGGTGGCCAGTACAATTTTGTCGCCATGGCACACGCGCTGTCGGACAGTCGGTCCATATTGATGGTGCGCAGCACCCACGGCAGTGGACGCCGTGTGACCAGCAACATCGTCTGGCAATACCCGTATTGCACGATTCCGCGTCATTTGCGCGATGTGGTCATCAGCGAATACGGCGTGGCGGATTTGCGCGGGCAGTCCGATGAAGTGTGCATTCAGCGCATGATCGGCATCGCCGATGCGCGATTTCAGGAAGAATTGCGCCGCACAGCGGTTGAGCACGGCAAGCTCTCACCCGATTGGCGCATTCCGGCGGCCTGTCGCAGCAACACACCGGAACGCTTGCGTGCGCGCATCGAACGCAACGCAGCGCATTTGCCTGAATACCCGTTTGGGCACGATTTTACACCTGAAGAATGGCGCCTTGTGCGGGCACTGAAGTGGTTGCAGGCGCACAATGCGGGCTTGTTCAGTCGCATCGCATTGGTGTTTAAGGCCACAGTGCAGGCCCGCGTAGCGGCGGCGCCTGAGGCGCTGCTTGAATGCATGGGCTTGAATCGGGTTTCCGGGCTGTCTCAGCGTGTGCAACGCCGTTTGTTGTGCCTGGCACTGCAGCGCACAAAAGATCCGCACTGATCAATCCACGGGGTGATCAGTCGGTTTCTTCGACGCCCTCGAGTATCATCAGGCAGACCGCCCGCCGGTCTTCCGACAACAGCACGTTGTATGTGCGCGCCGCGGCGCGATTGTCCATCACTTCCAGTCCCACCTGTTGGCGCACCAATGGTGTGAGCAATTGAGTGTCGGGGTAGCGGATTCGCTCACCACTGCCGATGATCAGCAATTCCGGGCGATCGGTGATCAATCGTGCGATGTGCGCTTCGGTCAGATGCTCGATGCGACGCACTTCTGGCCACGCATTGATCCGCTCAAGACCGATGCACAGTGTGTTTTGATGCGACGTGCCGGCGATCAGACACACGCGGTGGTCGGCGCTCTGAATGGTGTGCCGGTGATGGTCTATGTGTTCCGACAGATCCATCTCAGCGCGGCAGTTCGTACACCGGTTTCTTGGGGTTGTTGCGGTAGAATGTGGCGGTGTGTCCGATCTGTTGCACCAGGGTGGCGCCGGTCTGACGGGCGATGTCCTGGATCAGGGCGTCGCGTTCCTCGCGCGCCATGCGCACCTTGACTTTCACCAGTTCGTGGTGATCCAGGGCCTGTTGCAATTCATGCAGCACATTTTCGGACAACCCTTTGTCGGCGATCATCACCACCGGGTTCAGTCCATGGGCCACGCCACGCAAGAATTTTAAGCTGTTTTTGGACAATGCCTGTGTCGCCATTGGATGAATCAGTTATAATGAGAAAAGTCGATTATTTTAACAAATTATTGCATGCCACGAAGCAAAAGTTCACACCGATGGCTGAAAGAACATTTTGATGATCACTATGTGAAACTGTCGCAACAGCACGGCTATCGGGCGCGTTCAGCCTTCAAGCTGGAAGAGTTGGCAGACAAGTACGATCTGTTCAAGAATGTTCGGGCGGTGGTGGATCTGGGCGCGGCACCGGGTGGCTGGTGTCAGGTGGCCAAGCACCATTTGCCGGCCGAGGCGCGGGTGATTGGTCTGGATTTGCTGGAAATCGACCCGTTGCCTGGCGTGGACCTGATGCAGGGTGATTTCCGCGAAAACGCAGTGCTGGATGCGTTGATGCAACGACTGGACGGCGCGCAGATAGACCTTGTTTTATCTGACATGGCCCCCAATATGAGTGGCATGAGTGCCATTGATCAGCCCAAGTCAATGTACCTGGCTGAACTGGCACTGGATTTTTGTCAACAATGTCTGAATGTTGGCGGCCATTTTGTGGTCAAACTGTTTCAGGGCGAAGGGTTCGATGAATACCTGCAGCAACTGAGGCAATCGTTTGAGCGGGTCGTCATCAAAAAACCAAAGGCCTCTAGGCCCCGCAGCAAGGAGGTGTATGCGGTGGCACTGGGCAAGAAAGACATTTAATTACGAGAGATTGATTTTGAACAACATTGCGAAGAATTTACTCCTCTGGATTGTGGTTTTGATGGTGCTGATGTCGGTGTTCAGCTCCATGCTGCAGCAACCCACGCAGCAGTCGGAAGTGCCGTATTCGGATTTCATCAAAATGGTGCACAACAACCAGATCCAGTCGGTCGTGATTGAGCATGAAACGTTCATGCACCGTCTGATCACTGCGCAGACGGTGAACGGCGAAACATTGATGATCCAGGGCGGCAGCGATCCGAATCTGGAAGACGATTTGATCGAATACGATGTGCAATACAAAGTGTTGCCACCGCAACAGGAAAGCTGGGGCTGGCGCATCTTTGAAACGGTGTTTCCGATTCTGTTGTTCATCGGTCTGTTTTTCCTGATCATGCGTCAGATGCAGGGCGGTGGTGGCAAAGGCGGCGCCATGAGTTTCGGTCGCAGCAAAGCCAAACTGCTGAACGAAGAAAACAATAAAGTCACCTTTGCCGACATGGCTGGAGCCGAAGAAGCCAAGGAAGAAGTCGCCGAAGTGGTGGATTTCCTCAAAGATCCAAGCAAATTTCACAAACTGGGTGGCCACATTCCGCGCGGCATATTGATGGTCGGACCGCCGGGCACCGGTAAAACCTTGCTGGCCCGCGCAATCGCCGGTGAAGCCAAGGTGCCGTTTTTCACCATCTCGGGTTCGGATTTCGTGGAAATGTTTGTCGGCGTCGGTGCGTCGCGGGTCCGAGACATGTTTGAACAGGCAAAGAAAAACGCACCGTGCATCATCTTCATCGATGAAATCGACGCGGTCGGCCGTCAACGCGGCGCCGGACTCGGCGGCGGGCACGATGAACGCGAACAGACGCTCAACCAATTGCTGGTTGAAATGGACGGTTTTGAAGGCAATGAAGGCGTGATTGTGATCGCCGCGACCAACCGTCCGGATGTGCTTGATCCGGCATTGCTCAGACCCGGTCGTTTTGATCGCCAGGTGGTGGTGCCTTTGCCAGACATTCGTGGCCGCGAGGCCATCCTCAAGGTGCACATGAAAAAAGTGCCGGTGGGCGAAGACGTCAAACCGGGCATCATTGCCCGCGGCACACCGGGATTTTCTGGTGCGGACCTGGCCAATCTGGTCAATGAAGCGGCCTTGTTTGCTGCGCGTCAGAATGCAACGGAAGTCAACATGGAGATGTTCGACAAGGCCAAAGACAAGATCATGATGGGCGCCGAGCGGCGTTCCATGGTGATGAGTGAGGCGGAAAAACGCAACACCGCCTACCACGAGGCTGGACACGCCATTGTGGGATTGAAGGTGCCTCACCACGATCCGGTGTACAAAGTCACCATCATCCCGCGGGGACGGGCCCTGGGTGTGACCATGTTTTTGCCCGAAGAAGACAAATATTCGTACAGCAAGGCGGCGCTGGAAAGTCAGATATCCAGTCTTTACGGTGGGCGCATCGCTGAAGAACTCATCGGCGGTGTTGATGCAGTGACCACCGGTGCATCCAACGACATTGAACGGGCCACTCACATTGCCCGCAGCATGGTGACCAAATGGGGCCTGTCCGATGAACTGGGCCCGCTGTCCTATTCAGAGGACGAGGGCGAAGTGTTTCTCGGTCGCCAGGTCACCCAACACAAACACATGTCGGACAAAACCGCCGATGAAATCGACAAAACCGTGCGCCAGATCATTGACCGCAACTACCGCCGTGCGGAAAAAATTCTCAACGACAACATGGACATTCTGCACACCATGGCCGATGCCCTGATGAAGTACGAGACCATCGACAAGGCGCAGATCGATGAAATCATGCAAGGCAAGGAACCGACCCCGCCGGAAGGCTGGGTGGCGCCCGATGACCGGGATGGTGACGACGGCGATGGCGGCAAGAAGAAACCAGCCAAGGACAAAAAATCTTCGCCGATTGGCGGCCCCGCTGAACAAACCTGACAGAGCGGTTCAGCATGCGTGATTACCGCATCATGGGGGTTGTCAATGTGACCCCCGATTCGTTTTCTGATGGGGGACGGTTCTTCGATCCTGAGGCGGCCATCCAACACGCCAGCGCATTGATCAACGAAGGCGCCGACATCTTGGACATCGGCGGCGAGTCGACTCGGCCAGGCGCCGATGCGGTGAGTTCTGCGGATGAATGCCGTCGGGTGTTGCCGGTGTTGCAAGGCATCAAGGCGCGGCACCCTGATCAGGCGGTCTCGATCGACACCAGCAAAACCGAAGTGATGCGGGCAGCACTCGAGCAGGGTGCCGACATGATCAATGACGTCAATGCATTGCAGGCGAGTGGTGCCGAGACTTTGATCGCCGAGGCGGGCGTGCCGGTGTGTTTGATGCACAAGCAGGGCGACCCGAAAACCATGCAACTCAATCCCAATTATGCCGATGTGGTCGGTGCCGTAAAGGATTTCTTTCAGCGGCGAATTGATGCCTGTCTGTCGTCCGGCATAAAAGAGGAACAGATCGTTCTGGATCCGGGGTTTGGTTTTGGCAAGACCTTGCAGCACAACATGGCGTTGATGAACGCCCTCGATGAATTTAAACGCATGGGTTTCAAAACGCTGGTCGGTGTGTCGATGAAATCCATGATTGGTGACATGACCGGGCGACCGGTTGATCAACGGTTGTATGGATCACTGGCCGCGGTGCAATACGCGTACCTGAAGGGCGCGGACATTTTCAGGGTGCATCACGTGGCCGCCACGGCCGATGTTCTGGCGGTCAGTTCAATGCTGAAAAATCATGGTTAAAAAATATTTTGGAACAGACGGCATCCGCGGGCGCGTGGGCGGCGGCATTTTGACCGCAGAATTTGTGCTCAGACTGGGGCACGCGGCCGGACGTGTGCTGGGCCCGAAGTCCAGCAAGAACACATTGATCATTGGCAAGGACACACGGGTATCCGGCTACATGTTCGAATCGGCACTGGAGGCCGGGTTGTCGGCCGCCGGATGCCACATCATGCTGCTGGGGCCCATGCCAACACCGGCCATCGCCTGGTTGACGCGCACCATGCACGCCAGTGCCGGCATCGTCATCAGCGCATCTCACAACCCCTACCACGACAATGGCATCAAGTTTTTCAATGCCAGCGGCGAGAAACTCAGCGACGCCGATGAGTTGGCCATTGAGGCCTTGTTGGATCAGCCCATGCAGACGGCCGAATCAGCTCATCTGGGCAAGGCGCGGCGCATCGATGACGCCGCCGGACGCTACATTGAATACTGCAAGAATTCATTCGGACGCAGCGCATTGGATGGATTAAAAATCGTGATCGATTGCGCCCATGGGGCCTGTTATCACATTGCTCCCAACGTTTTTTCGGAATTGGGCGCGGATGTGGTGACGCTGGGTGTGCAGCCGGACGGGTTCAACATCAATGCCGATTGCGGATCGACGCACCCCGAAGTTTTGGCGGAAAAAGTGCTCGATGTGAAAGCCGATGTGGGCATTGCGCTGGATGGCGACGGCGACCGCGTGGTCATGGTGGATCACACCGGGCAGGTGGTGGACGGCGATCAGTTGATTTATCTGGTGGCCCGGCATTTGCACAGCACCGGCCGATTGCACGGTGGTGTGGTGGGCACGGTGATGTCTAACCAGGGCATGGAGAACGGATTGCGGGAACTGGGCATTGAATTTGTCCGTGCTGCAGTGGGCGATCGGCACGTGCATCAGCAATTGACCGCGCGCGGCTGGTTGTTGGGCGGTGAATCTTCAGGCCACATCCTCAATCTGGATGTCTCAACCACAGGCGATGGCATCATCAGCGCATTGATGGTGCTGCGCGTGATGCTTGAACGGGACCGCAGTCTGTCTGAATTATCCGCTGAAATGGACGTGTATCCGCAGGTATTGGAGAACATCGTTTGTGACAACCCGTCTGAACTGGCCAGCCACACCGAACTAAAGAAAAAAGCCGATCAAATTGATGCGCAACTGGGCGATGCCGGCCGTGTACTGATACGTGCATCGGGTACGGAGCCGAAACTGCGCATCATGGTCGAAGCCCGCGACGCCGACCGCGCACGGCATTGCGTCAATGAATTAATCACCACCACCCGGAGTCTTTTGGATTCATGAAAAATTTGACATTGATTTTGCTGCTGACCATGCCGGTCATGGCCTTGTGTGAAACGTATGAGCCGTCACTTGATCTGATCAGCGGCGCCAACCAGCTGACCTTTGAAGGTCAGCGGTCCGGAGAAAGTTATTTTTCCGCAGACGGCACGCAGCTGGTGTTTCAAAGCGAACGTGAACCAGGCAATCCATTTTATCAAATCTATTTGATGGATCTGGAGTTCGGTGACACGCGACTGATATCGCCGGGGTACGGCAAAACCACCTGCGCCTGGATTCATCCCGACGGCGAACAGATACTGTTTGCCTCAACCCATCTGGACCCCGAGGCCCGCGACAAACAGACGCAGGAACTCGAGTTTCGCGCCTCAGGTCAACAGCGGCGCTACGCCTGGGATTACGATGAACATTTTGATTTGTTTGTGCGACAGGGCGATGACTTCAAGCGCCTGACCCATGAACGCGGTTACGACGCCGAGGGCAGCTTTTCTCCCGACGGGCAGTGGATCGCTTTTGCGTCCAATCGCCTGGCCTACAGTGAACCCATGAGCGCACGCGATGCCGAACTGTTCAAAGTCGATCAATCCTTTATGATGGACATTTACCTGATGCGAGCCGATGGCAGCGATGTGCGACGCCTGACCACCAGCAAAGGCTACGACGGTGGCCCGTTTTTCTCCCCGGACGGCAAAAAGATTGTGTGGCGACGCTTCTCTGAGGATGGCGCCACCGCGGAAATCTACACCATGAACATCGATGGCACTGAGCAGCGCCAGATCACGCGCCTGAACGCGATGTCCTGGGCGCCGTACTATCACCCCAGTGGCCGCTACATCATTTTCACCAATAACCTCAACGGGTTTGCGAACTTTGAATTGTATCTGGTTGATTCCGAAGGTAAAAAAGAGCCCATTCGAGTCACCAATCTGGCCGGATTTGATGGCTTGCCGGTGTTTTCACCCGATGGCCAGTCCTTGTATTGGACCTCGCAGAAAAACAACGACGGCAAATCGCAGATACACCGCGGTCACTGGGACCATGAACAGGCTTTGAAATTACTGGAGTTGAATCAATGAAAATCATTACAGCCTTGGCGTTGTTGCATTGGACGGTACTGGCAGGGGCCGGAGAGCCTGCCGTCAGCGCTGAAGACGTGCGCGCCCACATTGAAACCCTGACCGGATTTGGTGGCCGTTTGACCGGCTCAGAGAGTGAACGCAAGGCGGCCGAATACATCCAGCAACAATTCCGCCGGATCGGACTGCAACCCTGGCAGGGCGACGAGTATCTGGATCAATTTGAATTCACCGCTGGCACGCATCTGGGGGCCAACAATGCGCTGCAGGTCAATGGCAAAACACTTAAGCTGGATCGCGAGTATCGGCCCATGGTTTTTTCCGGGCAGGGTGAATACGCCGCGGCCCCGGTGGTGTTTGCCGGCTATGGCATCACACTGCCTGAACATTTCAAGGACAGCGAGCCTTACGATGCCTACACGCACCTGGATGTTAAAGACAAATGGGTGCTGGTGCTGCGTTTCATGCCGGAAGACATCACGCCGGAACGGCGCGTGGAAATGAACGCCTTTTCCAGCGAACGCGCCAAGGCATTGACGGCCAGACAGCTCGGTGCCAAAGGTTTGTTGGTGGTGACCGGACCCAACACCGAGGTCAAGGAAGAGCTGATTCCACTGAAATTTGACGCGTCCACTGCGCAGGGGTCCCTGCCTGTGATCTCCATTTCACGCAAAGTGGTGAAAAAATGGTTCAAGCGCGCAGACAAAGATTTAAACGACTTGCAGAAACGTTTGGATGCCGGCGACATGGTGATGGGTTTTGAGTTACCGGACGTGCAATTGTCAGCCGCTGTAGAGCTGGTGCAGGAAAAACAGCAGGGCGTCAATGTGATCGGTGTGCTGAAAGGTTCAGGCGAGCAGGCGGCCATTGCCGTGGGCGCGCATTACGATCATCTGGGTCACGGAGAAGGCGCTTCATCGCTGGCGCGCAGCGGTGAAGAAAACCAGGTACACCCCGGCGCCGATGACAACGCCTCGGGCGTGGCCGGCATGCTGGAAATGGCCGAATGGCTGGCCGACCTGCAGCGTCAGGGGCGGTTTAAACCGCAACGCGATGTGGTGTTTGTGGCCTGGTCGGGCGAAGAGCTGGGATTGCTGGGCTCCAATGATTTTGTCAAACAGTTTGGAAAGAATGACATCTCCGATCATTTCATGGCTTATCTGAATCTCGACATGGTGGGGCGATTGCGCGATGCGGTGGTGTTGCAGGGCACCGGTTCTGCCAAAGACTGGCCAGGCATCATTGAAAAACGCAATGTGCCGGTGGGTCTGAACATCACCCTGCAGCAGGACGCCTACTTGCCGACCGACGCGATGAGTTTTTATCTGTTCAAAATTCCCATTCTTTCGGCCTTCACCGGTTCCCACAGTGAATACCATTCACCGCGCGACACCACCGATTTGATCAATTTTCAGGGCAACGCCGACATTGCACGATTGATGGCCCTGATTGCCCGTGACCTGGCGTCCCGCACGACAGCACTGGTGCATCAATCCATGGAGCGTGAGCAGCAGGAAGGCACGCGCGGCGGCATGCGCGTGTATTTCGGCAGCATTCCGGATTATGCCAGCGGCGATGTTAAAGGCGTGTTGCTCTCCGGAGCCACGGCAGGTGGCCCTGCGCATCAGGCCGGCATTCGCGGCGGCGATGTGATCATTGAACTGGCGGGCACCGTGATTGAAAACATTTACGATTACACCACCGTGTTGCAGGCACTCAAAGTGGGTGAGCCTGTGACGGTGAAATTGCGCCGCGGTGATGAGGTGCTGGAAGTGCAGGTGACACCCACCTCACGCCAATGATTGGCATGGGCCGATGCTTGCGCGCTTGAAGCCCGCTTTGGGTGATGAGGATTGCTGGCCCAATCCACAAAGTTCAGCTGCGTTCCGAGGTTAATTTCGGAACGCAGGTTCATGTTTTTTCTGCATTTTTTCTCGACGCTTCAATCCACTGAGTTTTTGAATATCACGTCATACAGTTCGACGGAACCGATGTCACAGCGCGCCGTTCCAAGGAGGCTGTGGTCCAGCGGTCGGGGCGCCATGCGATTGTCCACCGCGCGACAGGTGTTGTCATTGCCGGCGTCGTGTGGCAGCGGATTGCCGGCATCAATCGCCGGTGAACCGGGCATCGGCAGCTGCACCTGGAAATAATCGCTGTGGGCATTGATCGGCGCCAATGGCATCAGCATGGGATCGGTGTTGTCCAGGTTGCCGGGCGCCACCGGTAAAGGACAGGTGCCGTCGCCGATGATGTTGTGACCGCCGTCAGCATCGCCAAGATTGATCAGGCCATTGGAAAACCCATCGCAATCGCGCGACAGGTTGTTGGCCACGATGCTGTGACGCATCATCAGGGTGTACTGGTCCGCATCGGGTTCAAAATCAAAGAAATCCAGCCCGTAAAAGCCGTTGCCCGTCACGGTGCTGTTGAGCATGTACAAGGAGCCATTCATCACCAGGGTGCCGCCCACGCACTGCGCCGGTTGACCGGGTTCAATGCCGTTGTCGCTGACCGTGCTGTTGATCAGGAAATAATCCGATTCGCTGTGGTGGTGTTCAATCGCGGTGGTGCAGAAGACGTAACTGGGCGCCACGTTGTTGTGGTGAATGCTGGACGATTCGATGCGCAATT
>JBNLBT010000083.1:0-14642 GCA_050303435.1 Marinicellaceae bacterium
TGTTGTGCCGCCGGGCGCACGCCACGCGGCACAATCTGGCCCTGGATCTGATAGCGCGCTTTGACATCGCCAAACAGACCGGCCGGTTTGTCGATGCGCTGCAAGACGTCCATGGCCGGCGGGTGATTGAACACTTTGAGCAGACGTTCGGCCACCGCATCCACGGTCTCCTCACGGCAACCCACAGGCACCGCCAGTCGCACCAGGTCGTTCATCGCCGTGCCCTGTTGCCGACCCACGCTGTGCATGCCGGCACGTACGCCTGTGTGGCGGTACAGCCAGGCCAGAAAGGCCGGCAAGGCGTGATCCATTTCACTTGGGCCAATGATCTCGCGTGGCTTGAGCAACACGCAATGGCCGCCCACAGGCAGCACCACGGGCACGCCGCCGGCGCTGAGCCGTTCACCCAGCCGCTGCGTGCACCGCATGCGAGAACGCACCCGGCGCTCAATGCCTGCGCGGTCCTGCAAGGCGTTCACCAGCAGGTGACGGTCGGTGCGGCTGACGCCGTTGCCGTTGGTGGCCACGGAGGCCTGGATGCGGGCCGCCAGCTCGGCATCGCGGGTGCCGATGAAACCGCCGGTGTGACAGGAAAAATCCTTGCTCAACGACGCCGTGACGGCGTCAGCGCAGGCACACATCTGTGCCACGATGTCCCACAGATCTGTGGCCCGCTGATCGGCTTCATGGGTTTGAATCAGCACGGCGTTTTCGATCACTCGGGTGGCATCCAGCACCAGCGGCACATCGCCCAGTACCGCACGCACTTCGCGCAGATTCTGCAGCGATACCGCGCAGCCGCCGCTGGCGTTGTCGGCCAGCTCAATCCAGGCAAAAGCCACGTCGCCATTCAATGCATCCAGGCGCTGTTGCAAGGCGTCGATGTCCAGATTGCCTTTGAAGTGTTCAGTGGAGTTGATGGCAGTAAAGGCCGCCACCGGCAATTCCACGGGCATCAGGTCGTTGTTGACCTGGTGATACAAACAGGTTGGAAACAACACGTTTTGCATCACGTGTTTGGCACCCTTGGGCCAGGCCGCGCAGAAAAACGATTCGGCCACGCGCCCGGCCGAAAACGGCAACACGTGCGGCATGTCGAACAATTCGGACAACAGCTGCTCCAGCGTGGCGGCCTCGTCGTGGGCCTGCGCGTGCAGATCGCGGCTGTGCCGGCGAATGAAGGGATTGTCCAGTTCCGACCAGGAGTCCGTGGCCAGATCAATGCTGACCCGATCGGCCGGCAGATTGTAGGGGTTGTGCCCGACCCGATCCAATTGCACTCCCCAGTCGCAGTCGGGGTTGTGCGCAGGGACCTCGGTTGTTTCGATCGCCGGCACAACCGGTGACTGGGCGGTCTTTGCAGTCTCCCCTTTTGGTGCCACGACTGCTGGCAATGCATCGGCATCGGGCGGCGCCGGTTGCCCGATCATGAGAATAAGATCAAGCACATTGCCGGGCGCCTGACCGCGCGGGCGATGCAGGAACAAGGGCGCGTTCACCGGTCTGAATTTGTTTTTGAACTGGTGGTTACCGGACTCCTCAAAGACGCCGTCTTCGGCCAGATCCACCAACGCTTTGTGCACCGCCGCATCACCGTGTGGCGCGTCAAAAAAACGCGCGCCGAAGGTCAATCCGAGACTGAATTGCACGCAGCCTTCCTGCTGCAGAGTTTCAATAATCCGGTGTATGGCGTAATCCATCGCACCGGGCACCATCTCCGGGGCATAGAATTCGGTGTCCAGCAGGTAACTGTTGGCCGATTCAATGCGCGAAATGACCACCACGTTTTGCACTTCGCGATCCAGTCGCGTGACGAACACGCGGTGCACAGGATCCAGCGTGCCGTTGTGCGCCGCTTCGATGAAGCGATGGATGTACGGATTGACTCCACCTTTGGATTCGGCCCAGCCATCGATGACCCGTGTGATCGCGGCGTCCATGGCGGGGCGGCTGCCCGGCGTGTATTCGAAGGTTTCAGCTGCACCGGCCTGGGCGAACTTGTTGACGTGGTAGCGCAAACGACGCATGCGGCTGCCTTCGAGCGTGAACGCGGGCAAATCTTCGATGCGCTGAACCACGCCGATGGCATTGGCCACCAGATCGGATTCAGCCAGTTCCGGCGCCTCCACGTCGGCCAGAACGTTCATCCGCCAGCCGCGCTGCCGGCACAGGGCCTGCAATTCCCGCAGGCTCGATGTGAACGCCGCGCGCGGACCGACGTAGCGAAAGGCCAACATCAGGCCCTTGCGCACATTGAAACAAAACAGCGCGCTGCGCTGCGCGTTGATGAACAGCAGCGGCGCAATGCTGGCGCGCGACAGCGCCACCGATTCGGCGCCGTGTAGACGAAACAGCGCGTCCACCTGAGCCTGCAACTCCGCATCGCGGCGCAGCGCGGCGGCATCAATTATGCGACCGGGTTGTTGGCTTGCATGATGATCTGCACTGCGCGCCTGTGGCGTCGCCTGTGCTGGCGCCGTGTGGCCAAACAGCGCATCCAGACGGGCCGGCGATGCGGCCTGCATGGCCGGTGTATTGAAGGAAGCTGGCGCCTGAGGCGTCTGAACAGCGTCCTCATTGACCGCGGCTTTCTCATCACCGGCAAACAGCCGCTGCAAGACCTCGGCCTGTTCCTTGAGCAGCAGCTGCGCCAGTTCATCGACGTTGGCGGATTCAAACATCAGGGTTTTGCGCAACGGCCCGAAGTCGTTTTCCAAGGTGCGCAAAATGCCCAGGGTCAAAAACGAATCGATGCCATAGGACTTGAACGGCTGCTGCACGTCGATGTCCTGCGCGCGGATGTCTGCCGCCTCGGCAATTGTTTGAGTCAGATATTCGGTGGTTTTTTGGAGCAATTGCTGCGAATTCACTGCACATCTCTCCCGCGTGTGGTGGTTGTTTATTGGTTGAATGGTGTGGTTCTGGGTGTGGTTCTGTGTGTCCTGGCGAGTCTCAGTGGACGGCTGGCTGCGCCGAAACACCACGCCGTCCAGTTGCACCAGTGGCTGCAATGCAGCGTCCAGCAGCTGCACGTCAAAAATCAGGGTGTCGGCCTGCGCATCAATGGCTTCGCGCGCTGTGGCGTGGACGTAACACACCGCTGGCAGCGTCGCCCGCACCGCAATGCGTTCGACCAGTAGCGGCAGCAGCGGCGCATCGACGCCGTGTTGCAGCATGGCCGCCAGGCACAGGTGCAATGCGCCGTCCAACAGACACACGTCCAGGGCATCGCGGTGATCGGCCAGCGAAAAGTCCTGCGTGCCTTGCAATTGGCCCAGCCATTGATCGCCGCGACGACGCACGGCGTGTAACACCTGAAACGCCGGGCCATAGTCAAAGCCCAGCGCCTGCAGGCGCGGATAAAAATCATGCATGGGCCATTCGTTGAATTCGGCCAGACTGTCTGCATCCAGCGTCGGCGCGTCAATGCCCAGATGCTGCACCCGTTCGGTCCGCGCCACCGGCATCCATGCATCGTTTTGTGCGTGTTCGTGCAGCGCCTGCACCGTGAGACTGGATGACTGCATGCGCAGGCGCAATTCGAGCGCCTGGGCCGCTGGCAGCGGTTTCAGCCACATCAGATCGCGCAGAAACAGCGGTGCATGGCCTGGCTTTAACGCCGCATGCAAAAACGCCAGGGACATCACCCCCGGGGCAATGCAGCGGTTGTTGATGCGGTGTTCAGTGACCCAGGGGTGGTCGGCGGGCACGCTGAAGGCGGTCGTGGACCCGTTTTTTTCAGTGGTCGCTGCGGCGGCATTTCCGGACTCAACGTGTGGGGTTGGCGCCGCAGACGGCGTCGATGTGACCCAGTGTCGGGTGCGCGCAAACGGATAACCCGGCAACGGCAGCCGTCGTGCAGCGGGTTGCTGCGCCCACAGCGCCGAAAAATCCACCTCTTCGCCCTGCAGCCAGCGATCCGCCAGGGTCGCCAGAGGCCCGCCGTTGGTGGATGCCTTGGCGCCCGTTGTTGCCAACACAGCCTGCTCAGGCGTTTGCAAGGCCTGCAGCAATGCCTGCACATCGGCGATGATGACAGCAAAACGGTGGCGCATGGCTTTGCGTCCGGTTTGCAGGGTGAACGCCAGATCGGCCAGATTGGGCGGTGTTGGCAAGGCTTTAATGTGGCGGTGCAACTTGTCCCGAATCTGCTGCAAAGCCTGCGCACTGGCCGCTGACAGCACGATCAGTTGCGCTTCTGTGTTGGCAGGCGCGGTTTCGGCTGAACGGTGTTCCTGCATCACCAGGTGCGCGTTCACGCCACCAAAACCAAATGAGGACACCGCCGCGCAGCGCAGTCGCTCGCGCTCGGCTGGCCACGGCCGATTGGTTTGTGCCAATTCGAAACGCGCCGCATCCAGTCGAATGTGCGGGTTGATTTGCTGCAAATGCAGATTGGCCGGCCACATCTGGTGTTTCAGCGCCAGCAGAACTTTCAACACACCGGCCACGCCGGCTGCGGCCTCCAGGTGACCGATGTGGCTTTTCACTGAACCCAACAGGCAAGGTCGCGGTGTATTCGCCTGCGCCTTATCATTATCATTAGAAATTGAATTAAATGCCAGTGATAAACCATTGATTTCTATGGGGTCTCCTAGCGGCGTTCCGGTGCCGTGTGTTTCAATGCAATCGATGTCTTCAGGCGCCACACCGGCGCGCCGCCAGGTTTCGCCAATCAAGCCCGCCTGGGCATTGGGGTCCGGCGCCGTCAGGGCGTTGGCGCGTCCGCCGTGGCGGCTGCCGCTGGCTTTGATCACCGCGTGGATGCAATCGCCCGCGGCTTCGGCCTGTGCCAGGGGTTTCAAATACAGCACGCCAACGCCTTCGCCGCGCACGTAGCCATCGGCTTCCGCAGCGAAACTGCGGCAGCGGCCATTGGGCGAGAGCATGCCGGCCTGGCTGTAGGTGATGTAGTGCGTCGGTGTCAGCAAGGCATTCACCCCGCCGGCCAGTGCCGCGTCGCAGTCGCCGTTGGCAATGGCCTGCACCGCGCGGTGTATGGCCACCAATGAACTGGAACAGGCGGTGTCCACCACTTCACTGGGGCCGCGCAGATCCAACAGATGGGACACGCGGTTGGCCAGAATTGCGCGATTCACGCCGGTGGACGCGTGCGCGGCCAGCGGGCCGGCGCGCAACAGCTCTTCATAATCCGAGGTGGACGCGCCAATGAATACGGCGGTGCGACTGCCGGCCAGTTGATCCGGATTGCAGCCGGCGTGTTCCAGCGCATGCCACACCGTTTGCAGCAACAAGCGCTGCTGTGGATCCATCAATTTGGCTTCCTGCGGAGTGAAACCAAAAAATGCCGCATCAAAGGCCGCCACATCGGGCATGAAACCGCCCCATTTGCTGATGCTTTTGTTGGCCTGGCCGGGCCGATCGGCCTGATGGTCGCGCCAGTCCCAGCGCTCGGCCGGGATTTCTTCAATGCAATCAATGCCTTCGATCAGGTTGTGCCAAAACGCCTCCGCGTCTTCGGCTTTGGGCAGGCGCCCGGCATAGCCCACCACCGCCACGTCCTGCAGGCCGTGCGAGGCTGCGCTTGTGGTGGCTTCAGTACGGACCTGTTCTGCCGTCGTCTGGCGTGCAGACGGCGCGGCGTGATCCAGCACCCGTTGCAGCACATCGCCCAAGCGCCTGAATCCATATAAACAGGCCGGTGTCAGTTGCGCATCAAAACGTTGATTCAAAACCTCACACAAGCGCGTGTTGGCCATCGAATCCAGCCCCAACGATTCCAGCGTCACGTCGTCTAGTGCCGCGTGCGGCTCCAGCCCCAGCGTCTGCGCCATCACGGCGCGCACCGATGCAGGCGTTGATTGCGCTTCATCCGCGTCGACTGAAGCCGTCTCTTGCTCTGCACTTGGCGCAGCCTGAGGTGCACTCTGCGCGGCGCTTGCAGGCCACAATTCAGGCCCGGCAAAGGCGCTGGTTGGCAACGGCATGCGCGGCCACTGCGACAGCGGAAACACCGCGCTCCAATCCACCGGATGGCCGCGTCGCCAGGCCGACAACAGCGTGCGGTTAAACGCCGCCGGGTGACTCAGGCAATGCACGTCTTCGGCATCTGCGACGGCGCCGATGTGCACGCCCCAGGATGATTGCGACTGAGATTTCACGTGTTGCGCCGGCTGACAGAGCAGATCCAGAACCTGCGTCCGCTGGCGGGCGTTCAGTGGCTGTTGCCCGCTTCGCTGCAGCGCCGGCCATTGCATGATGTGCTGCCAATGGTCGCGATTGATGCGCTGCCAGACCTCGCTGGCATCCGCGGATTGATCGTGCAGCAGCCGCAGCACGGTGCCTCTGCTGAGAAAATCTGTGCCCACCAGTTCACTGAGCAATTGCAAGCGCGGCAACGTGGCGTCGCCACCCTGCAGGCGCCAGCGTCTGCGGTGATGGCACAGGGCGGCGTGACTCACCACCACCGCGTGCAGCCACAAGCGCGCGTCGATGGTGTCCGAGCCATGGGCCTCGTGCAACAGATCGGCCACCGTCGGCCACTCGCCTCCATCGGTGTGCCACAACGCACATTGGCGGGCAAAATCCGCGTCGTGTTGCAGCAAATCGACGGCCTGAGCCACCCGCGTTCGGCAGGCTTCGGGGTGGGCCCGCACTTCCAGTGCCAACTCATCCAACCAGGCGGCGGACAGGGGCTGAGGATGCAAGGCGTCCTGTGCATCGCCCCAGTGCACGGGCACCGTCGGTGAACGCAAAGGCAATTGTTCGGTGTGCAGCTGTCCGCGACGCCACAGCAGCCAGTCGGACAAGGACAGCACGCCGCCGGCCACCAGCGCCGCTTGCACGCCATCGGCCGTGCAGTGTAAGCGCGCGGGCACCAGACCGCAGTCCAGCAAGGCCCGATGGGCGGCCACGGCGTACAGCACCGCGCAATCGGCGGGCGATTGAAACACGTCATTGAGCGCGGATTTGTGCAGTTCCGGCTGCAATCTGAGCAGCGCCTTCAGCACCTGATTCAAGGCCTGTTTCAGCAGTGGCACGCCGCGCATCACGCGGTGCGCCGCGCCGAGACGCCCAAAGTGCAGAGCCCAAGCCTGCGGCGCTTGCGGTGCCTGAAGGGTCTGTTGCGCCAGTTGCCTGAGCAAATCGGCGCGGTCGGTCGCGTACACGCCAAGGCGATGATCCCAGGCGCTGCGTCCCCCACAGAAGTTGGCGCACAGTCGCGCAAAAGGCGCGGCCTGTCCCTCCTCGGATTGCAACCACGTCAGCACGCGCGTCCGTTGCCGCTGCAAGGCCTCTGAACTCTTGGCCGAAAGCACAAACGGCATGCCAAGGTGAGGTGGTTTTGCATCGACATCGACCGCAGCCCGGTCGGGTGCGCGTTGCAACACCAGGTGACAGCTGACGCCACCAAAACCGAAAGAGCTTACGCCCGCGCACGGCAATTCCTGCGCGTCCAGCGCCGCCCCGCGGGTCAATTGCAGGTGCCGCTCATCCAGTCGGATGGCCGGGTTCAAGCGGGTGAAATTCTGATTGGCCGGCACCCGGCGATGTTGCAAGGCCAGCACCGCCTTGATCACACCGGCGATGCCGGCGGCGGCCTCCAGGTGACCGATGTTGGGTTTCACGGTGCCCACCTGCACCGCCTTGCGCACACCGTTGAACACCTGTCCCAGGGCTTCCAGCTCAATCGGATCGCCCAGCGGCGTGCCGGAACCGTGCGCTTCCACGTATTCGATGTCATTGATGTCACAGCGGGCCTGCTGCAGGGCGGCCCGGATCACCGCGCTCTGGGCATCGGCGCATGGCGCGGTGATGGCTTTGCCGGCGCCGATGTGGTTGATCGCCGAGCCGCGAATCACCGCGTGCACGTGCAGTTGCATCTGCTGCGCTTTGCGCAAAGGCGTTAGCAACAAAACCGCCACGCCATCGCCGGGCACGTAGCCGTTGGCCTCGGCGCTGAACGCGTGGCATTGCCCGTCGGGCGACAGCATGCCGGCACGGGAAAAGACCACATATTTATACGGATCGGTGTTTAAATTCACGCCCGCCGCCAGGGCAAAATCGCATTCGCCCTGCAACAAGGCGCTGCGTGCTTTGTGCAACGCCACCAGCGATGACGCGCTGGCGGCATTGATGGCAATGCTTTCGCCACGCAGATTGAACTGGTGCGAAATGCGATTCGCCAGTATGCAATGGTCGTTGCCGAGAATGGCGTAGCGGTTGTCGCCATCTGTGCTGTTCTTCAGGGTGTGCAGATAGTCGCTGCCCATGGCGCCAACAAAAACCGCGGTGCGTGCAGCCTGTAAGTTGTGCAAGGGCACGCCGGCGTCTTCAATGCAACACCAGCTTTGCTGCAACAACAGGCGCTGTTGCGGGTCCATGTTGCGCGCCTCTTCCGCCGACAGATTGAAAAACGCGTGATCAAATGTGCGAATGTCGTCGATCAGACCGCACCAGCGGCTGACACTGCCGGCGCGCGCCTGCGCCGCCACGTCCCAGCGCTCGGCCGGAATTTCCTGAATGGCGTTGTGTCCATTCAGCAGGTTTTGCCAATAGACGTGATAATCCGTTGCGCCGGGCAACACACAGGCCATGCCCACCACCGCGATGTCGCGGTCGGGGTCTGGCCGATTACAGTGTGCGTCAACCGCCATGCGCCGCACTCCCGACGACTGGTCCGTCCAGCATCTCAGCGCATTGCCTCAGCAAGGCCAGTGTCATGGGCGCCACCTGACGCGCGCGCCAATCCTGCCACGGGGTGCCTTTGGCCCAGGCGTTGAACGCGCCCATGGCCGCTGAGCAGTCGATCCGCGCGTTGCGCAAATCGCCGTCTTGATCACTCAACACGGCGCGTTCTGCGCGCCTTAAATACTGCTGCAACACCAGCATCCATTGCCTGTGGCCGTCGCTGCGCACCTGTTGCTGTGCCGCGTCAGGCAACGATTCACAGGCCGTTTTTAGTACCGTCTCCAGCGCCTGGCCGAAGAAATGCTGTTCCAGCCCGGCGCGGGTGTCTTCACCCACCGACTGCAACGACAGACCTTTGTGCATCAATTGCAACACATGCCGGGCGCGCGTGGCGAAATGGGAGACGCCGCACAACACCCTGGAACGGACGTCGCTGCGCAGCGCATCCGCACGCGGTGCAAACGCCGTGTCCTCTACGCCCGCCTGCGCCAATGCGGCTTTCACCGCCTCATGCACCCCGGCTTCCACGGTGCACTGATTGATGGATCCGGTGAGCACGAAATCCGCGCCCAATTGAAACGCCGCCGCCATCGATTGCGGTGTGCCGATGCCGCCGCTGCAACCCAGCCGCACAGATTGGGCCACAAGGCCCAGCGATGCGCGCAGTTGCTGAAATTCCGGCAGTTTGATCCATGCCGATGCCGGTTCATTGACCCAGGCGCCATCGCAGGTCACACACACGTCATCGGCCACCGGGCACTGTTGCGCCAGTCGATGCTGTTGCGAGGTGATCTGTTGCGTCTCCAGCAGTTCGTCGAGCAAACGCGCGGGCGCTGCCTGCATGAACTGTCGCGCCACCTCGGCGCGGCTGGTTTTGAGCAGCACCTTGTGGCCTCGAGAGATGAGCCCATCGTGTTCACTCAACCCCAGTGCGCGGTGTTTGACCAGCGCTGATGTGACGCGATCAAAGCCACTCAATTCCACACAAGGCACCGACTTTTCGCTGCACAATGACAGGAGATCTGCACTTTTGCTTGAATTTTCAGCGCAATCATGCACATTCACCCCAAAGTTCTGCGCGCCCCCCAAGCGCGCTTTGCAGTCATCGATCATTCCGGCCACGTGTTGCACAGGCACATCGAAGCTGCCAATAAAACCCAGCAGGCCAGCCTGAGCCAGCGCGGTCACCAGCGGCACGCCGGAAATGCCCCGCCCCATGGACCCGGCCACGCATGGATGGCGCAGCCCGTGATCGCGCATGAATTCGAGCGAACCGAATGCACTTTCAGGCATCTGTGGCGATTGCGCTGGTGGCACATCGTGAATTTCTTGCGCAGCGGCATCAGTCCTCTTCGCCGACTGCGCTGCACTCGGAACACTGCACGGCAAGGGATCGCAGTGCTGCATAATTTCTTTGTTCAGTCCGGTCAGCACCTGGCCGGGGCCGACTTCGTGCAGGGTGCTTGCGCCCAACCCCATCAAGCGCCTCACGCAATCCACCCAGCGCACCTGGCCGCACAGCTGCTGTTCCAGTAAAGCGGCCAATTCACTGTGTGTGTAGGGCTGTGCCGTGACATTGGCCAGCACCGTGGCATTCAACGGCTTGAATGTGAAGGTGCGCAGGAAATGACCGAATGCCGTGGCCGCATCGCGCATGTGGCGCGAATGAAATGCGCCACTGACCTTCAGGGGTATGGCGGTGATGCCCTGAGATTTTAGCAGCGCGTATGCGGCTTCGATGGCGCTGCGTTCGGCGGACAACACGCACTGTGTCGGCGTGTTGTGATTGGCCAGATCAACTGAATCCAGGCCTTCCGCGGCCAGCAATTCACGCAAGCGCTGCTCATCGCATTGCAACACCGCCAGCATGCCGCCTGCGGTGGCCTGGCTCATCAGGCGACCGCGTTCCTGCACCAGTTGCAGGCCGGTGGCAAAATCAAACGCGCCGGCCGCCTGCAGGGCATTGTATTCACCCAACGAATGCCCGGCCATGGCGCCGGCCGGGCCGTTGTTTTGCATGAAATCCAGATAATGCAGCGCGTTCACGGTGTACAGCGCCGGTTGGGTGAACTGGGTGAGGTTCAATTGATTGTGCGGATCGTCCAGGCACAGCGTGCGGACAGACAATCCAAGCAGTTCATCGGCGGCCTGTGTGATTTCAGGGAACGCTTCAAACAAACCGGCGCCCATGCCTTTTCGCTGGGCTCCCTGCCCTGGAAAAACAACGGTATACATTCAGTACCCACTCAAGCTGTGTGTGTCATCTCTTGCACGGCACTGCCCACAAGGTGCAGGCAGCCCGAGACCCAATTTACAAACCGCATTGGGCTTGGCCCCTCTATTTGCCTATGAAATCGTGTGCCGTCCACAGTCTGCGCAGGTTTGTGTGGGGACCCGGAGACCTGTACGGCTGAGATTATTTTTTAACGCTTTAACGCTACGCATTATACATATTGCAGCGAATATTTGAACAGATAATATCCGGCCAATTGCCTGCCGCCGCATGCACCACCCAATCCTCACCGGCACATCCGCCGGCTGAAAATCACCCCGCTTCAACGGCCATTGACACACCCGTTTTTTCATTCATTGAAGTCGAATTCTTAGTGTCAAAATACACACCGCAATTGAACAATCATTCAAGCAAAACAAAGCGGTAACCATGGCTAAGTCATTGACAATTGTTTACAAAAGCAGACTAAAGTCGCCTATAAACAGACCGCTTAAAAAGTTACAATTAAAACCAAACCAGATGTATACGGGGAGCACTGATGGGGATCAAGCACACCGAATTTTCGAAAATGATATTCGAACACATCGACGAGTTGTTCGCAGAACAAATCGGCCCGGTGGCACCGATGCTGTGCGAAGAAGCATTGGAAGAATGGATCAAAGAAGTCAAAAGCAACGATCAGCGCGTCGGCCTCAAAGTCATCCCCCTGTATATCGACAAACTGATGGCACACATCGACAATGAAGCCGGCAGGCAACAATTCAAAGACGCCGTGTATGAAATTGAAGTGCTGAAGCTGTACAAAAAATAATGCTATGACAGGGGGCTCATCATGAAAATCAAAACCAAAACCACGCTTTTCACCGCTTCATTTCTGGTGATGATGGTGGCCGTGATCACGTTTTTTAGCGTGCGCAACATCCAGGCGCAGGGCGAAGTGCGTGTACAGAACTATAAAACCGAAGAAATCAACAAGGTTCAAAATCACCTCAAGGATCTGGTGGACGTGGCCTATGAAACCATCGACAAAAACCACCGGAATCTGAATGACCTGAGTTACCTGAGTCAATACTATGAACGCCGTCTGCACGACATCCTCAACACCGGCGAGGCCATCATCAACCGCTACAAATCACAGGTGGCCAACCGCCAGTTGACGCTCGCCCAGGCCCAGCAAAGGGCCATGAATGAGATTCGCGAACTGCGCTTTGATGGCGGCACCGGTTACATCTGGATCAACGACACCGGCAAACCCTATCCGAAAATGGTGATGCACCCGACCATCCCCGCGCTGGATGGCCAGGTTTTGAATGACCCGAAATACGACAACGCGCAAGGCATCGGCAAAAACCTCTTCGTGGCCTTTGTTGACGTAACGGAAAACAGCCCGGACGGCTACGTCGATTATTTGTGGCCCAAACCGACCGCGGAAGGCCTCACCGAAGAAGTGCCCAAATTGTCCTACGTGCGCCGCTACAATGATTGGGGCTGGATCATGGGCACGGGCATCTACATTGAAGACGCGGAAGCTGAGATTCAGCAGCGAATCAAGGAAACCATTCGCGCCATGCGCTACGCCAACGGCACCGGTTACTTCTGGATCAACGACAACCGCTTGCCCTACCCGCGCATGGTGATGCACCCAACCATCCCCACATTGGATGGCAAAATCCTCGATTCTCCGGAATACAACAACGCCCAGGGGGTGGACAAAAACCTGTTCGTGGCCTTTGTTGAAGTCACCGCGGAAGGCGGCAGCGGCTTTGTCGACTACCTGTGGCCCAAACCCACGCCCAACGGCCTGTCCGCGCGCAAGGAAAAAGTCTCCTACGTGCGCCTGCATGAGCCGACCGGCTGGATCATCGGTTCCGGCGCTTATATCGACAACATCGACGAAGCGGTGGTGTTAAAACGCGAAGAAATCCAGTCGCAGATTCTGGACCTGGTGACCAACAACCTGATGGTGTCCACTTTATTCATCGTGCTGGCGGTGATCGCTTCCATGCTGTTCTCAGGCACCATGACCAAACCCATCTCGCACTTGACGAAAGTGGCCGATGAGATCAGTCGTGGCAAAAACCTGGCGCAGCCGATCGAAGAAATCACCCGCAAGGATGAAATCGGCGAATTGGCCAAGTCCGTCAACCGACTCAAATCCAGTGTCAAGATCATGATCGAACGCATGCAAAAGAAAAGCGGCCCCTCATGAGAAGGGCCAGATCAACAACATAGCCCCCGATCGGGGCGATTGCGCAACATCCGGTTGGTGTCCGCCTGCCTGCGTGCCGTACAATGGCAGGCATTCACCAACCGACGGCCAGCATGGGCACACAAACGCAACTCGACTATCGGCGCATCGAACAAGCCATCCACTACATCCGCACGCGCCAGGACGCGCAGCCGACCCTGGCTGAAGTGGCCGAGCATGTGCACTTGAGCGAATTTCATTTTCAGCGCCTGTTCACCCGTTGGGCCGGCGTGTCGCCGAAACGCTTTTTGCAGGTGCTGACCCTGCAACGCGCCAAATCCATGCTCGCCTCAACGCACTGTTCAATCCTCGAGGCCGCCGATTTGAGCGGGCTCAGCAGCGCCTCGCGACTGTACGATCATTTCGTTCAGATCGAAGCAGTGACCCCGTCAGAGTTCAAGCAGCGCGGCGCCGGACTGACGCTGCATCACGCGGTGCACCCGACGCCGTTTGGCGCCGCCTTCATTGCCCTGAGTTCACGCGGCATCTGCACCTTGCAATTCATCGAAGACGACGATCCGACGAAGTGCCTTGAGCAACTGCAGGCGCAGTGGCCAATGGCGCGCTTGCTGGCCGACGACGGATCGCACACGGCGGCGGTGATGGCTGCAGTGTTCAATGCACAATGCCGCACCGATCGGCCTTTGACCCTGTGGCTGCGCGGCACCAATTTCCAAATCAATGTGTGGAAAGCGCTGCTGCAGATTCCTCAAGGCAGCGCACTCAGCTACCGGCAACTGGCCGGGCGCATTCAGCGCCCCACGGCCGCGCGCGCCGTGGGCCAGGCGGTGGGCGCCAACCCGGTGGCCTTTTTGATCCCCTGTCACCGCGTGGTGCGGGGCGACGGCGCCCTGGGCGGCTATCGTTGGGGCGAACAGCGCAAAGCCGCCATGCAAAGCTGGGAGTTGTTGCAAGCAGCGCCGCATTGAATCATCGGCACAGCTCGGAGGTGTAATAAAAGTACCGTTCACCGGCCAACCTGAGTTGATCGCTTTGCAAACCCGCCAGCGCGTATTCGCGTTCATGGCCGTCGTCAAAACTCAGCAGCAGTGTGGTCTGCGCACCCTGCGTGTACATGCGCCACTGGCCGCGTCCGCTGTGCTGGCTTGAGTCGCTCACGCTGAGCATGGCCTCGCCGCCGGTGTTGGCCTGCAGAGTGCTCTCGAACTCCAGCGCAAAACGCCCGTCCGCGCACAGATCAATGGTGCGCTGCACCGACGATCCGCTGAAAGCGCCGTCGGTGTGCAGATTGCTGCCGGAAGACATGAACTTCAATTGCATGCCGGTTAAGGCCTGTTGCCACTGCGCGGTGGCCGGCAACTGACGCGACTGGTAAAAACGCACCGACGCCGCCAGCGCTTCGGCCGCCTGCACGTGCGTTTGCGAAAACAGGCGTTCTTCAGTGATCATCAGAATGTTCATGCCCGAACCCAGGCCATTGATCAAACCCACCGCGTAGCCAATCACAGGTACGCCCTCGTAGTGCCCACGGTAGCGCCCCTCGACGCG
>JBNLBT010000084.1:0-14300 GCA_050303435.1 Marinicellaceae bacterium
GATAATTATGATTAGAGCAGCATACATACTTTCAATAATATTACTCATTTTATTTAAAACATCTGCATCAGCAGAAAGCGATGAAAATGCGGTATATATATATTATGTGCCCTTCGACTTAACTACATTTGCTCCTTTTGATCGCAATGAAGTTAAAAAATTATCGTTTTGCACAGTTTCTATTCCACCCAAAAGTTTTGTAATTGAGTCTTTAGAACACATAACAAAAAACTCTAAATCAGGAACGTTCGATGAAGGGCAGAGTAGAATGATCATCCAATATCCTGATAAATCAGAATTAAAAATAGACAGAGAAAAGGGCATTTATTTTTCACAAACCGAAGAATCAAGGGTGCTTTCTCAGGGTGATTTCAATGTTGTATATACAATCGTTGAATTGTTATGTAAGGACCAATTAAAAGGATGGAGAGCGTCAAAACATGATCTGTTCTACGGACGTATTGTTAAAGAGAAATCCATGATTGCCAGCCCTGAAGAACTTGAACCGCAGTCTTCTGGGACAGAGTCTTCTGGGACAGGCGCTGAATGAATCAGTCTTCTGGGACAGGCGCTGAATGAATGGGGTATTCAAAGTATTCAAGGACATATATGAACGCCCTATCCAATGCAAGTGAAATTAAAGGTTCTGTTGGGTCAAGTTGATTACATTTATTTCTCCAGGATTCTTATCCACGCCCCTCTGGCGAAGCGGAGTATTCATGGACAGGCACCGATAAAAGAAGGAAGTATTCAAGGACATATATGAACGCCCTATCCAATGCAAGTGAAATTAAAGGTTCTGTTGGGTCAAGTTGATTACATTTATTTCTCCAGGATTCTTATCCACGCCCCTCTGGCGAAGAGTGGGGTTTGAGGCGGCGCCCCATCGATTGCTTGACGATGTAAAAATGGTTTCGAATGAGTATTCAAGGACAGGCACCGATAAAAGATGCAAATTTTGTGATCAGTGAGTCAAATCTGGCTCTACTTTTGTTCATGGGGAGATAAATCATCTTTAAATTGCTCTGTTGATGCGCAATTTGTAGATTTGGATGATATCAGGGCGAGGGAGGTTGTGGCAGTGAGTCTGTCGATGGTTGTTTTGAATGGACTGTCGGTGCTATTCCAAAGCGGCTGTGAGTCTGAAACCCAAAGTCCACCGCTTGCCCAGCCTGCGGCAGAAATTCTTGATCTGGCTGACTGTGCCGACGGCGGAGGCTATTCAAGGACATATATGAACGCCCTATCCAATGCAAGTGAAGTATTTAAGGACAGGCATTCTTCTGGGACAGGCGCTGAATGAATGGGGTATGCAAGGACATATATGAAGCGGAGTATTCAAGCAAGAGTATTCAAGGACAGGCGGAGTATTCAAGGACAGGCAGAGTCTTCTGGGACAGGCGCTGAATGAATAGTATTCAAGGACAGGCACTGATAAAAGAAGAATCAGGAGAAGTATTCAAGGACAGGCGCCGATAAAAGAAGCAAATCTTGTGATCAGTGAGTCAAATTTGGCTCAAACTTTGTTCGTGGAGAGATAAATCGTCATTAAATTGCTATTTTGGTGCGCAATTTGTAGATTTGGATGATGTCAGGGCGAGGGAGGGTGTGGCAGTGAGTCTGCCTAGGGTTGTTTTGAATGAGTGATTGGTGCTATTCCAAAGCGGCTATGAGTCTGAATCCCAATGTCCACCGCTTGCCCAGATTACGGCAGAAATTCTTGATCTGGCTGACTGTGCCGACGGCGGTGTAGCCGGCGGTTTTGAATTGATTCAGTTCTTTAAGCCAGGTGTCTCCTGACAGGCCGAGTCTTTCGAGTATCGGTGCCAGTTCATTCGGGATGTATCCGCGCTTGTTTTCCAGCATTGCCCGTCCGGTCAGGTCCACCAGGTCGAGGTAATCGGAAAGGGCGTAAGGCAGTGTGTTTTGTCGTGTCCAAAGGCCAGCAAGTCCGTTTTCTTAGACTTGATCCGTTCTTGAATGGATGTGTAATCCGAGCCTTCTGGTGTTCGCGCCATGCCTGCACGAATCGGGTTTAAATCCACGTAGGCCATACAAGTCAGCAACGCCCGCTCATCCAGCAAGGCCTGCGACTTGAAGCGCGATTCCCAGAAGTGTCCTTTGACGTTGTCTTCGGCATTGGCGCGCAGGGCAATGTCCTGATTCAACAGCTTCATGAGCCACGACAAATCCATCAGTCTTGCCCGATACCCTTCAGCCATGCCCGAGACTGCATCGCGCTCGAAAGTGCTCAACGCATCCCCGTCGACAAAGCGCTGACACATCAAAGGCAATGCACACAGCGAACCCCAATGGTGCAACACCCGCTTCACCGACCACTCAGATGTATCGCCCACCTTCAACACCAGATGATAATGATTCGACATCACCGCGTAGCTGCACACATCCACTGCAAACACCCCGGCGAGAAATTTCACCCGCTCAACAATCCAGCCGCGCCGGTGTTCATAGGATTGTCCGGTGAACCGATCAAAGCCACAAAGAAACGAACGCCGCACACAGCGCGAAACCACGTGATAAAACGGTGTATCGACCAAAGAAACCAACTGCTTCCGAGCGACGGTCATGAGGAACTTCCTGTAAAACATCTATCATAGCAGGCTAAACTTAATCAATCCAGAGAGAGCCCGCAAAAAGTGTTGGTCGGTGCTTACAGAGTGTGGCCCCCAGAAATTGTATTAAATGGAGAGGTATTGAGCCCAGGATTCAGCCGATTCGGGAATGTGTTGCATGCCAAACCCGCCATCCTCCCAGATGTTTTGATACTGCCCCCAAATGGACAGCACTT
Source organism: Marinicellaceae bacterium (assembly GCA_050303435.1). GTDB lineage: Bacteria > Pseudomonadota > Gammaproteobacteria > Xanthomonadales > Marinicellaceae > JBNLBT01. Next base: position 2,810 of record JBNLBT010000084.1, read on the forward strand.
GCGGATTCTGCATGGCCTTGTTAAAGGCTTCTTCATCCACCCATTCGAACACTTCAATGATGTATTCGGGGTTGATCAGGCTCTGCATTCTGAACACAGGTTGGGATGTGATCAACTGTTCGGCGCGCATGACCTCTTCAGCTTCTTGCATTAACTTTTTGAACGCGTCCTGGTTTTCCTGTTTGACGCGATAGGTGGCTGTGACGTACTGAGCGGGCATTAATGTTCTCTCCTAAAATGTCTCTCAAACGGCACAATAAACGCATTGCATTGATTAAGCAAATATTAAATTGCCTTTGCAAGGACAAGCAAGACTGGATGGAGGCCAATCGGGCGTATTGGAACAATGCCTCGGAGCGCTGATGCGGGCCGTGCTGGTGCAGGACGGCGTGGCTGGCGGGGTGCATCGGTTTGAGTGAAAGATTCCATGATCGGCATCAGCACTGCGCCGTGTTGACTTTCGATTTGGCTGTGCGCGACCTTGCATGCACATTTGAGCCGGAAAAATCTGCCAACGCATTGAATTATCAACTATAATCCCGCCCCGGGGGCATTGCGGGCGTGGCTTTGGCCGCGCACAGGGTGCCGACACTGACCAGCAACAAGAGAACACTCCGATGAAACACATGAACAACAGGTGGGCCGGTGCAGGGTGCATCGCGGCTTTGATGGCGTTGGCCTGCGGTCCAATGGCAATGGCTCAGAACGAAGACGACGACGAGGTCGAGTTGGGTGCGGTGATCGTGACCGCACAGAAAAGACCGGAAGATGCGCAAAAGATTTCCAAGGCGATTTCCACGCTGTCCGAAGAGAAACTGGACGTGTTGACTTCCGGTGGCATGGATTTGCGTTTCCTCAATTCACGCCTGCCGAGCTTGCAAATTGAATCCAGTTTTGGCCGTTCGTTCCCGCGTTTTTACATCCGCGGCTACGGCAACACCGATTTCGATGTCAATGCCTCGCAACCGGTGTCGCTGGTGTACGATGAGATCGTGCAGGAAAATCCGGTGCTGAAAGGCTTTCCGGCGTTTGACCTGGAGCGGGTTGAAATGTTGCGCGGACCGCAAGGCACTTTGTTTGGCCGCAACACGCCGGCCGGCATCGTCAAGTTCGATTCGGTCAAGCCCTCGCAGACTTCAGACGGTTACCTGCAAGTGGGCATCGGCACGTTTTCCCGCACGCTGGTTGAAGGTGCGGTCGGCGGCGCCTTGAGCGACGCCTGGTCGGGGCGCTTTTCCCTGCAGTATCAGGAACGCGACGACTGGGTCGACAACGTGGATTTCGATGTGGTCGATGGATTTACTGACCAGCGCAATGCATTGGAAGGCTATGAGGAGCTGGCCTGGCGTGGACAGGCCCTGTACGAGGGCGGCGACTGGGATCTGCTGTTGAACATTCACGGCCGCGACAACGAAGGTTCGGCGCGCCTGTTTCGTGCCAACATCATTGAGCCGGGCACCAACAACCTGGTCGACGGCTTTGACATCGACGACATCTTCACCGACGGCCAGAACCAGCAGGAACTGGAGCAGTTGGGCTTTAATGTCAAATTCAACCGGGATTTTGGTGACTACACTTTCACATCGGTGACCGGCTATGAGTCGGTCGAAGTGTTCTCCCGCGGCGACATCGATGGGGGTTATGGTGCGTCCTTTTTGGGCGTGTTTGGTCCCGGATTCATCCCGTTTCCGTCCGAGTCTGCGGTTTTCGTGCCGGACCACAAACAAATCACACAGGAATTCCGCATCGCCAGCAATGACCTGGGCGCCTTCGACTGGCAGGGCGGATTGTTCTATTTCAGCGAAGACATCACCATCGACAATCTGGGCTACGATTCAATCGCCGGCGGCATACAGGACACCCTGGCCCGTCAGCAACAGGACACCACGGCCTGGGGCGTGTTCGTGTCCAGTGACTATGAGTTCAGCGAGCGTTTCAGCGTGCAGGGCGGTCTGCGCTATTCCAGCGACGACAAGTCCTTCGTGGCCGAACGCCTGAGCTCACCGTTCTTGCCGCCGATTGGCCCATTGACGGAAAATCCAGACGACGATGAGATTTCCTGGGACTTGAGCGCCACCTGGACCTTGAGTGATGACGTCAATGTCTACAGCCGTCTGGCCAAAGGTTTCCGCGCCCCCAGCGCGCAGGGCCGCATCTCCTTCGGTGACACCACGTCGGTGGCCAATTCGGAGACCATCCTGTCCTGGGAAGCGGGCATCAAATCGACCTTGCTGGATCGCCGCTTGCGCCTGAACGCGTCGATTTACAGCTACACCGTGGACGATCTGCAACTGACCGCGGTGGGCGGTTCCAGCAACGTGACCGAATTGCTGAACGCCAGGGAAGCCGATGGGCAGGGTTTTTAGATTGAGATGGAAGCCTTGTTGAGCTCCAATCTCCTGATCACCGCCGGCTATTCCTACAACGACACCGAAATCAACGACCCCGATTTGTATGTTCAAGGCTGTGGCTCGGGCTGCACCGTGCTGGATCCGGAGCACCCGGTCAACGCCGGCACCTTCCTGATCGACGGCAACCGCCTGCCGCAGGCGCCGAAGAATGTGTTCAACATGACGCTGCAATACGACCGCGACGTGTGGATCGGTGAATGGTTTGTGTTTGCCGATTGGGCCTACCGCAGCGAAGTGTCGTTCTTTTTGTACGATTCCATTGAATACACCGGTGAAAGCCTGTCCGAGCTCGGCTTCAGAACCGGTTACCGCTGGGGCCTGGGCAATCGCCACGAAGTGGCCTTGTTTGGTCGCAACGTGACCGATGAAGTTGTCATCGTCGGTGGCATCGACTTCAACAACCTCACCGGGTTTGTCAATGAACCGCGCACCGTCGGACTGGAATACAGAATGCTGTTTTTCTAAGGGCTGAAGAGACCGCAGTTCCATCAAGACCCGCAGCGTCCATCAGGGGCTGCGGGTTTTTTTTATGTGATCGGAAACAGCTGTGAACGGCTTCAAGCAAAAATCACTGCGTTTGCCTGCGCTCAAAATGCGCGCGCCGCGCGCGGTGGAGTTTTTCGTAGCTGTCGATCAGGCGCTGGTGTTTGTCGAGGCCTTCCAGTTGCAGGCTGGTCGGTGTCAGGCCGTGGAATTTCACCTCGCCATTGACGCTGCCCAGCACCTGGGCCAGGGTGTCCTGGCCGTACATGCGCGCCAGGTTGTCGCGGTAATCTTCGATGCGCAAGTCCTCATCCAGGGTGATTTCCAGCACCGCGTGCATGGCCTGGTAGAACAGATTGCGTGCGACGGTGTTGTCGTTGTACTGCAGGAATTCTTCGACCGGATCGAGGGCGTCCTCGGGCCGGCCCAGCGCCAGGTTGAGCAGAATGCGCAATTCCAGAATGGTCAATTGCCCCCACACCGTGTTTTCATCGAATTCAATGCCGATCAGGGTGCGGATGTCCATGTACTGATCCAGCTGGCTTTCCTCCAGGCGTTCCAGCAGCGCGGCCAATTGCGCATTGTTCAGCGCGTGGATGTTCAAAATGTCTTCGCGGTAGTCCAAGGCCTTGTTGGTGTTGTCCCAGATCAAATCCTCGATGGGATAGACTTCCGAGTAATCCGGCACCAGAATGCGGCAGGCGGCGCCGATGTCGGTGAATTCGGCCACGTAGACCTCTTTGCCGAGTTTGTTAAGGACATCCATCAGATGCTTGCACTCCTCTTCATTGTTGGCGGAAAAGTCCCATTCGCAGAATTCGTGGTCGGCCTGCGCGCTGAAAAAACGCCAGGAAATCACCCCGGTGGAATCGATGAAGTGGTCAACAAAGTTTTCCGGTTCCTGCACCGCCAGCGAATTGAAAGTGGGCCGTGGCACGTCGTTGAGGCCTTCAAAACTGCGGCCCTGCAGCAGTTCCGTCAGACTGCGTTCCAACGCCACCTCAAAGCTCGGGTGCGCGCCGAATGATGCAAACACGCCGCCGGTTTTGGGGTTCATCAGGGTCACGCACATGACCGGAAACTGGCCGCCCAGTGAGGCGTCCTTGACCAGCGTGGGAAAGCCCTGCGCCTCCAGCGCCTCAATGCCTGCCAGGATGCCCGGGTATTTTTCCAGCACGGCCTGCGGTACGTCGGGCAGGGCCAGCTCGTTTTCGATGATGTGTTTTTTCACCGCGCGTTCGAAGATCTCCGACAGGCACTGCACCTGGGCTTCGTGCAGGTTGTTGCCGGCGCTCATGCCGTTGCTGAGAAACAGGTTCTCGATCAGGTTGCTGGGGAAATACACCGTTGCGCCGTCCGACTGGCGCACGTAGGGGATCGCGCAGACGCCGCGATCGCGGCGCCCGGAATTGGTGTCGATCAGATGCGAAGCACGCAATTCACCGTCCGGGTTGTAAATCGCCAGGGTGTGCGCGTCCAGTAATCCTTCAGGCAGCGCATCATCGGGCCCGGCCTTGAACCATTTTTCAAACGGGTAATGGACAAAGTCGCTGTGTGCGATGCGCTGACCGAAATACTGGTCGTTGTAGAAGAAATTGCAGCTCAAACGTTCAATGAATTCGCCCAGCGCTGAACACAGGGCGCTTTCTTGACTGCTGCCCTTGCCGTTGGTGAAGCACATCGGCGAGGCCGCGTCGCGGATGTGCAATGACCACACGTTGGGCACCAGATTGCGCCACGAGGACACTTCGATTTTCATGCCCAGATCGGACAGCCGCCCGGTCATTTCGGCGATGGTCTGTTCGAGCGGCAGGTCCTTGCCCACAATGCGCGTGGTCTGGCCGTCGTTTGCAGTGTCCATCAGCAGGGCCTGTGCTTCGGCCGTCAGGTTGTCCACCGCCTCAATCCTGAATTCTGGGCCGGCCTGCACGGCTTTCTTCACCGTGCAGCGTTCAATTGACCGCAAAATGCCCTGACGGTCCTTGTCCGACAACTCCTCAGGCAATTCCACCTGAATCAGAAACACCTGCTTGTGGCGGTTTTGCGGGTCAACGATGTTGTTTTGTGCCAGGCGAATGTTGTCGGTCGACAGCCCGCGCGCCTTGCAGTACACGCGCACGAAATACGCCGCACACAAGGCCGATGAGGCGAGAAAATAATCGAACGGGCTGGGCGCCGAACCGTCGCCCTTGTAACGAATCGGCTGGTCGGTGACGACCTTGAAGTCATCGAATGTGGCTTCAAGCCGCAAATTGTCGAGAAAATTGACTGTGATTTCCATGTTTGAAGTCATTGCGCAAGGAGAAACAGCGGGTATATTACCTTTTTTCCGCGCCCAGCGGTTCAAGCGAGGCCTCAAATCGTTCAATTGGGACGGATGCACTGGCCAATCCCGCGAGATTCTGAGCAGCTGTCAATTTGTGTTGACTGTCCTGAAGATGCAGTGCTTGGTCGGTTTACACAGCATCTGGAATGTGAGCCAGTTCAAAATTTCACAACTTGCCACAGAAAAAATGGCGCGTTGGTATGCCAATGTGCGCATGCCATCTATACTGAAAGTGGGCATCCGCAGAGAGGAGCCCGGGAAATTTTTTGACTGAGCGCATGGGCCCTGGAACGGGTAGCAGGGATGAAAGGCCACCCATTCAGGGGCCGTGAGCCATTGAAAGGAGAAAGGCATGAAGACAATGATGGCACTGATGGGGCTGGCGCTGGCCCTGAGTGCGGGTGCGGCAGAGCATCTGCTGATCAAGCGCACGATCAACGGGCTGGAGGGGCAGCTGCCGGTGATCACCACGCGCATCGACGCCGACGGCGCGGTACAGTTCGATTTTCCACCCATGCATCGCATGGCGGGGCGCTGGCACAGCGGCTTGAGTGTGGATGAAGTGGACGCCTTGTTGGCGCCGGTGCGCGAATACAGCGACTTGGGCAAGAATTCGCATGACCTGTACAGCACGGTCAAACAGGCCCGCGACATGCAGCGGTCGCTCGACGGGCAGTTGTATTACACATCGGATCCGGATTGGCTGGAGTTGATCTACACCAATGACAACGGACAGGTCTGGTCTCTGCAGTTCAACAATGAACGTGAATTGGAACGCCTGCAGGACGCGCTGGGTGAGTGGCAGGCACTGGTGCAGTTGAATCAATCGGTGAATGCCTTGAGAAGGGATTTCACCCGTCAGCAGTTGCAGCGGCAGGGGGTGATGAAATGAACCGTTTATATGCGATTGCGCTGTTGAGCTTCAGCAGCCTCAATGCACTGGCTGGCGCCTTTATTTTTTCAGGCGATGGCGGCACCGACATTGTCACGCACCCCGAAGGGTACACCGGCAGTGGCGGCGTGGTCACAGTGTCCGTGTGCATCAATCCCGCCAGCGACGATCTGGCCTCTCTGGAGGCCCCGGTGCAAAACATTGTGGCCACCTGGAATGCCCTGGCGCCGACCACCGGCAACGTCGTTTTGGGTGGATCCAACAACGTGCCGAGCGGTCAAATGGACTGGGAATCGGTGGTGTTGCATGAAGTGGGGCATTGCCTGGGTTTGGCGCACCCCAATCTGGCCTCTGAATCGCTGCTGCCGGAACCGACCCGCAACCACACCAAAACCACAAAAGGAACAGACGACTTGTTCAACACCGGTGCCGGTCCGGACACGGTCATCGGTTCCAGCGACGACGTGCGCGGTGATGATGTGAATCTGCACTGGTTCAACGCCAGCAACAACCCGTTCACGGCGCCGGGCACCATCGACGCCAGCACCTATTCCATCGGCATAGGCGCTTTGCCCGGCGGGCACAGTTTCGTCGCCAATGGTGATCTGTTGGTCAGCACATTGTTGGGTGTGCCGGGTTCTGAAGCGGTGATGCAGCAGGGTTCGCGTTTCGATGAAGACCAGCGGCGTCTGGGCCACGACGATTTTGCCACGCTGCGTCTGGGCATGAGCGGGGTGGACATGACGCAGGGCACCGCGGACGATTACACTGTGGTGTTGACCTACGTCGGCATCACCACGTCCTGTGACATTCCAATTTTCCACCACGACACCGGAGGATCTCTGGCGTTCTGCTCCATCACGGGCAGTGGCATTTCTGGCTCACATGTGCAAGTCTCCAGCGCATCGATTGAAACGGGTTCGTTGACGGTCCCATGGTTCTACAACAGCGCCTCAAGCGATGTGATTTTTGCCAACAGCTTTGAATAAAGCGCGGCCACTGCGAGAACAACAATCCCCGCTGCGGCGGGGATTTTTTTTGCCTGCAAATGCACCCGATGCTGGCCGCGTGCGGACGGCAGCGGCGGTGGTTCAAGGGGGCGCCTGTGGCTTCCCGTTGCGTGCCTGAGTGGGTTCGCCAGTTGCGCAAAGTGCAAAGCCGGTCGCATCGGGCCGGCAGTCCAGTATAATAGCGGCAGTTTCAACTGAATTGATTGATGAGTCCGATTAAAAAAGTCCTGATCGCCAACCGCGGTGAAATCGCCTGCCGCATCATCGACACCTGCCGGCGCCTGAATGTGCGCACGGTGGCGGTGTACTCCGACGCCGACCGGCGCGCGCGGCACGTGCGCCTGGCCGATGAAGCGGTGCACATCGGTGCGGCGGAACCGACCGCTTCTTATCTGAACATTGAGGCGCTGTTGCTGGCTGTGCAGCAAAGCGGCGCCGACGCGGTGCACCCTGGCTACGGTTTTCTCTCGGAGAAGGCCGAATTCGCCCGCGCGCTGGAGGCCGCCGGTGTGCGTTTCATCGGCCCGCCGGTGGCGGCGATTGAATTGATGGGCTCCAAGTCCGCGGCCAAGGCCACCATGGAAGCGGCCGGGGTGCCTTGTGTGCCCGGTTACCATGGCGAGGATCAGCGACCTGAACATTTGCAGCGCGAGGCCGAACGCATCGGTTACCCGGTGTTGATCAAGGCGGTGTCCGGCGGCGGCGGCAAGGGCATGAAGATTGTGCACAATGCCGCAGAATTCAACGACGCGCTGGCCTCGGCGCAGCGTGAAGCCAGCAAGGCCTTTGGCGACGCCACCGTGTTGCTGGAAAAATACATATCCAACCCGCGTCACATCGAGGTGCAGGTGTTTGCAGATGCGCACGGCGGGGTGGTGCATCTGTTCGAGCGCGATTGCTCGACCCAGCGCCGCTATCAGAAAATCATTGAAGAGGCCCCGGCCAGTTCTTTGCACACTGAAACACTGGGGCGCATGCACCGCGCCGCGGTGGAAGCGGCCGGAGCCATCGGTTATTGCGGCGCCGGCACGGTGGAATTCATCGTTGATGCCGATCAGTCGTTTTATTTCATGGAAATGAACACCCGGCTGCAAGTGGAACACCGGGTCACCGAGCAAATCACCGGCGAGGACCTGGTGGCGTGGCAGTTGCGTGTGGCGGGCGGCGAACGCTTGCCAAAAAGCCAATCTGAACTGGCGGTGCGTGGGCATTCCATTCAGGTGCGCATTTACGCTGAAGACCCCGAGGCGGGTTTTTTGCCATCGACCGGACGCATTCAACAACTGCAGTGGCCGGAACTGGACCACGGGCTGATTGACACCGGCGTGGAAGCCGGATCTGAGATCGGCATTCACTACGACCCGATGATCGCCAAACTGGTGGTCTGGGGACGCGATCGAGACGAGGCGCTGGAACGCGTGCGCGACGGCTTGGCTCGCTGCGTGTTGTTTGGTGTGCAAACCAATCTGGCCTATCTCTCGCGTTTGTTGCGCAGCGAGGCGTTTGTGCAGCAGCGCCTGTTCACCAACAGCATCGACGACGGGCAGATCGAATTCAATGAACCGGATGCGCAGCAACTGGCCGGCGCGCTGGCGCGTGCACTGGTGGCCGAGTCCGCCGGGGACGGGGTGTGGCAGAGCGCCGATCAGTGGCGCTTGCAATCACCGGCGCCCGTGCACCTGCACTTCCGCCACGGCGGCGAGATGCAGGAAATGCACCTGACCTGGGCCGACGTGCAGCGCGCGCGCCAGCCCGAACAGGTGCATCGCCATCGCCAGCAGATTCATTTGCTGCTTGATGGTGTGCGCCATGAATTGACGCTGGCCGACAGCGAAGCGGCGCAACTGGCGCTGGACGCCGGCGAACGCATCACCGCGCCGATGCCGGGCAAGATCATTGAAGTGCGCGTGGCGAAGGGTGATCGGGTGCACAGCGGCGAGGCGCTGGTGGTCATGGAAGCGATGAAAATGGAATTGAAAATCACCGCGCCGGCGGATGCCGAGGTGGCCGAGGTGAACGTCAAGGTCGGCGAACAAGTGGCCGCGGAACACAGTCTGATAGAGTTTGTCACATGAATTACGATTACCCTGCAAAGGTCAAGCTGGTGGAAGTTTCACCCCGCGATGGCCTGCAAAATGAAGACCAAATGGTGCCGGTTGAGTCCAAGGCGCAGCTGATTTATGATTTGGTCGACGCCGGGCTCAAATGCATCGAAGTCACCGGCTTTGTCAGCCCCAAATGGGTGCCGCAACTGGCCGATGCCAAAGAACTGTACCGCGTGCTGAAAAAGAAAAACGGCGTGAGTTATTCGGCCCTGGTGCCAAACGCCAAAGGCATGGAGCAGGCGATGAGTGTGGACGTGGATGAAATTGCGGTGTTCACCGCCGCCTCCGAATCCTTCAACCAGAAAAACATCAATTGCTCGATCGCCGAATCGCTGGAGCGGTTTGAACCGGTCATGGACTTGGCCTACAAGCATTCCATTCGCGTGCGCGGTTACGTGTCCTGCGTGCTCGGCTGCCCGTACGAGGGCGCCATACAGCCGGCCCAGGTGGCGACGGTGACGGAGGAACTGCTGAATCTGGGCTGTTACGAAGTGTCGCTGGGCGACACCATCGGCGTCGGCACACCGCTGCAGGCGCAACGCATGTTTGAGGCCTGTCTGGCGAAAACCTCGGCGGAGCAGCTGGCGCTGCATTTTCATGACACCAAAGGCCAGGCGCTGGTCAACATTCTGGCGTGCATGCAGATGGGCGCACGCATCATCGACGCGTCGGTGGCGGGTCTGGGGGGCTGCCCCTATGCGCCGGGCGCCAGTGGCAATGTGGCCACTGAAGATGTGGTTTACATGCTGCACGGCATGGGCATTGAAACCGGTGTGAATCTGGACCGGCTGATCGATGCCGGCAACCGCATCAGCGCGGTCCTCGGACGGCCCAGCCGCAGCAAGGTCGCGGTGTCGCGGCGTGCAAACGACTGAGGCGGCCGCTCAGCGAATCACAACTCCAATGCCAGCAGCGTGCCTTGTTTGATGGCGCGTTTGGCGTCCAGTTCACCGGCTTTTTCGGCGCCGCCAATGAGGCTGGCCGACATCCGATCTTTGATCTCATTGTACAAATCGGTGACCGACAATTGGCCGGCGCAAATGATGACGTGATCCACTTCCAGCAGGGTGTCCTCGCCGTTGATGCGGCAATGCAGTCCCGCGTCGTCGATGCGCAGGTATTCACAGCCGCTGTGAAATTGGATGCCTTTATGACGCAGGCTCAGGCGGTGGATCCAGCCGGTGGTCTTGCCCAATGACTTGCCCGGTTTGCTGGTTTTGCGTTGCATCAGATGGATGGTGCGTGCGCTGGGCTCCGGTTCAGCGGGGCGCAGGCCGCCGCGATCCGACAGCGTTTGATCGATGCCCCATTCACGGCAAAACTCGTCCACGCTGATGGCTTTGGACGGATCGGCCACGGCCAGGTACTCAGCCACATCAAAACCGATGCCACCGGCGCCGATGATGGCCACCCGTTCACCGGCTTGCTTGCGCCCGATGATCAAATCCGGATAGTGGATCACTTTGGCGTGGTCAATGCCGTCGATGGTCGGTATGCGCGGTTCAACGCCGCTGGCGATGACCGCGTGATCGAAGCCGTTCAAGTCTTCGGCGCTGGCGCGCTGGCCCATTTTCAGTGTCACGCCGTGATCTTTGATCAGGGTGTGGTAGTACTGGATGGTGTGTTCGAATTCCTCCTTGCCGGGGATGCGCGCGGCCAGATTGAACTGCCCACCGATTTCATCGGCGGCTTCAAACAGCGTCACCCGGTGGCCGCGTTGGGCCAGTGTGGTGGCGCAGGACAAACCAGCTGGTCCGGCGCCGACCACGGCAATGTCGCGGGCCTTGGCCGCCGGGGTCAGGCGGTATTCGGTTTCATGGCAGGCGTAGGGATTGACCAGGCAGGTGGCACGCTTTTTCTCAAACACGTGATCCAGACAGGCCTGGTTGCAGGCGATGCAGGTGTTGATGCGCTCCGGATGACCTTCGGCGGCCTTGCGCACGAAATGCGGGTCGGCCAGCAGCGGCCGGGCCATCGAGACCATGTCGGCATCGCCCCGGGCGATCACGGCTTCCGCCACCTCCGGCGTGTTGATGCGGTTGGTGGTGATCAGCGGCACCGACACCTCGGGTTTGAGTTTGGCCGTGACCCAGGTGAAGTTGGCGCGCGGCACCATGGTGGCAATGGTTGGAATGCGCGCTTCGTGCCAGCCAATGCCGGTGTTGATCAGACTCACGCCGGCCGCTTCCAGCGCTTTGGCCAAGGCAATGATTTCGTCCCAGGTGCTGCCCTGGTTGACCAGGTCCAGCATGCTCAGACGGAAG
>JBNLBT010000085.1:0-14243 GCA_050303435.1 Marinicellaceae bacterium
GCCGATCGTCCGCAAGGAGCAAGCAATGGCCGAAGCGCCGCGCAACTATCCCGATCTGCACGAGCATCTCGCCGCCCTTGAGGAGCGTGGCCTGTTGCGGCGGATCGACCGCCGCATCGACAAGGACGCCGAGACGGCCTACACGGTGAAAGGCGTGTACGAGGCCATTGAACCGCATGACCGACTGGTCTTCAGCTGGGCCTGGCAACGCCCGGAGGCCTACGATTCGCGCGTGGTTGTGGAGTTCTTCGAGCGCGATGGCGGTACCTTGCTGGTGCTGCGCCATCAGCGGCTCAATGCGGACGATGCGGCCGATCACCGTGACGGCTGGGGCATGTGCCTGGGGCAGTTGCACGCTTTGTTGCAAAGAGGCCATTGAATGTGCACCGGCGCGTTTGATTGTCACATGGCCTGTGTATAATGGGCCTATCAATCCAATCCGAGGCTCCGCCCATGACAGTCAAAGCACAACCCGAAGGCTACCTCGCCGTGACCGCCTACCTGGTGGTCAACAACGCCGCCGAGGCCATCGATTACTACAAGCGCGCCTTCGACGCGGTGGAATTGTTTCGCCTGGAAGCGCCGGGTGGCGGCGTCGGTCACGCCGAAATTCGCATCGGCGATGCGCCGGTGATGTTGGCCGATGCGCATCCCGACATGGGCTTTAATGACCCCGGCGCCTACGGCGACACGCCGGTGAGTCTGATGCTGTACGTCGAGGACGTCGACGCGGTGTTTGCCCGCGCGGTGGAACACGGCGCAGAAATCCTGCGCCCGGTGGTGGATCAGTTCTACGGCGATCGCACCGGCACCCTCAAAGACCCGTTCGGCCACGTCTGGACGGTGGGCACGCACACGGAGGATTTGACCCCCGAAGAATTGCAACAGCGCGCGGCTGAAATGTACGCGGAGATGGGCGCGGACTGAGTTCAGTCGCGCGCCGGCGGCTCGAGTTTTTTCAGAAAACACACGACCCGGTCCACTTCTTCGAAGCCAATTGCGCGGTGCGCCTGGTGGCTGGTGCGGTTGTCGATTTCGGCGTCGCTGGCCAGTTCGGTCAATCCCTGGGATCGCGCCCAATCTTCAGCCGCGCGCATCAGCGCCGTGCCGAGACCTGCACGCCGCTGGTCGGGATCAACGTACCAGCCCTCGACGTAGGCCACGTGGGGCGCCACGCTGCCCTCGGCGTAATTGCGCAGATTCAGTTCAATGAAGCCGCACAGACCCGCGCCATCCCGTTCGGCCACTCGCACGGCCTGCACGTCGCGGCATTCACCGGCAAAAAACAAGCGGCATTCCTGCGCGTGGTCCGAATCCGAATCGGGCCACAGCACGCAGCGCATGCGCTGCCATTCATCAAGGTCTTCTTTGCGGATCGGTCGGATGGTGTGCATGGATGTTCTCCTCTCAATTTAGGCAATGGCACCGTGATTGGGCCCACCTGTGGTGACATTCGCCGCTTGGCAGGTTTCAGTGTACGGGCGGGTGTCACACTTATAGACAATCAATGACAGATAGGTTTCTTTGCAAGGCAAAAAAAAAACAACAAAGGTGTGATCTCTGGCGTGGCCACGCGTTCAGAGGCGGCGTCATTGAACGTTGAGTCCTTCGTGCGCAGGAATCAATCCCAAAGACGAAGGAACATGGCTGCACTGACCGTTCATGCACCTGCACAACCGCTGGTACAATAACACACCACGGGAAGCGCCGCCGGTGCGACACTGGCGGCACATTGAAACCGAGGTGATTGAACATGAACATTTTGAACAGACAACGGGTGCGGGTGATGTGGCTGGCGGTGCTTTTGGCCGTGGGTGCTGTGCAGGCGCGCGATTTTGAAGTGCAGGTGCACGGCGAAGGTCAGCCGATGCTGCTGATTCCAGGATTGAGCAACCACGCCGCGGTGTGGGACGAAACCGTGGCTCGCTATCAAGACCGTTACCGCACGCACGCGGTGACCTTGCCGGGATTTGCCGGTGTGGCGCCGATGTCATACGAAGGCGATTACCTGGACGCGGTGACCGCGCAGTTGCTGGCCTACATCGATGCGCAGAAACTGCACAAGCCGGTCATCGTCGGGCATTCGCTGGGTGGCTACGTGGCCATGAAACTGGCCATTGCCCGGCCCAAAGCCTTCGACCGGCTGGTGATTGTCGACTCGCTGCCGTTCATGGCCGCCATGCAGGTGCCGACGGCCACCGAAGAAAGCATCAAACCGATGGCCGAAATGATGCGCAAAAACATGAACTCTAATGATGAGACCGCGCGTGCGGCAAGCCTGGACATGCTGTTGCCGAGCATGATCACCGATCCTGAGCGGATCGCGCTGGCCAAACGCTGGGGCATGGATTCCGATCCGCACACGGTGGCGCAGGCCATGTATGAGTTGATGACGCGCGATCTGCGCGACGAATTGCAGCAGGTCAAAATCCCGGTGCTGGTCATGGGCGCGTGGATCGCCTATCAGGGCTTTGGCATGACCCGCCAGCGGCTGCTGGACAGCTACGGCGCGCAATACGAGGCCTTGGATGACCTGACACTGAAGGCCACCGACAGCGGGCGTCACTTCATCATGTGGGACGACCCTGAATTTTTCTTCACCGAAATCGACGCCTTCCTCGCGCGGCCGTGAATTCCACCGCGCGCAACCACCGCAATTTCTGGCTGCTGAACGCCGCCGGGTGGGCCGTGTACCTGAGCATCAGCGGGGTGTTTTTCGCCGCCATGAGCGGACAGATGAACCGCAACACCGCGCTGATCCAGGCACTGGCCTTTGCCTTGCTGGTGCCGGTCACCGGCGCCCTTCGGGCCCTGATCAAGGCGCGCGGCTGGGTCAACACCCTGGGTCGCCCCGGCGTCATTCTGGGTTTGTTGGGTTTGACGCTGCTGCTCTCGCTGGCGGTGCAATTCAGCGTGTCGCTGTTCATGATGTATGGCCTGGGGATGATGAACTGGTCGACGTATTCGGTGCCGGTGCTGGCGATGACCGTGGCGCAGACCTGGTTCATGCTGGTGGCCTGGCTGCTGTTGTATTTTGCCATCATCCACCGGCGCAACGCGCACCGCCAGGCGCTGGAGAAATGGCAGGCCGAAAGCGCTTTAAAAGCCGCCGAGTTGCACGCCCTGAAAGCGCAGCTGGACCCGCATTTCATCTTCAACTGCCTGAACAATCTGCGCGCGCTGGTGACCGAAGACGTGGACCGCACGCGGCAGATGATCACGCATCTGTCGGAAATTCTCAAGTACACCCTGCACCACAACCGTCGGGAAAAAGTCACCCTGGGTGAGGAAATGGATCACGTGGCCAACTACCTGGCCCTGCAGTCGCTGCACCTGGAGGCGCGCTTGCAGACTGCTGTGCAGGTGCCGCAGGCTTTGCGCAGCGCGCAGGTGCCGCCGCTGAGCGTGCAGTTGCTGGTGGAAAACGCCATCAAGCACGGCATCATGCATCGACCCGGCGGCGGTGAGGTGTCGATTGCGGCCAGCGCCGCACACGGTCAACTGAGCGTGCAGGTGCGCAACCCCGGGGATTTGCAAAAGCACACCGCCGGCCATGGCATCGGTCTGAACAACCTGCGGGAACGGCTGGCGCTGCTGTGGCCGCACAACGCCGCATTGCATTTGCGTGAAGAGCGCGGCGCGGTGGTGGCAGATTTGCGGTTGCCACTGGAGACTGAAGGAGAACCCCGGCATGAATGAACACCCGATCACCGCCCTGGTGGTGGACGACGCGCGGCTGGCGCGCAAAGAACTTTTGCATCTGCTCAAGGCGCAGCCGGAAATCCATGCGCTGGGTGAGGCCGAATCGGCCGCGCAGGCGCGCGAATTGATCGCCGAACACGCGCCCGATGTGTTGTTTCTCGACATTCAAATGCCGGGAGAGGATGGCTTTGAACTGCTTGAGTCGCTGGATCACGCGCCGCAGGTGATTTTCACCACCGCCTACGATCAATACGCCATTCGCGCGTTTGAGCACAACGCCCTGGATTACCTGCAGAAACCGGTCGATCCGGCGGCGCTGGCGCGGGCCATTAAACGCTTGGCCACGCGCGTGAAACCCGCAGAAGCATCGCGCAACGCGGCCCACCCGCGCCGCGTGTTTGTCAAGGACGGTGAGGCCTGCTGGTTTGTGCCGGTGGAACGCATCCGCCTGCTGGAAGTGGACGGGCATTACACCACGCTGCATTTCGATGACGCCGCGCCGATGATCGCCAAGACACTGAATCAACTGGAAAGCCGCCTGGACCCGGCGCTGTTTTTCCGCGCCAACCGCAATCAAATGATCAACCTTCAGCACATCGAAGACGTGCAGCCATGGGTGCAGGGCGTGCGCGTGCGGCTGAGCGACGGTCGCTGGGTGGAACTGTCACGGCGCCAGAGCCAGGCTTTCCGGGCGCGCATGAGCCTGTGAACGGGCATTTGTTAAAAAAACGTTAAAATTTGCTTGACATGCTTCGAGCGGCGGTTAAAATGCGTCGCTTATTTGAAATCACACCGCGCCACAGGCGGCGGTCAACATCAGGAACAACAACGTGAATAAAGGCAGATACAACAATCAGATGATACAGCGGTCACCGCACGCGGTGCTGCCGTTTCATTGCATGATTTAATGCCTTTCTTCAGCGAAAGGCATGCATGGCCTTTCGCTTCTCTCTGCTTCGCAGGAAACCCCGTCAGGCCACGCCGACGGGGTTTTTTTATTTTCCTAAACCCCGTTTTAAAGAATTGCTGATCCTCATGGCGTCGTCTCTGTACGGCGACCCGGTGCCCCCGACGCTGTCGGTGTGCATGCCGGATCAGACAATGCTGGATAGCTCAGTTGGTTGGAGCAACCCATTCAGATTGGGTCGGTCGAGGGTTCGATTCCCTCTCCAGCTCTGAAGCTCAATGGTGGAGCAGGTGAATTTACTCATCGGGTTGCAGGTTCGATTCCTGTCAGAGCACTTCGATCTGTCCTTTTACGACAGATGGCGAAGCCATCAGGAACGCAAGTTCCCATCCAGTAAAAGACGTGCAAGGGTCTTAAAACATT
The DNA here is from genome assembly GCA_050303435.1 of Marinicellaceae bacterium. GTDB lineage: Bacteria > Pseudomonadota > Gammaproteobacteria > Xanthomonadales > Marinicellaceae > JBNLBT01. The sequence goes on from JBNLBT010000085.1 coordinate 5,033, forward strand.
GCAACCGACCTCGGTGCAGCGGCGCAGGCAGGCGCCATGAATGTCACCCGGACGTGTCGGCACAACGACCGCAACGCTTCAATCCATGCAATGGGCATGGTTTCTGTGTGTGGCTCGGCCAATGACGGCTGGCGCGGGTTTGCCCGCGCGCCGTGGGGTGTGCAGCGCTGCGAGACGCAGGGCGTGTGATTCGACAGGGCGGTCGAATCGCAGCGGGCACACCACACCCGGCTTGATTCCGAGACTCCCGCGTTGTGGTCGTGAGGCGGTTTTTTTAATTTGAGATGCAGGCGATCAAAGGGATCGCATGCATCGGGCGTTGGCGGGATGGCCCGCGAACGCTGCAGGCAGGTGGCGTGGAGGTAATCAATGAGGCGGGCGCGTGCGTTGCATGCGCCCATTTTAGAACGTATTTAAACAATGCAAATTCAATGAGAATAACTTAGCAAAGGCGCCGATGCCAGGCATGGGTGCCACAGGAGAAGACCGATGACTATCAGAAAAAGAATCGTGATTGCAGAAAACGAACGCGGCCTGGTGTTTCGAGACCGGCAGTTTGTGGCGTGCCTGAAACCCGGCGTCGAATATTTTTGGGATCCGCGCAATCGCATCCAGGTGCGGGTGTTTGATGTCACCCGTGCGGAAGTGAACGATGCGAATGTGTTGAACTGGCTGAAAGGCCGTGCCGATTTGATTGGCGTGTACTTTGATGAAGTGCGCACCAATGAAAATCAGGTGGCGTTGATTCGCTGCGATGGGCAGTTCATCGATTTGCTGGCACCGCAGTCGCGCAAAGTGTACTGGTCAGAACCGCTGTGCGTTGAGGCTGAGATCATCGACATCGCCGCGCAACCGCGCATCGATGCGGCCACCGTGCGCGTGTTGCGCAAAGCCCTGGCCAAAGGCGTGCTGGGGCAGGGCGTGCTGGTCAAGCAGATCAACAGCCAGTGCGTGGGTCTGTTGTCGATCGACGGCGTGCACAGCGAAGTGTTGCCGGCTGGGACACACGCCTACTGGCGCTTCAACCGGGCCATCGACATCGTCGAGGTTGACACCCGCGTGCAGAACATGGAAATCAGTGGCCAGGAAATCCTGACGCGCGATAAAGTGTCTCTGCGGGTGAATTTGTCTGCGGCATTTCGCATCAGCGATGCCTTGGCGATGGTGCAGCAATTGTCCGACAGCAAGGCGTTTTTGTACACCGAATTACAACTGGCTGTGCGCAAAGCCATCGGCGGCAAAAACCTGGACGCCCTGTTGGCGGACAAATCAGCAATCGACACTCAGGTGTGTGCCTGGGTGCGCAAGTCTCTGGACGGTCTGGGCTTGCAATTGCTGGATGTGGGCCTGAAAGACGTCATCTTACCCGGTGACATGAAAGCCATTTTGAATCAGGTGGTGGAGGCGGAAAAAGCCGCCAAAGCCAACGTCATCAAACGGCGTGAGGAAACCGCGGCCACACGCTCTTTGCTGAACACCGCGAAGTTGATGGACCAGTCCCCGACTTTGCGGCGTCTGAAAGAACTGGAGACTTTGGAAAAAGTCTCTGACAAAGTGGCGTCCATGACCGTGTTTGGCGGGATCGAATCCCTGTTGCAGGATGTGATCAAAGTGCGTCAATGAATGCAGCCCGTACAGGCCTGGCCTGTGCGGGCTGTTTTGTATTCAGCGCATGGATAACTAATGCCGCGGTTCAGGACGAGCGGTAGCGGTCATTCAGGCCCAGCCCGGCGCGGATCATCGGGGTGATTTTTTGCAACCGGTTTTGACGCGTGTCGGCGCGTTTGGCCTCTGCGATGTACGCACTGTATTCCTTTTGTTTGTAGGGCGTCAGTGCCTTGAAGGCGTCGTTCAGTGTCTTGTCCTGTGCCAATGCAGCGGCCAGTTCCTCTGCCGGTTTGGCGACTTGTTTCTGCAGGGCAACCACCCGGCCCGCGCGGTGATTTTCTATGCTGGCGGCGATGTAGTTCTTGAACAGGGCGGCATCCGGAGCGCTGTCCTGTGTGAAGCGCCATTGGCGCATGGCCTGGGTTTTGCCGGGTTGTGCATTGATCAGCACGCCGGCCGGATCCTCCAGCAAGGCGCCCTGATGGAACCACACCGCGGCGTGGTGCTTGAACGCCGCCAGGCCGATCAGGTTCTGTCCGTCCAGGGTGTAGGTCGGCGCGCCCCATTTAATGGTTTCCTGCAAACCCTGTTGCAGCAATTGCGCGCGCAAGGCGTGCAGCTGCGCGCCCCATTCGGGGTGTTTTTGCACATAGGTTTCGAAGGGATCGGGTGTGTTCATGACCGCCCCATGATACGGGATCGCGGGGTGTGTTGCAATTGACAAAAAAACGGCGGCGCGTTTCAGGGCACCTAAACGCACCGCCCAAAGGCATCAATCGTCGAAATCGTGGGCGTATATGACGTCCGGAATGGACTGTTCAAAGGCGCCGATGTCGCAGCGCGGCAGGCCGTCGGCGTTGCCGTCCTGAAAGCGGTCTTCGCCGCGTTGGTCGGTGTTCAGGATCAAGCCGGTTTCGTCGCTGCAGCCGGTCGGATCGCCGCCGTCGATCAGCGCGCTGCCGGCGTTGGGCGCGCGCGTCGGTGTGGGGCCGCCGTTGTCGGTCAGGCCATCCAGCTGTGGGTCAATGGCGCCGCCGGCGCCGCTGTCACCGGACAAGTCGTTGCCGGCCAGCGTGAGCCCACAGCCGGCCACATCGCCGATGAAATTGTAATCGTCTGAGTTGCCATTGCCGCTGCAATCCGGCCCGGCGCCGCCGTTGAGTGTTTGATTGTCTGCCAGCACGGTGTTTCTGATCAGCACACCGCTGTTGAAAAACAACCCGCCGCCGCTGCCGCCGACGTCTTCGGCGTTGGCGATGTTGCGGGTGATGGTGCTGTTGAGGATTGCGGTGAATTCGCCACTGAACGAGCGCAGGTACAGGCCGCCGCCTTCGTTGCCGGCGCGGTTGCCGTCGATGGTTGAATTGATCACCACGTGGGTGCCGTTGGACGAATAGATGGCGCCGCCGCGCTGCTCTGACGTGTTGTCGGCCAGGGTGGTGTTTTCAATGCGCATGACGCCGCCTTCCTGGATGTTGAAAATGGCGCCGCCGCGCAGGGCCGATTGATTCAATTCAAACAGCGAGTCGGTGACGCTCAGATTGATCACCGAGCCGATGGCCTTGCGCAGCGAGATGGCGCCGCCGTTGCCACTGCTTTTGTTGTTGATGAAGAGGCTGCGCAGGATGGTGGCATCGATCTGCCCGGGGCCTTCGCTGCTGGCGTCCAGATCAATGGCACCGCCGGTGCCATTGGTGACCGCGTTGTTGCTGAATACGCAGTCTTCAATCAGCAGCGTGCGCCCACTCGCGTCGCCTTTGAACACCACCGCGCCGCCGCCATTGGAGGCGCTGTGAGAGTCGATGAGGCAATTGCGCAGGGTCAGATTGGCCGGCTCATCCATGCGCACTGCGGCGCCGTAGGCACCGCCGTCCAGCAGCTGCATGTTTTCGACGCGCAGTTCGGCGTCGCTGACGAGAATCGGACTGGTGTCATTGCCTTGCAGGCCGATCTGAGCACCGACGGGGGCAAGAATTTCCAGCGCTTCGGTGACCGCCGGCAAGCCGTTGACGCTGACGTCAATGACGGCGTTCAGTGGCAGGCCGTCGAACTCAATGACGTCGCTGCCGACCGCGCCGGCGCCGCATTCTCCGGCACTGCCGCCCGAGGCCGAGTTGTTGTTGGCGGCCAGAATGGCCTCGCGCAGCGTGCATTCGCCGTCGTTGTCAATCAGTGTGCCGGTGCTGTTGACTGTGATGGTGGCGGCGCGGGCCGTGGCCTGGCACAGACCCAGCGCGAGCAGCGCGATCAAGAGGGCATGGGTTGCGGTTGTTCTGTTCATGGGACCTCTCCCTGTGTTGATACAACCCCTTAAACAAGAAATCGAGTGAATGACGACAGGTCGGGTGAATTTTTTATCTTCAGACAGGCCGGGCAAGGGCCGTTGCGGTTTATTCAGAATCGTTGACTGCCGTCTCGATCGGGGCCATGCGGTGTTGCAGCAGCAGGTCATTGAGCTCCCTGGAGTTGACCCCGTGCGCGCGCAGTTTGTCCAGCCACGGGTGGGCCTGGTCGATGTGGCCGGTGTGCAGCAGGGCGGTGGCCATGGTCAGTACGTAGTAAATGCTGTCGGAGGATTTTTCCACCACCGGACGGATCGCTTCAAGCGCCAGCAGCCGCTTGCTGCGCGCGGCGTCGTGCAGGCCCAGTCCGGCGTCGATGTTGGCGGCTTGCATCAGGTCCATGCTGTAGTCATTGGCCGCCGAGTCGTTGCCCGGATCCAGGGCCACCAGATCGGCGGATATGGCCAGGCTCTTGCCGCTGTATTCACGCGCCAGGGGCACGTCGTCGGCGGCCAGCAGGACTTCGGTCATGAGATTGTATGAATAGGCCAGTTCGCGTTTGAAATTGCGGTTTTCCGGTGACCGCAGGCCCAGGCGTTGCCCCATTTCGATGGCTTTGTCCAGCGCCTCGCGGGCGCCGGCATGATCGTCCTGTTCGAGCAGAAAAAAAGCCATGTTGTTGTGCAGCACGCGCAGGTTGTTGTGCAAATCAATGCGTGTGTTCTGCAAGTCCACCGCCTGCTCGCCGATGCGCAGCGCGGTGCGCAGGGCATCAAGGCCCAGCGACAACGTGCCGTAATCCAGCTGATACCAGGCCATCGCCTGGTGCGATTGACTCAGGTATTTGTGCCAGTTGTGCACGTCGTCCGGTTTGCGCTGCAGGTTGGCTTGACTCAATTCAATCGATTCTTCAATGAAGCGCAGCGCCTGTTCGCCGGAAGCGTTTTCCAGGTGGTGCCAGGCCAGCAGGTTCAGTGTTTCCCACAAATTAAAGGCGTTGTCCGCCGGGGCCATGGCGCGCGCGTTGGCCAGCGCCGTGTGCAATTCCGCTTCGGCTTCGTCCAGGCGATTCTGCTGCGTTAATATGGTGCTCAACAAGGCGCCGATTTTGGCCAGTTTGCCCAGACGCAGGGCGCGGTATTCGGGGGCGTCGCGCAGATGATCCAGGCTGGCGCGCCCGGCCAGCAGCGCCTGTTGCGCGTCCTGGTGCAGTTTCAGATCCATCAGGACGCGGGCGATCTGCACGTAGTTCTGTGCCTTGTGCCAGTGAAATTGCGGGTCGTCGACGCGGCCTTCGAATTGGCGCAGATGCGCCAGAGACTGTTCGGTGATGTCCAGCAGCAGATCGGTCTTGCCCATGTTGTCGAGTTTTTCATACAGGTTTTGCAGCATGAAATTGAGCAGCCCGTCGGAGGCATTGCGGGCCTGCTCGGCGCGGATTTTCTGCTGGCGGATGTCGTGGGTGTATTTCAACGAGAAGCCGATGGCGGTCGCACACAACAGCAGGGCCACGGCGGTCAGGCCTTTGTGTCGGCGAATGCTCTTGCCCAGCACGTGACCGATGCGGTTGCTCTTCTCCGCGATCGGCAGGCCATGCATCAGGCTGTACAGGTCGTTTTTCAGGGCCGTGATGCTGGCGTAGCGCCGCTCCACGCGCCGCTGCAGGCACAATTCAATCACCCGGTGCACATCGGCGGGCAGCGCGCGGGCAAATTCCTCATCGGCGTGAAACGGGTGGCGCGCCGGCGATTCAGCGCACACATCGGTGAGGGCCTGTTGCTGCAGGCCTTTGAGCAGCAGGTACAGCATCGCGCCGCAGGCGTAGACGTCCACGCGCGCGTCGATGGCCTGCCCCTGCAGTTGTTCCGGGGCCATGAAACCCGGGGTGCCGAACGCGGCATTCACCGGGTGTTCCTGCCAGCGCTGTGGATTGACCGAGATGCCAAAATCGACCAGCACCGGCGTGACGATGCCGTGGCGGTGTTCCACCAGGATGTTGCCGGGTTTGATGTCCATGTGCACGATGTGGTGCTCGTGGATGTACTCCAGCGCTTCACAGATTTTCAACATCAGCGCCAGCACTTCGTTGCGTGTGCACGGCTGTGTTTTGACGTGGGCATCCAGTGTCGGGCCGTCGATGTATTCCAGGGCCAGCCACGGCCGCCCGTCCTCGCTGTGGCCGGCGTCCAGGATGGGCACAATGTACGGGTGGCGCAGGTCCGCCAGAATCTGCATTTCCTGCAGGAACTGCTGGCGGGAAAAATGCTGCCCGCTGTGCGCGTGCAGAAATTTGATCACCACGGTTTTCTGATACAGACCGTCGGCGCGTTTGGCCAGATAAATCTCGCTTTGACCGCCTTCGGCGATTTTTTCCAGCAAGCGGTAGCGTTGCAAATCGGCGGCCTGAATGGTTGGGGGTTGGTCAAAAACGTTGTGCAACAATTGGTCCAGTTGCTGGCCGATTTGCGCTTGAATCAGGGGCCGGTCAGCGGCCATCAGGCCGTCGGCCTTGAGCGCGCGCATCAGTTCTTCGCCGTGCAACTGGGGATTGGATTCGATGAAGGCCTGAATTTTATCCCAGTCTTCGAACGGCTCACTCATGTCTGCATGCGGCTGGACAGCATCATCAGCGCGCTGTTCCAGTCGCGGTCGATGGTGCGCACATTGACCGCCAGAAGTTCGGCTATTTCACGGTTGCTCATGCCGCCGAAAAAGCGGTAGACAAACACCTCTTCCAGCCGCGCCGAGTAGCGACTGAGTCGCTGCAGATTGTCTTCCAGGTCGATCAGCCAGTCGACCTGATTGTGCAGTCCCGGCGGTTCGGCCGCGTTGTCGGTCACGGTTTGTTCGTTCAGCACCGGTTTCAGGCGCCTGGATTCGTTGATCAGAATGTGCCGCATCGCCAGCGCCGAAACGGCGAAAAAGTGGTTGCGGTTCTGGTAGGTCTTGTCCTGCTGTTTCATTTTCAGCCAGGCTTCATTGACCAGCATGGTGGTGTTGATCTGGTGGTTGTGAATTTTCAGCTTTTGCGATTTGGCAATTTTTTTCAGGTGGGCATACACGCGCTCAAAGTCGTAGTTTTCGTCCAGTTGAAAACCGACGGTGCGTTTGTTGATCAATCGCGTGATGGGAATGGATTCCATGAAATGCTGCCCGCTGCTTGTGCCTCTGTTTTGAACTATAGCACAAATCCTGCGCCGAAAAACAGATTGACATGAGGGTCAATGGGTGGGCGCGAAAATTTGTGAGGCACGCCTCAATTTCCGCAGGCAATGCACAACAAGCGATCTCGGCCTGCGGTCAATACAGCCGTTCTCCGGCCGCTTTGATATCCTGGCCGACGTCACCCAGTGAATCGATGTCGACCAGTATGAAGTGCCCGTCAAAATCAATGCCGTGATCTTCGGGTACCGCCTGATCGATGTCGCTGTCAGCTTGCATCAAACACAAGAGAATCACAAACGGCACGTCCGCCGGCTGTTTCAATTGTTTGCTGGCCAGCCAAACCTTGCGGATGGATTGCAATTTTTGCAGAGAGGCGCGCAATCGCGCTTTGGCCGCGTCACTGATCTCGGCCGGCAAAAAAACCGAATTTTCATTCAGATCGTGCATGTCTCGATACAAAGCCTGATGCCGGTCGTGCTGTGCTTCCAGCTTGCGCAAGACGGTTTCAGCTTTTGCCGTTTCGCCGCGCAGCAGGTGGTGGCGGTACAAGTCTTCACCGGCCTGTTGCAGGGGGTGCGGACTGTGCAGCACACGCATCAACAGCGCCTCGCCGCGTTCCGGTGCATCCTGCAGCAAACTGGACCCCAGGTAATACATGGCAAAGGTGTTGTCTGGCTCAATGGCCAGCATGGCTTCAAGGGTGGGCCGTGCGTGCTGAGCACCGTGCAGATTGATTTCAATTTCAGCCCGTTCTCCCAGGCTGTCCATATCGTCTGCCGGATTGGCGTTGAGTTCCGCCAGACGGGCCCGGGCGCTTTGCGCGTATTGGTGCACTTCCTGCCAGCCTTTTTGGTTTTCTTCAGCCCATTGCCGGTCAAAGTAGTCCAGACAATCGTCCAGTGAGTCCGACAGCCAGACGAGAGCCGCACTGGGTTCATTCAATGGGCGCCAGACCGGCTCAACCCGCAAGGCCTGAAGCCGGTCCTTCAGTGCAGGGTGCGTGTCGCTGTAGCCGGTGGCCAAATTCAAGGCTTGTTGCAATGCCAGCTCGGCCTGAGCTGTGTCCAGCGAATGTGAGGCCAGGTGCTGCACCAGTTCATGGCCCACACGGCGATTGATTTCAGCGTGCGTCTGCGCGGTCTTTTTCAAGGGTTGCCAGAACGTCTCATCGACAAAATGGCTGTGCAGTTCCGTCACAATCAATGCGACTCCCAGGTCTTCGGCGGACGTCAGCTGGGCAGCCACTGCGTCGGCTTCGAATTCATTGGCGCGCGCGAGCACAAATGAATACGCATTGAAATGCGGTGCGTAGCGATTAAAAAACGCACCCAGTAACCAGCGGGCAGACCCGTTGCTTTGATTGACCGCGTGCATGATGCGCATCCAGGTCATTCGCAGTCGGTAGACCCATGCATTGAACTTGGCGTGGTCACCGCGCAAGTGCCCCATTTCATGCGCCACCACGGCCAATGCCTGTTGCGGATTCAGGCTGGCCAGCAACTGAACCCCCAGAATAAGGGTGTTTCTGTGCCAGCCGAAAATGCCCAGGCGCGGCAGCTGCTGGATGGCCGCATTCATCTCGAAATTCAGCTTGACCTGGTGGATCGGCGGGGTGTGCAGGCGCCAGGCCATTTCATCGAGGTGCTCAAACAGACGGGGTGCCTGTTGACGTTGGATGATCCGGCCGGGCAGGCCCTCGAAGCGGATCATCAGGGAGCGTCCGATGACCACAATCAGGGCAACGATGAGCAGGATGAATTTACTTTTAATCAACAAAAGCAAAAATCCGTGACTGAAGATGACCAGCAATGCGGTGCCTGCGAACAGGCCCAAGGCCAGTGAAAAAAGCACAAACAGATAAGCGTAACCCAGCCAGGCAAGCCATTTCAGGCGGCGCTTGTAGGCCGCCGGGTTGCGTTCATAAACAGCGCGTGCACGCGCGGCCGTGCGCTCAAATTCTTCGCGCAGTTGGGTGCTGGATTTTGTCATGTTGATCTGGCATTGAACAGTATTAAAGTGTTGTCAGCGACGTCCGGGTTCGCTGACGTGCATTGTACGCCAATTTCACTGCTCTGGGAAATCAATGCAAGGTGGTTTGCATGCCTGGCTTCGCCTCGGGGCCGAGGCTATAATTGACCGGCCGCGCGCCGCACCGG
>JBNLBT010000086.1:0-13963 GCA_050303435.1 Marinicellaceae bacterium
TGCAGTTCAGCGAATTCTTCCGCCTGATGCTGCCGGCGTTGATCGCCTATCTGGTGCCCGCCGCGCTGATCTGGCTGCGTGTGCCGAGCGGCGCGCCGGATCCCGGCGCGGTGCGCAACGTGTGCATCAAAACCGGAGGGCTGACCATAGTGGCGCTGTTTGGCCTGACCCTGTTGACGGCGATTGCCTTCAACGCCTGGCTGAATTTGCCGCCGGTGTTTGGCATGATGCTGGGTCTGGCGTATCTGAAACTGTACACCTGGCGACTGCAGCGGCGGCAGCAAAACGGCCTGCGCGAAGCGCACGGCCCGCGCTTGACCGTGCCGAAGGACGATTTTGATGTGTTTGACAAAATCGCCCGCGCCGAGTGGGACACCCTGTTCTTTTTTTACGGCGTGATCCTCAGCGTCGGCGGCCTGGCGCACATTGGTCATCTGGCCCATCTGTCATCGTTCATGTACGATCACTTCGGCGTCACCGCCAGCAACATCGCCGCCGGCCTGCTGTCGTCGGTGGTCGACAACATCCCGATCATGTACGCGGTGCTCAACATGAATCCGCCAATGAACACCGCCGACTGGCTGCTGGTGACCCTGACCACAGGCGTCGGCGGCTCGTTGCTGTCGATTGGCTCGGCCGCTGGTGTGGCGCTGATGGGCCAGGCCGGCGGACACTACACGTTCATGCGTCACCTGCGCTTTGCGCCGGTCATTGCGCTGGGCTTTTTTGCAGCGGTCGGCGCGCACCTGTGGCTCAACACCTGAGCCCGTGCACGGGCCGAATGAATTCACATCAGACAAAAGTCTAATGGCCGGGGTGCGTCGGCTGCGACGGATGGGCGTATAATGGCCCTGAGCCAACACATGAACAGAGCCTATGAGCAGTTACGACCGCGTTTATCAAAGATCATTGCAGGACCCACAAGGCTTCTGGGCCGAAGCCGCCGAACTGATCGACTGGAGCCAACCCTGGGAACGTGTGCTTGACGACGCCAATGCGCCGTTCTATCGCTGGTTCAGCGGCGCCCGTTTGAACACCTGTTACAACGCCCTGGACCGGCACATTGAACGCGGTCGTGGCGAGGCCTGTGCGCTGATCTACGACAGCCCGGTCACCGACACAAAAGCGCAGTACAGCTACGCTGAATTGCGCGAACAGGTGGCGCAACTGGCCGGCGCCATCCGCGCCCTGGGCGTTGAGGCGGGCGATCGCGTGATCATCTACATGCCGATGGTGCCCGAAGCCATCATGGCGATGCTGGCCTGTGCGCGCATTGGCGCAGTGCACTCGGTGGTGTTCGGCGGTTTCGCCGCCAAGGAACTGGCCACGCGCATTGACGACGCGCAACCCAAAGCCATTCTGTCGGCCAGCTGTGGCATTGAAGTCAATCGCGTGATCGCCTACAAACCGTTGCTCGATGAAGCCCTCAGGCTGGCCAGCCACGCGCCGGCGCATTGCCTGATCCTGCAACGCGAACAGTGCACGGCCGAGTTGCATGCGCCGCGCGATGTGGACTGGCGCAGCGCCTGCGCAGCGGCCACAGCAGCGGACTGCGTGGACGTGGCGGCCACCGACCCGCTGTACATTCTGTACACCTCCGGCACCACCGGTCAGCCCAAGGGCGTGGTGCGCGACAACGGCGGTCACGCGGTGGCAATGGTCTGGAGCATGCGCAACATTTACAACATTCAGCCGGGCGAGGTGTTCTGGGCGGCCTCCGACGTCGGCTGGGTGGTTGGACATTCCTACATCTGCTACGCGCCGCTGCTGAACGGTTCAACCACTCTGGTGTATGAAGGCAAGCCGGTGGCCACACCCGACGCCGGCGCGTTCTGGCGGGTGATCCGTGAACACCGCGTGCGCGCGCTGTTCACCGCGCCCACGGCGTTTCGTGCGATCCGCAAGGAAGACCCCGAGGGGCAACACATTCATCGCGCCGCAATGCCCGACTTCAAGGCCCTGTTCCTGGCCGGTGAGCGCTGCGATCCGGACACCCTTCAATGGGCCGAAGACCATTTACAGGTGCCGGTGATCGATCATTGGTGGCAGACCGAAACCGGCTGGGCCATAGCCGCCAATTGCCTGGGCATCGAGACCTTTCCGGTGAAACCCGGATCGCCCACCAAAGCGGTGCCCGGTTATGCCGTTGACATCGTCGATGCGCGAGGCCGGCCGGTGGACGACGGCGAGATGGGCAACATTGTGATTAAACTGCCGCTGCCGCCCGGCACGCTGCCGACGCTGTGGCGCGACGACGCGCGCTATGTGGCATCGTATTTGTCCGCGTTCGAAGGGTATTATCTGACCGGCGATGCGGGTTACCGGGACACCGACGGGTATCTGTTCATCATGAGCCGGATCGACGACGTGATCAACGTCGCCGGCCACCGCCTGTCAACCGGCGGCATGGAAGAGGTGCTGGCCTCGCACCCGGCGGTCGCTGAATGCGCGGTGGTGGGTGTGCACTGTGAACTGAAAGGGCAGATTCCGCTGGGACTGGTGGTGCTGAAGGACGGCCGCCACGAGACCGGCGACGAACTGGCGACACAGCTGATTGCTTTGATGCGGGAAAAAATCGGTCCGGTGGCGGCGTTTAAAACGGTCACGGTGGTGCAGCGTTTGCCGAAAACCCGTTCCGGCAAGATCCTGCGCGCCACCATTCGCAGCATGGCCGACGGCGAAGCATTCAACACCCCGGCGACCATCGATGACCCGGTGATTCTGGATGAAATTGCCGTGGCGCTGACCGCGCTGGGCTACCCGAAACAACCCGGGGAATAAAGAGTTAAGGCGCGCGCACCGCGCGTGTGGCCTGCTGGACTCAGGCTTCCGCCTGAACCGGATTTTGCACACTCACCGCGCGCCCTTCATTGAGGCCGTCGGCGCCGCGCACCACCACGTGATCGCCGGGCTGCAACGGCCCGTCAATGGCGATGAAATCGCCGACATTTTCATGCGTCTGCACTTCGATCTGTTCCACTGTATTGCCTTCTTTAACGCGGAACACGTAAATGCCGTCGGCGCGCAACACCAGCGCGTCCTGGTTCACCACCAGCGATTCACGCGCGGCATGCACCGGCACGGAAACGCTGACCAGCTGGCCCACGCTTAAATTCGCTTCGCGGTTCAGTTGCAGACGCAATTCCTGCGCCTGACTGCGCAAATCAGCGGCCGGCACCACCGACTTGACCACGCCATTCAACTGCCGTTCGTGGGCATAAATGTCGACCTGCTGGCCCACCGCCACGTGCACCGAATAGCGCAACGGCACCATCGCCCGCACTTCCAGATTGTCCAGATCGGTGAGCACACCGATGACCGAACCCTGCGCCACGGTTTCACCTTCACGGCGATTGCGTTGCGAGATCACGCCGTCGTGACCGGCGCGGATCACCGATTTTTCCAGTTGGTCTTCAATTTGCCGCAAGCGCAGTTGCGCCACGCGCAAGTCGCTTTGCGCCACATCGCGCTGTGAGCGCGTTTCTTCCAGCACGTTTTGCGACACCGACTTGGCGTTGACCAGACCCTGTTGGCGTTTCAGGTTGGCTTGCAGGTAATTCAATTGTGCTTCGGCGCGTTCAATCAGCGCCTGTTGTTCCTGTTGCTGCAATTCCAGCCCCAGGGTGTCAAAACGCGCCACCACATCGCCGCGTTGCACCCGTGTGCCCGGCTCGGCCACTTCCACCAGTTGCCCGGTGATGGCCGCGGTGAGCTGAATGGCGTTTTGGCTGATCACGTGACCGGTGACTGGTACTGTGGCCACCACCGAAGTGAGTTTGACCTGATCGGTGACCACCGTGGCCGGCGGCAGAGCTGGCTGGGCCACGGCCTGGTTGAATACTGCGCCCAGCAGGCACAGGCAGACAAATGTTTTCATGACGGGTTCTCCAAGGGCGGCTGCACGGGCCGCTGATTTTTGTGCAGGCGTTGTTTGATGCGGTCGATCAGGTCGCCGGGTTCGCCCATGCGCAACAGGCTGGGCATCAATATCAGGGTGAACATCAATGAGAACACCATGCCGCCAATGATCACCGTGGCCAAACCGCGGTAGATGTCGGAACCGACGCCGGGGATCACCAGCAACGGCAACATGCCGACGATGCTGGTCAATGTGCTCATGTACACCGGTCGGGTGCGCACGCGCACCGCCTCAGCAACGGCTTCGCGCCGGCTCATGCCGGCTTTCTCACCGTCGCGGGTCTGACTGACCAGCAAAATCGCGTTGTTCACCACCAGTCCAAGCAAAATGATGAAACCAATCATGGTCAGCATGTCGAGCGACTGGTAGGTCACCAGATTCAACAGTTTCAGCGCCACCAGACCGCCGGCCAGTGCCAAAGGCATCACCGCCAGCACCAGCGCGCTGTCGCGCAGCGACTTGAAAATCGCTCCCATGATGAGAAACAGGATCAAAATGGCCAGCAAGAAATTGTTCAGCATGTCACTCAGGGCCGATTCCAGCCGGTCGGCGCTGCCTTTGTACTGTATGCCGGCGTCGGCCGGCAGCAATTCACGGATTTGCGGTCCCACCACGTTGCGCAGGGTGTCCAGCGCCTCTTCCACGGTGACTTCATCGGCCGGCACCACCTGAATCGCGACGGTGCGTTGACCGTCTATGCGCTGCAACTGGCTGGGGCCCACCGAACGGCGGATCTGCGCCAGTGAGCCAATGGTCTGTGGACCGGCCAGCGGGGTGGTGATCGGCATCGCCGCCAATTGGTCGGGGTTGTCCCAACCCGGCGCGCGCAGAATCATGTTGAAACGCTGGTTGCCATCAAAATACTCGCCGACAAACAAACCGCCGGTGAAGGCCCGCACCGCGTTGGCCACATCGCGGGGATTGAGGCCGACTTCAGTGATGCGGTGTTCATCGGGAATGATCTGCAATTCCGGCTCCGACATGGACAGCGACGACAGCGGCCGCACCACCGCGCCGGGCAAAGCCTGTTGCAACAAGCCGATGCTCTGGCCGGCCGCCTGCATCAGCGCCGCGACGTCCGGTCCCTGCAGGTTCACTGTGATCGAGCGCCCGCCGTTGTTGCCCACGCCCAGCAAGGAGGCCCTGGTGGTGTACAGGCTGGTATCGGGAATGCCCTGCAGCAACGGGCCGCGCAGCAACTCGACAAACTGTTCGGTTTCTTCCGGTTTCAACGGGTACAGATAAATGATGCCGTTGACCCCGAACAGCGACAGGTTGTAGCCGCGAATGTACGGTTCTTTCTCGTGTTCCATGTACGGGCGCAGGCGTTCAACGATCTCACTGGCGATTTCGGTTTCATACAGTTCCAGCGAAACCCCCGCCGGCGCGTTGAAAAATGTCTGCACCGCATCGGCTTTGGCCGGCGGCAGAAAATCCGCTTTGGGCATCAGCCACAACGACAAACCCAGCGACAACACCAGCAGGCCAACGACCCAGCCCATGCGCGCCGCGCCGTTATCGGTCAGGCGCATCACCGCGCCGGTGATCGCTTCCCACCAGTGCTTGCAGGGGTCGCGGTCTTCGCGGCCGCTGAGCCACAGCTTGCTGGCCACCGGGATGATGGTCAACGCCACAACCAATGAAGCGAACACACTGACCGACAGGGTCAGCGCCAGATCGGAGAACATTTGTCCTTCCATGCCCTCGAGAAACAGGATCGGCAGGAAAATGGCCACCGTGGTCACGGTCGAGGCAAACAGCGCGCCCTTGACCTCACTGGCGCCGACGGCAATCGCCTCCGACAGGGATTTGCCCTGTTGTCGGTGGCGCACGATGTTTTCCTGCACAATGATCGCGGCATCGAGAATCAACCCCACCGCGAACGCCAGCCCGGCCAGCGAGATCACATTGAGCGACAGATCAAACAATTTCAGTGAGATGAACGCCACCATCAAAGACACCGGAATGCTGGTGGCGATGATCAGAGTGGCGCGCCGGTCGCGCAAAAAGAACCACAAGGTGGCGATGGCCAGAAACACGCCCAGCCCCAGGTTGTTCTGCACCAGTGAAATGGCGCGACGAATGTACACCGAAGAATCGTAGCTCAGTTCAATGATCAGGCCGGCTTCATCCAGCGGCCCGGCGTTGAGTTCCTTGATCACTTCGTTGACGCCGTCAAGAATTTCCACGGTGTTGGAATCGTTGCTGCTCTGCAAAGTGATGTAGTACGAGGGGTAGCCGTTGCGCCGGTTGACGCCGTTGACGTCGATCGGTTGTTTTTCGATCTGCGCGATTTCATTCAGATGGATGGGGCGATCATCGACCCAGGCCACGATCAGTTCACCCAAGCGCTTGAGGTCGTACTGGCCCATGAAGCGCACCGTGTACTGGCGCCTGCCGACGTCTGTGAAGCCAGCCGACACGTCGTTGGCACGCGCCAGGGTCTGGCTGACGTTGCCCACCGACACGCCCAGCGCTGCGGCCTGGTAGGGATCGAAGGTGATGTGCACTTCAAATTGACGGCGCGATTGCATGTTGACGCGGGTGACGCCCGGGATGCGTGCCAGGCGCGGTTCCACAATGTCATCGAACACGTGTTGATAGGCCGCCGAAGTGAAATCGGCGTCGGGGTTGTCTTTTTTCGTGTACACCTGCAGGGAGGCGACGTTGGGCTGGCCTTGACCGCCCACGGCGATGAACGGTTCGCCGGCATCGGCCGGCAGCGGCGGCGCCTGATTCAGATTGTTGATCACGTTCATAAAGGCTTCCTGCATGTCGGTGTCGTGATCGAATGTCAGGGTGGTTTGCACAAAGCCGCGCGAGATGTTGCTGCTGATTTCCTGCAGACCCGGGGTGCGGCGCAGGATGGTTTCCTGCGGTTCGGCGATGTTGGATTCCATTTCTTCCGGCGCGGCCTGGCGCCAGTTGTTGAATATCGAGATTTGTGGCTGTGAGAGGTTGGGCAATAATTGCAGTGGGCGGCTGGATATGGACATGTAGCCAAACAGAAAAATCAATGCCACCAACACCGCCAAAACCGCGGGATTGCGCACACTGGCCTGGGTTAAATTCATGCTGTCACCTTTCGTGCTTTGGATCGCAGCCGATCCGTTCAGCGCATGAACGCCGCGTACGTACGTCCATTTGCCCCCCGACTGATTGCCGCTCTGCGTGTTCCGGTCTGCGCCGGATACAAACCCGTGAAGGGCCATCGGTCTCCTTGAGCGTTCCAGTCTAGCAAGACGGTGTGGCACCCACATGTGCCGAAATACCCAATCACAGCGATGCAACGGTTGCATCGATCGGCTGTGATTGTGCGATGCAAAGATCGCGCCGACGTTGCTGCGGTGTTGCACCGCTGAGTCAGCCAGGGCGTGAGGTCAACGGGTCAACAATTCACTTCGACCGCGGCACTGAGGCGGTGTTCCGAAAATTTTCGTGGATCAATGATTTGACGGCACTGACCGGGCCATTGCCCGGCCGCGTCAGGTCGATTCGCCCCAGGTGCCAGTGGCAGGGTGTCGTTGCTGGAAATGCGCTTTGGCCGAATCAATCAGCGCCTGTTGCGCGACGCTGGGTTGATCATTCACCGCCGCCAGTCGCTGCATCAGATTGAGCGTGAATTCGGCGTGTTGCGCGGTGAATTTGTCGCCGCACGGGGCCAGCAATTTGTGCATCTCGGCGCTCAGATTTTCTCCCGAGCGCAGCAAGAACACACTGGAAGTCAACAGCCCGGATGCGTCTTTGGCGCTTCGCTGCAGATCGTTTTCAAACATTGACAACAGCGTTTGTTTTTCTTCCAGCGCCATGGCGCCGTCGGCCTGCGCGGTGGCCACCAGTAAAACCGCCGCGATCTGCACCGGATCGGTCAGAGAATACAGCGGATTGGTGTGATACTGTTTTTGCCAGGCGCGCCGTCGACGCCAGGCGGCCGGATTCAAAGACGACAGGCTGAACCCTTCATCGCGCAGCCAGCGAACCAGATAACTGATGGCGATGAGACCGCCCAGAACAGACAATATGATGTGCATAATTCCCCCAATCCAAACCCAACACGCGCGCTTGCGCCGGCGCCAACCAGCGACTCACCGCACGGGCTGAAAATCAGACGTGTTGACCTGCCTTGACCCGATCTCATGCCGGCCAGTCAGGCAACCCCTGGACCGAAGGCATTGAACAGAATCGGTCCGTGCCTCACATCCTACACCGCCAACGGGGCAAAGGCAAACGCCACGCTTCGAAGTGAGACGCTGGATGGCGTCGGACACACACGCGCCTCAGTCTGTGGCCGACTCGCGTGCGTTTTCGCTGTCTGGCGCGTGCGCGCCGAACCAGTACAAGATGCTATTGACTTTGGCGATCAGTTGACTGGGCGTGCTGGCAATGCCGTGGGACGCGTCAGGAATGCGCACCAGAGCGCTGTCCACCTGCTGCAATTTAAGCGCCGCGTAGTACTGTTCGGATTCGGCGATCGGCGTGCGGTGATCGGCCTCGCCGGTCAGCAACATGGTGGGCGTGGTGACTTCACCCACCAGGCTCAACGGCGAACGTCTGAGGTAATCGTCCGGGCGTTCCCAAGGTTTGGCGCCGAACCAGTATTTGTAGAAGAAATTGGGGTTGTCTGAATACAGCACAAAACTGGTCCAGTTGATCACCGGTTTGGCCACCACAGCGGCCCGAAAACGGTCGGTCTTGCCGACAATCCACGCGGTCAGCACCCCGCCCCCGCTGCCGCCGGTGACGTACAATTGTTCAGGGTCAACAAAGCCTTTTTCCAGCACCGCATCGACGCCGGACATCAGGTCGTCGTAGTCCTGACCGGGGTAGTTGTGATGAATCAGGTTGGCGAATTCATCGCCGTAACCGGTGCTGCCGCGTGGATTGGTGTACAACACAACGTAGCCAGCCGCGGCATACAACTGCACTTCGGCGGAAAACACCTCGCCGTAACTGGAAAACGGGCCGCCGTGAATTTCCAGAATCATCGGGTATTTTTTCTGCGCATCAAAGTCCGGCGGCGTCACCAGCCAGCCCTGAATGCTGCGCTCATCGTGCGACGAGGGCCAGCGCATTTCCTGCACCTGCCCCAGCGTGCGCATGCCAAACAAATCGTCGTTCAGGCGCGTCAGACGCCGCACCTTGCCGCGCACAGACACCGCCAGATCGGCGGGATGCTCGGCACTGCCCAGGGTGTAGGCCAAACGGTCTTTGCCGGCCAGGGAAAAATCCGCGTCGTTGTACGGACGCCCGAGGCTTAAACCACCGAGTCGATCGGCCACCTCGCCGGTGACCCGGCCGCGCAGATCCACGCGCCCCAGTTTGCCTCGGCCGTGGTCGGTGTACATGAAATACAGCGACTGGCTGTCGCTGCTCCAGGCGAACTGCTCCACCCCGCGATCAAAATCCGCGGTGAGGGCCCGTTTGTTGCCACCGTCGGCGTCCATCAGGTACAAATGAAAAGTGCGGTGCCCCATCAAGCGGTCATCAAACCCCATGTACGCCACTTTTTTGCCGTCGGGGGAAACCTGGGGAGCGAAGTCACCGCCCGCGCGGTCGGTCAGCGCCTGCGCTGCACCACCGCTGAGTGCGACGCGATAGATTTCGGAATTCAGCGGGTTCAGTTCATGGTCGGCGTTCTGGTTGGCCGAGTAATACAGCCACTGCCCATCCGCCGACCACGCCGGCGTGCCTTTGTGATGCGCCGATTCGGTGATTTGCCGCGCGGTGCCGCCGTCCGCGGGCAACACAAAAATCTGCTGGTAACCCGCCGGCAGATAACCCGCGCCGTCCGCGCGGTAACGCATTGTGTCAATGTACACCGGCGGATCGCGCCATTCAGCCCCGGGCGGCGCGGCCGGCATGGGGATCGGTGAGCCTTTGGCCTCTGGCACAAAGCGCGTGAACGCCAGTTGTTGATCGTCCGGCGACCAGGCCACTCCGCTGGGCGCTTGCTGCGCGTGGTACAACACCTGAATTTCGCGGCTGTCCACCCACATCAGCAGCAATTTGTATTCATCGTCCTTGAGGTTGGACAGAAAAGTCAGTTTTTTGCCGTCGTGCGACCAGTTCGGTTGCGACACCGAGTGCTTGCCGGTGGTCAGGGGGCGGTGGTTTTTGCCGTCCACGTCGACGATCCACAGATTGGACAAATTCCCGTCGCTCATCACGTCCTTGAAATTGCGCACATACACCACCCGTTGGCCATCCGGTGACAGGCGCGGTTGCGACACGTATTCCAGTTCGAACACGTCCATCGGCTGCAACGGTCCGGCCACAGCCGCAACACACAGACTCAATAATAGGACACACAGACTTGTTTTCATGATAACTCCCGGATTGGATTGCACATCGCCACATGTTCAGGGGATTAAAAACGCGGCGCACCGCCGGCATTGTAACGACCCGCTCACGGCAAAAACAAGAGAAACCTCAGCGCGCGAATTCAATGCGCTCCATCAGACGGGTGAAATCGGCCGCGTCCCAACCCAGCGTCTGCACCCACTCCAGGGCTTCACTCAACACCTTTGCGGCCTTTTTCTGATCGCCCTTGCGGTGCAGCAACCAGGCCCGCGCGCGCAGCCAGTCCGGCGTTTTCACGTGCACTTCCAACACATCCTCCAGTTGCTGCAAGGCCCGATCAAAATCCTCCTCGTGGCTGGATTCAGTGGCGGCCACCTGCAAAGCCCGGTCGATCACTGCCGGCGGATGCAGGGCATCGGCCGAACGCTGCAGCCACACATCGGCCCGCAGTCGGGCAGCGGCGTCGGTTGCCTGTGCGCTCATTTCACGCCACAGCGCGTATTGCGCCGACGGGTCCCCACCCTGCGCCGCCCAGTTCAGCCAGAACGTGCCTTTGGCCTGATCGATCCAGTTGCCGTACGTGTTCCATCGCAACAATTTGGACAATTCAAACGCGGCCTGAGAGGAACCGTATTGCGCCGAACGTAAATACAAATCAAACAACTCCGTTTCCTCAAGAAACATTCGCGGGTAAGCCACCCCGTCGTTGGCCAGTTTCAAAACCGCTTCAGGCTGATCGGCAGCGGCCGCACTTCTCAGCCGATTAATATAGTTCTGTTGTCGTGGTGTCGGCGCCGGCAAATCTTCGGGATTATTTGAACCGTGGAAGTGTGCATGAATCAGTGGCATGGGCGCCGGCACCTGTTGCATGCTGGCCGCCACGTACGGTTGCGCCTGTGCTTCCAGCATTCGCCGAATCACGGCTTTGCTGTACAACTCGTGTGAACTGTAGCTGATGCTGACCCGACGCACGGAACCGTCCGGCCAGATCCAGACCACACCGATCAGGCGGCCTTCGTGGCCGGCATACAACAATTTACTGGGGTAATGAAACGGCGTGTTGTGCCGAATGAAGCCGGGGCTCTGCAGCGATGCATCAGGCTCGTCCCGACGCTGAGGGTAAATGCGCTGCTGCAGCGCTTGCGGAGAAAAACGCGGCCACAGATGCCCCAACAGGATATCCCCGCGTTTGATTTCATCCCGGCTGGCTTCGGCCACAATGCTTTGCAACAGTCCTGGATCGCTGCCGCCGGCTGCGGCGATGCGCGCCCAGGCCAAGGCCTTGGCACGGTTCACCGGCGTGCCCTGCCCCTGCCACAGCATCAACGCCAGATTGTACTGGGCCTTGTTGTTGCCCACCTGAGCCAGGCGCTCAAAAGCGGCCAGCGCCGGTTCATAGCGGCCTTGTTCATGCAGCGACTGCGCTTCAAGAAAATCAACGGCCGCGGCCTGGGTGGCCAGCACAAGGGTTAAAACAAACACTCGCGAAAAATTCAGAACAGGTCCCATGGCAATTCCTTTCAGGGTCAAAAACTGGATTCTATCACAGCCTCGATTGCCTTGTGGACCGCCCGAACGATGGCGCATCGCCGCGCCTATAAGGCTTGAAAAAAAAACCGGCCGGCAATGGGCCGGCCGGCGGCACCCTAAGGTTCAGCGCCTGAGGTGAGTTTATGCGCAGCGATCAATCGAAGCGGGCCTCCACGCCGTGCACATCCTGCCAGGTCTGCAGCGCGCCCTGCAGCACCTCATGCACCGGATGATCGGTCGGCAAGACTTCGGCGTCGATGTGCATTTGATTCAATATCAGCAGTTCCATTTGCGCCTGGGCATCCAGCTGTTCTGTGATCATCCAGGGCGTCGGCTCGGGGCCCTTGGCAAACCAGGGGTCCGGTTCCGGCTCGCCCATCGGCTGCCACGGCGTCGGCGTCGGGTCGTAGGCATTCAGTTTTTGCATCACCTCTTCGCCCGCTGACGTGGTCCGCGCCAGCATCCATTGGCCGTTCAGGTCCACCAGTGCATCGCCGTGTTCACGCACGACCTGCTGCGCCAGTTCGGCCATGGCCGTCTGCACCTGCGACAGGCCTTCACCGGCGGCCGCCGCTTGTCGCTGCAATCGATTCAGCGCACGCAGCTCCAGGCCCTTGAAACCGTGATAGGGGCCGGGCCAAGTGATGGGGATTTTGTTCATCCATTGCGGCACTTCAAAACAGTCCCGTTCGGTCAGGCAAATCGTCAATTTCCCGGCGGCGTTGGCCCCGCCGGCCGCCAACAGTGCAAGCAATGCAATCTTGGTTTTTGTCATGTGTATTCCTCTTGATGTTTAAAATCGGGCGCGGCCAACCGATGCAGGCTGGCCACCGCCCACGCATAGACATCAAGCGCCTTAAGGCCATGAATCGCACACTGCGGAAGAAAAAAATCCATCGCCCCGTGCGGTGCAGGCAACGATGCAATGGATGATGGGATGGGGTTGAGCGTGCGCCGGAGCGGCTGTGCTATGGCGCGGAATCCGGGGCCGGCGGATGAATCCGGCAATGACCGTCCGCGCTGGCCTGCGGTTCAATCACGTGCATGCCGCGCAGCCGCGCCGGGTTGTTGACGCGGTCATTGACCACATCGCGCACATACACCGCATCAATCTGCGCCGCGTGGTCTGTCAACAACTCGGCGAACACCTCAGGGTCGGCCTCGCCGGTGTCGCCCACCAGAATAAAACGGCGCTGCGGAAAGGCCGCGATCAAGCCACCAATGGTGTCAATTTTTTGACGCCGCGTGACCGGTTTGGAACCCTCGCGCAGCAGCGGCCACAGGTCTTTGTACGCGCCCGAGGAGAAAGGATTGGTGCGCGCGTTTTTCATGTGCAGATCGCCGCGCGGGTACAAACCGTCCTGAAACAGAAAATCCGCCAGCGGCTGGTACAGCTGCCAGGGCGCGCCGGACACGTAATGCACCGCGGCGTCGTCCGCCGAGGCCATCCAGCCGCGCAGCAATTCCGGCAGGCACGGCGTGGGTTGGAATTCACGGAAAAACGTGTTGTTCAGCACGGTTGCCTTGCCGGCCGGAATGTCGGTGATTTTCAGCGTGTCGTCGATGTCGCTGACCACACTCAGGCCCTCGGTCGGGATCAGGCGCAGCCAGCCGCGGCCGCTGTGTTCACGCGACACCGCCCGCAGTTCCAGCCAGCCACGCCGCTCGCCACTGTGCGCAAAGGCCTGCGCCGCCAGATCGGCCGGCACCGTGAATTCAGCGTTCAGCACGCCGTTGGCGTCGGTGTGCAAGGCGCCGGCGCCGTGCTTAGCCGTATACACTGTGCCACCGGCATCGCCAGTGAAACGCCACTGCACCCGCTCCAGCGATTCTCCGTCCAGCACAAAACCATGCACGCGCGCGCGGTAAATGTCCTTCTGCGCGTCATTCAAGTCGTCCAGACCGGCCATGCGTCGCAGCGCCGCCCGCGCCGTGGCCGCCACCGAACGGCCGAGAAAATCCGGCGGCTCGTGCACCAGAATGCGCATGTTGACCCGCCACTGCCCCGCATCAATCGGCTGCCCGTGCGCCAAATGAAACAGCACCTGTTCATCGTCGTCACCAAGCGCCGGCGTGACCCAACACAGGGCCGCCGTCACAGTACTCCAGAATACCGCCCGCATCGCATACCACATCGCCCGCTCCAACCGATCAAAAATCACATTTTAACCCAGTCGCAAATGCGCCGGCCGTGAAAATAAATGTGTGGATTGC
>JBNLBT010000087.1:0-13758 GCA_050303435.1 Marinicellaceae bacterium
TCCGGCTTTGATCAGTTCAATCAGCGCCTGTTCCAGCTGCACCGGCAGACAGCCCAGACGTTCAATCAGGTCGTGAAAAAACAGCGCCCCGCCCTCGAGCAGGCATTCATGCAGTTGACGCGCGTGGCTGCTGAGCAAGTTCACTTCAATGGTGGACGGGTACAGGTGTTGGTGTTCACGCGACAGGAATGTTAAAGGCATGCGGCTGAGGGTCATTTGTCCACTCGCCGGCACGGCCGCGGAGTGCACGCGTTTCCACACAAATCGTCCGCCCATGCACGCCTGGTCAAGCCATTCCGGCTGATAATTGGCCACGCGCGCGCGCAGCAAATGAGGTTCCCAGTCCGCGGCCGCCAGCGTTTGACCCTGCAAACGCCTCAACACCGCCTCTACGCCTTCAGTGCCGACCGGTTTGGGGCTGACCTCTTGCAGCTGCCAGGCATTGACAAAACGTTGCCAGCGTGCCGGCGAAGCGGGTTTGATGTGCGCGCGTTTGAGTTTGAGTGCGCCGCGACGGATGCGCGCCAGGTTGTGCCGTTCGCACCAGTGGTCGGCATCCACTTTGAACACCGTGCCGCGGTTGGCCTGCGACAGCAGCGCCTGTTGCAAACGCGTAGCGGCCACCGGCCAATGACGCAGCAGTTGATCAAAGTGTAAATAGCCCGAAACCACCAGTCGGTTCAGCACGTATTGTTCAAACGACGCCTCATCACCGCCGTTGAAAATACCACGGACGGTCTGTTCATCTTCACTGCACACATGCCCAACGCGGCCGTCCACCTCAATGCGCACGGCCCGGTTGTGCGCCAGCAGCGCGTCCAGCAGATCGCCGTACGCGAGAGACTCCCAATCCCACATGAGACCGACGAAATGCAGCATCTCATGCAATTCATCGACGCTGCGCACCGGCGGGCGAATCTGCTCATTGATCTGTTCGATCAACCCTGGGTCCAACTGCGACGGCTTGAACTGCGCGTTCAGATCCTGGGTCTGCACCGCCAGGGTGCGGCGTTCCTCAGCCGGCGCCTCGTCCAGAAAGGCAAAATTGCGCGCATTGATGATCGCCAGCGAAGCCGGCGACGGGGTGTTGCTGTCAACAAAATGCACGTCCAGTTCACCGGCATCGATGCGCGCCAACAGCCGGGTCAATAAGTCCACATCCATCAGCACATGAATGCAATCATTTATGGTTTGTTCTACCAGTGGGTGTTCAGGCACGTTGCGTTGCCCTTGAATGTTCTCAATGCAAGCCAGCTGGTCGGGAAAAACCTGTGCCACCAGGTCCTCGGCGGCGTTGCGCTGAAACTGAGGCAGCACCCGCTTGTCGCCCTGGCGCCGCCGCACCGCCAATGCCACCGAGGCGTTCCAGCGCCATTGGGTGATGAAAAACGGCGTGTCCAGCAAGGCCTGAATGAGCACCTCTTTAACGCTGGCGGAAGACAGATATCCCATGATCTCGGGCAATTCAAAGCTGTGCGATGAACTGAGCGACAGAATCAGTGAATCTTCCAAGGCTGCGGCCTGCAACTCGAAATTGAATTGCCGGCAGAAGCGTTTGCGCAACGCCAGGCCCCAGGCCCGGTTCAGCCGCGAGCCGAAAGTGGAGTGAATCACCAGATGCATGTCGTCGTTGCCGTCAAAAAAACGTTCCACCACGATCGCCTGCTGATGCGGCATCAGGCCCAACACCTGTTGCGTCTTGCTGACGTAGTTGATCAATTGCGCAGCGGCCGAGGCATCGCAGCGCAATTCTCGCGACACGGTTTCCACATCCACACCGGCGCGCACGCGTTGATCGAGCAAGGCCCGCGCATCCGACACCGCGGCGCTGAGTTCATCCGAACGCCACATCTGCACACCAAACCAGAACGGAATGTTCGGTGGTTGCCCGTCGGCGTCTTCCACCAGCACCGTGCCGGTTTCAATTTTGAGGATGCGGTAGGAGTGATTGCCCAGCTGAAAGATATCGCCGGGAATGCTTTCAAAGGAAAAATCTTCATTCAGGGTGCCAATCTTGATGTCTTCTGGCAGCAGGCGCACGTCGTAGTCAAATTGATCCGGAATGGTGCCGCCGTTCAGCAGGGCGGTCAATTGCGCGGCTTTGCGCGGCCGAATGCGCTGCTGCGCGCGGTCGTGAAACACCAGCGCCTTGTGCGGTGGCGCTGCAGCGGAATACCCCTGAGCCAACATGTCCACGGTCTGCATGAACACCTCCAGGGACAAATCCCGATACACCGAAGCGCCACAAAACAAACGGTGCAGATCAGCCGCACCCCATTCACGCATGGACACTTCGGCGACGATCTGTTGGGCCAGCACATCCAGCGGCTGATGACTGAAGCGGGTGTGTTCCAGCTGACCGGCGCGGATGGCCTGTTGCAGTGCGGTGACTTCAATCAAGTCATCAATGGTCAGCGGAAACAAACGGCCTTTGGGCGTGCGGTCCACGCCGTGGCCCGATCGCCCCACCCGCTGCAGCAGATTCTGGATGCTGCCGGCCGAACCCAGCTGGCACACCAGATCAACATCGCCAATGTCGATGCCCAATTCCAGCGACGCGGTGGCAACGATGGCCTTAAGTTCACCGCGTTTGAGTCGTTGCTCTGCATCCAGGCGATGCTCTTTGGCCAGGGAACCGTGATGCGCGGTGACTTTGTCTTCCCCCACACGCTCTTCCAGGTGTTTGCACACGCGCTCACACAGGCGTCGATTGTTTACAAACACCAGGGTGGTGCGATGCGCGCGGATCAATTCGGCCAGGCGGTCGTAGACTTCGGTCCATTGCTCATTGGACATCACCGCGGACAGCGGCGAATCCGGCAGCACCGCGGCCAGGTCCAATTCGCGCAAATGACCCAGGTCGACGATCTCGGCGTTGTCGCCATCCAGTATGTAATCGCGCATGCGTTCAATGGGCCGTTGGGTGGCCGAAATGGCCACCCGCTGTGGGCGCTGCAAGGCAATCGCCTCCAGCCGTTGCAGCGACAACAACAGGTGCGCACCGCGCTTGTTGCCGGCGATGGCGTGAATTTCATCGACGATGACGGTTTCGACGGTGCCGAGAATGTCGCGCCCCGAGTGCGCGGTCAGCAGATTGTATAGAGACTCTGGCGTGGTGATCAGTATCTGCGGCGGCGAGGCGCGAATCTTGTTGCGCTGGTGTGCAGTGGTGTCACCGGTCCACAGCGCAGCATCCAGCGCCGGCAATTCAGGGTGCGCACCGGCGATGGCTTGCAATGGGCGGCTCAAATTGATGTTGATGTCATTGGACAGCGCCTTCAAGGGCGACACATAGAGCACCGACACACCGGCGCGACCCGCGGCGAGTGGCTTTGAACCGGTGAAATGCTCACCGCGCAAGAGGCGATCAATGAAATACAGGAACGCCGCGAGGGTCTTGCCTGAACCGGTCGGGGCCGAGATCAGCACGTCGCGGCGACGCCCGATCGCGTCCCAGGCCCGGGTCTGTACTTCGGTGGCGTGTTCAAAGGTGGCGTCAAACCATTTCTGCACCGCGGGGATGAACATATTTCGAGAACTTACCTTTGGCAAATCGTATAGATTCCCATTATAATGCAGCAGTTTTTATTTCTAACCTCTATCACGGGATTTTTCATGAGCGAACAAGATTCGATATTTTTCCGGAATTTCTCTTTGTTGCTGGGCGGACTGGTGGTGTTAACCATCATCCTGGCCATCGTTGGCTACAGCATGCACAAAGACATTGTCGAACAGGTGCATCAGGAAGCCGACCGCAGCAAAATCCAGAAAAGCATTGAACCGGTGGCCGAAGTCAACACCGACCCCAACGCGGTGCTCGAAACCGCCCAGACTGGCGGCAATGCCGCGCCATTTGACGGCTCCACCGACGGCCAGCTGATTTACGACAACGTCTGCTTTGCCTGTCACAGCACCGGCGCTGGCGGCGCCCCGAAACTGGAAACAGCGGCGTGGACCGATCGCATGGACAAAGGCACCGAAGCCCTGATCGCCAACGCCATCAACGGCTTCCAAGGCAATGCCGGCCTGATGCCGGCCAAAGGCGGCCGCGCCGACTTGACCGATGAACAGGTTGCCGCAGCGGTGCAACACATGCTCGATTCATTGCAGTAATCGACACAGCAACAGGAATACAAAAAGCACCCAAACGGGTGCTTTTTTTGTGCCTGGCTTTTCTTCCAGACAATCAATCCGGCAGCGAGTACTCAAACACATAGCGGTGCGCGCCGTCTTCGATGAGGATGTCCATTTGGCCTCGCAGCCCGGTCAAATCGCCGGTGCCCGAATCCGGCACCACTGCAATGGACAATGATGGGCCGTCCGGCCCCATCAGACCCGTGTGCTGCAACACAAACGAACCCGAGCGCCCGTCCAACTCACCGGTCACCTGCTCGATCGCCACGTAGCCAGCAGAAGTTTCCACCGCCGTGCGCGCGCTGAGCATATCGCCCACGCCGCGGGCGGACAAGGCGCCATGGTAGGTTTTGTCCAGCGCAAAGCGACCGATCTGAATCCCATCGCGCCCGGTAAAACCGGCCTCGGTCGGTGACATGTTGGCTTCAAAAGCCCCTTCTATTTTTGCCATGGTTCTGTTCTCATCTGCAGGAAAAACGCAGTTTCGCACGTCGAATGCAATGATTCAAGCCAGTTCACGCACGTTGAGGTCTCAGCGGGCTCGGTTGGGTCCAACCGACTCAGGATTCGCCCCCTGCTTCAAGCATTGAGCACTGCCTATTTCCTTGCCATTGAGTGAACCACTTCAAATTATTTTAACCCCTGGCAGGCTACACTGAATGGACGCACACACCCGAGCGAAGCATGAAACATCTGACTTTAGGCGCCGTTCTGATGCTCTGCACCGCACCGCTGCTGGCGACCGAACCCTTTTGTCCCGAAGGCAGTGCACCGGAACCGCACGTGCTGTTTTGTGACAGCTATGAAATTGCCGGCGCCAGTGACAGCGAGATCTTCAGTGACCCTTATTTCGATTTCAACGACGACGACGGGGATTTGCAGCGCAGTGATCTGGAAGCGGCCGAGGGCAGCCATTCCATGCGCGTGCTGTGGCAGGCCGGGGAAGTGGCCGCCGGGGCTTTCTTTGTCAACTTTGGCCGTTCACCACTGTTCACGGTGATCCATCCGGATGAGGATTTTCGCGAGATTTACTGGCGACTGTACGTCAAGCACCCGCCGGGTTTTCAGGGCTTTCCTTCCAAACTGACGCGCATCACCAGCTTTGCCACGCCGAACTGGGCGCAGGCCATGGTGGGACACATCTGGAGCAATTCGCAACACGACCGGTTGATTCTCGACCCGGTCAGCGGCATAGAAAACGACGTGCTGGTGACCACCGGCTGGAACGACTTTGCCAATTTCACCTGGCTGGGCCAGGCACCGCACCCGACCACGCCGATGCCGATGGGCGATTGGGTCTGCGTTGAAGGCCATGTGCGCCTGAACGACCCGGGTCAAATCAACGGCCAGTTTGACCTGTACATCAACGGCGAATTGCAGTCATTCCGACACGACTACAATTGGGTCGGCAACTGGAGTGACTACGCGCTCAATTCAATCCACTTTTCCAATTACTGGAATGCCGGTTCACCGGTTGAACAGGCGCGCTACATCGACGCGCTGGTGATTGCCACCGAACGCATCGGTTGTCTGGGAGATATGGACCTGATTTTTATCAACGCATTTGAGGAAATACTGCGTTGATCGCACGGCAGCCGTGACAAAACACCCATGCTCATCCCGGCATACCCACTGAATTTAACACGAATATAACCCACCTTCTGCTATTCTTTAGCGTGCAATCAGAGGGACATTTCACCATGCACACACTGAAGAAATCGCGGCCATGGCTGTTGTTGTGGGGCCTCTTGGGCCTGAACGAGTTTACGCTAGCGCAAACCAACAAAGTGGACACTGGCAGCCAACAGCGGGCTGCATCGCCCCCCGTGCCCACAGAAACGCTGCTGCCCACGCCGGAAGGGCTGGTTGGCAGAGGATCGGGATTTGCAATCGTTATGGCCGCGGATGGCGACACGGCCCTGCTCACGGCCAATATTTCTGAATACGGCTATTCTCAGGTATTTGCCTTTGAATACGATGGCGCTCAGTGGCAACAGCAGCAGATATTGACACCCGCAACGCAAGAAGTGGGGGACGCGTTCGGCGGCGCGTTGGCGTTGCACGGCGATCGCGCGGTCATTGGCGCGTATTACTCTGATTCTATCGCCTCAGAGGCCGGCGCCGTGTATGTGTATGAACGCATCAACGGTCTATGGACTCAACAGCAAAAACTCACGGCCGATGATGCAGCAGCCGGCGATGGATTCGGTTCATCGGTGGCCATGTCGGATGATCAGATCCTGATTGGCGCCTGGGAAACGGATCAGGGCGGCACCGACAACGGCTCAGTGTATGTGTTTGAACACAACGGCACACTCTGGACGCAAGTGCAAAAATTCGCACCGGATGACCTTAAGACGTACAACAAGTTTGGCAGCAGCATGTCGCTTTTCAATGATCGCTTGATCGTCAGTGCGCCAGTGCAAGAAGTGCATGAAGTCAGCGAAGCCGGTGCGGTTTATCTGTATCAAAACTCACCCTCGGGCTGGCAGTTGCAAGAAAAATGGCTTTCCTCAGAGTCCAATGCAAATGACCGTTTTGGCAGTGTTTTATTGTTGACCGAAGACATGGCCATGGTGGCTTCGGTGTACCGCAATTTTTCAACATTTGATGAAGGCGCTGTGTATGTGTTCGAACCGGGAGAACACCATTGGCAACAAACCGCCGTTCTGCAAGCCTCCGACGCGCATCCAACCAATCGTTTTGGTCGATCCATGGCGATGTTTGAAGGCGACATTGTCATTGGGTCGACCAATGATTTGATGGGAATCAACACCGGTGCAGTGTATCGTTTTGCACGGATTCAGGGGCAATGGCAGGAAGTGCAACAAATCTTCACACCCAACCCTCAAGAACACGACCAGTTCAGTACTGCAATGCACAGCACCGGCGAGCAATTGCTGATCAGCGGCATGCAAAGCATCTCAGGCTATTCCGGCCGGGTGCATGTGTATCAACCGGGCAGTTCCGGATTAACTGAAACGGCTGAATTTATTGCGAATGAGGGCGCCAATTATGGCGCGTTTGGCTCACGCATGCATGCCCGCGAAAACCGACTGATCGTCGGCGCGCCAAGAGACAATGGGTTGGGGGTTGAATCCGGGGCTGCGTACATTTATGAACACAACGGCGCCACGTGGTCTTTGCAGCAGAAACTCCATGCAGACAACGCCGAAGAGACTCATCGCTTCGGTTCCGGCATTGCCATCAACGGCGACACCGCCGCGGTCGGCGCGCCGGGCGATGGCAGCTTCGGGCCATACGATGGTCAGGTTTATGTGTTCAACCGCACGGACAATCAGTGGCTGCAGACCGACCGACTGACCCCCACTCGAGATTCCCAGGCGTTTGGCATTGCCATCGCCCTGGACGGCGATCACATGGCGATCGGTGCAAACATCGATGACTGGATTGGATCGAACGCGGGCGCGGTGTTTATGGCGCAACGCGTAGATGACTCGTGGGTTCTGACAGAGGAACTCTCTTACATCGGTGCAGGCGAGGGAGACCACTTTGGAAGTGTACTGGAAATGAACGGTCCGGACTTGTTGGCAGGTTCATCCAATGCAATTCATCACTACCGATGGAACGGATCTTCCTGGGCGTTTCAGCAAACAATCACGGCCCCGCCTGTGTACATCAATTTCGGTTTTGGGTCCGTACTGGATTTACATGGCTCAAAATTCATTGTGGGCACTCCGTACCACGCCAACCAGGACGGCCTTGCCATCGGTGCCGCCTTTATTTATCACTACACTGGCACCGAATGGGTGTACCAGGCACAACTCTTGGCCCCCGATCCAACCGTGTCTTCCCAATTTGGCTCATCGGTGTTGCTCTCGGATGATCTGGTCTTGATCGGTGCGCCGCGCAGTTATGACATCGCACTCTACAGTGGCGCAGTCTACGCATTCAAGCCAAGCGGCGATCAGTGGCTGCCCATCAAACGCTTCAAACAAGCAAATCCGCTGTACAGCGACAATTTCGGTTCGACACTGGCCATGAGTCAGAATTTCACACTGGTCGGCACACCCAACGACGATGATCACGGCACCAACTCAGGTTCAGTCTCCGTGTATAAAAACATAGATGATTTGATTTTCTTCGGCGCCTTCGAAACCGTCGAAGACTCGTAGCACAGACGATTAACCCGCAACGCAACGGCGCTGTATTGTGCGCAGAAGATGCACGCCACACGTGCCGAAATGAGAAGCATGGTCTGCCCAGCACTGTTTTCGCTTCGCACCTCACCGTCAACACCGGCATTGAACTTATGCCAGAAGTCATGGGTCCACCTTTTTGAGAGGGGCTATTTTTTATGGAGGTGAGCCATGATAAAAAACAGACTTTTGAGCGCGGCGGTGCTGGCCGCGGCGGTGACGGCGCTGCTGTACTGGGGCATGAGTGCTTTGATTAAACAGGACACGCGCCTGGGCTTTGAAGAGCGCGCGCCGCTGGATTTGAATTTCACCCGGGTGCCCAAGGAAGAGGAAACCCATATTAAAGACCGCATTAAAAAACCTGAACGGACACCAGTCAAACAACCGCCCAACGTCAAGCCTTTGCAGTTGGATCAGCCCACGCCACCGGATCGGATCATGGCCATTGAAACTCGCACCGTCTTGACTGGCACCGGACCCGAAGTGATCGGCTTACCGAATTTGCCCGGAGACGGCTCTGGCCAGGCGTCCGGTGAACTGATTTGCATCGTGTGCATCGCGCCACTGTACCCACGCAAAGCGTTGATCGCCAAAATCGAAGGCTGGGTCAAAGTGCAGTTTGAAGTCACGCCTTCAGGCGCGGTGATCAACCCCAAAGTGATTGACGCCAAACCGGCGCGCCTGTTCAACCAGGCCGCATTGAATGCGATCAGCAAATTCAAGTTCAAACCCAAGGTGGTCAACGGCCAGGCGGTCAGCCAGATCGCCACACAGACCATTGAGTTTGAATTGCCCAAGCAGTGACCGAACGCAGCGAGGTGAAGTCATGAAAACAACCCGAAACTGGTTCCACACATTGGGAATTGCATTGCTCGGCGCCGGTCTGGCCGGTTCAGACTTGGACCTGAACCGCCAGACCGGCCTGGATGAATCACAGCACAGCGGATGGTCTGCACAGACTTTAGTGCATCACCTGCTGGCACCATCCATCGATGCCTGTCTGTGTGTTGAAGCGGCTCCGGCCGATGCCAAAAGTGAATTGATCAATAAGGCCAAAGAGCTGGTACAAAATGGCGGCACGAAAGAACGCCCGCAGATGCCGCTGGAGAAACCCAAACCGGTGCGTCTGACCTTTCAGCCAATGCCATTGCCCCACCGCAATGAAACGCCTGAAACACTTTGAACGCATGCATGGGTTGGCGCCGGCCTCGATGCCGGCGCCGCTGGCAGCGCTCAGATCACACATTGAATACATGCCATCGCCATGCAACGATTGATTCAATGCACTGTTCTGGCCATTGTCGCCGTGTTTTTTGTTCTCTTGAATGACATTGAACTGAGATGGCCTCAATCCATCCAGGGCCAGGGCCAGGACCGGGACAAGGTCACACCGGCCTACATTTTTTTGACCCAACCCATTGCGGCCGAACGACTCATTATTCCAGATGACTGGGGCATCGATCTCACCACCCTGAAACAATTGCTCGCGCAGCTGCAAATCAAGCTGGCAGCACAAAAGACCCCATCCACCCGGATTCGTCCCAGCATGCCCGCGGCAATCGAAGTGCCCGACCAGCTCACGGGCATAGATTTTTTCGACCGACCTGAATACAGGAACGGCGCCACCTGCCATCAGGACCTGGTGATGGTGGCCGCCGATGTCGACCGCAAAGGTCGCCCCATCCATCTCCGGCTGATCCATCCCAGTCAATTCGAACGCAGAAACCGCACGGCCCTGTCCATGGTGGCCCGCGTTCCAAAACAACCCCGCATCGAGAATGGAAAGGCGGTGTATCACACCGTGCATTACGCGATCAAACAATTTTGCGCAGGGTGATGCATCTTCGGCATTTTTTGAGTCCGTGAATTACAAATATTTCCGTTGATGGAACGCTTTGATTGAGCATTGCAATGATTCTTTAACCCTTATTTGTGCATAAAACCGACCGGCCATGCTAAAATCCGGCTGAGAAGGACCGTTGCATGATGCGATGGAAAAAAACTGTTCACCGGGGGAAATCGACCCATGTTAAATAAATCCGCACTTTTACTCCTGTGTTACATCGTGCAAGTCCAGGCACAGGGCCACACCATCCAAAACCTGTGGCAATCCAACCCATCCCTGAAGCACATCAAAGCCGCTTTTGTGCAAGGGAACATCTCACCCAGCCCTGAGGGCTATTGGGGACAAGGCAGTTCTTATGGCAACCCGCTTGCGCTGGAAGGAAATCTGGCGTTCTTGGGTACCGGCAATTTCAATATGCCTGTTCACAGTTTTGAATATGTTGACAAAAACTGGGTCAACACCGACCGCATCAGTTTTATTCACGCAGCTAACCCACAAATCAGAATCACAGCCATGGCTGCCTCAGGACAGCGTTTGTTCTTGGGCTCGGACACATTGCAAGGCGATGACGGCATCAAAACCGGTGGTGTCGCTGTGTTTGAAAAGATTAACCTCCATTGGGAACAAGTTCAGTTGATCAAACCGGATGAATTAAAAGCCAGCGATTATTTTGGCGCACAATTGCATGCGGATGGCGATCGAGCGGTTATCAGCGCCATAGGCGACAGTGAACACGGCAAATTCTCTGGCGCCGTTTACGTGTTTGATCGCACCCCTGAGCATTGGCAACTGACACAAAAAATTGCCAATCCAATGGACGGCTCATTCGGTTCTTCGGTGCATCTGGCCGGTGATTTATTGGCCATAGGTGCCGTTGGCGCCGACAACAACGGTGTGGCCACCGGTGCAGTGCATATATATCGGTGGGACGGTTTTGTGTGGCTGCCGGAGCAGACACTGTACCCTGAAAACGCCAATGACCATGATCGATTCGGTGCCACCCTGGCATTCAATGGCCAGGATTTGTTGATCGCTGCAACTGACAGCAACTGGACAGGCAACGATTCGGGCGTGGTTTATTATTATCGGGAAAACGCAGGGCAATGGACATTTGTGCAAAACCTGTACGGTTCGCTGGTTGGCAACGACGACCATTTTGGCACGGACCTGGCCATGGCCGGCAACCAAGCGATCATCGGGGTAAAGAATAACAACAGCCCCGGCCGGGCCTATTTGTTTGAACTCAATAATGGCCTTTGGGGAGAAACACAGATCCTTAGTCAATCACACAATGATTTTTCCAGTACATACGGTGAACAGGTGGAAATGAACAGCACGCATCTGCTGATTGCTGATCCCAGAGATGATGCGCATGGAAAAGACGCCGGTGCGGTTTTTCCACACTTGCCGGACAATGGCTCATGGATCCAAAGCGGTTCAATGGAGATGGAGAATGGTGCGAATTTCGATTACTTTGGTTGGTCCATCAGTTTATCCGGTGATCGGGCACTGGTGGGCGCCTACGGCGACGATGACAACGGCGAAGAATCCGGCGCAGCCTACATTCTTGACTGGGATGGACAAACCTGGGTAAAAACACATAAGCTGAAGGCATCTGACGGCGCCGCAGGCGACCAATTTGGTCATGCTGTGGCTTTGTCTGGTGATACAGCGGTGATTGGCGCCCATGGCAAAGACGGAATACTAGACGAAGACATTGGACAGGCCTATGTGTTTCAGTACACACAAGGTCAATGGATGGAGGTTCAAACTCTGCGGAAAGTACCATCAAATGCGGATCAAGAATTTGGTCGATACGTGGCCATTGATGGCGACCACATTTTGGTGAACAGCATAGGCAACCCTGGCTATGATGTGGATTTTTATTACCGGAGTGGAAACCTATGGAACCATAAATTTCAAGCCAAAGGGCCCCCTTTTGGTGGATTTGCAGTGCATGGGAACAGCGCATTGATTGGCGACCCAAACGAAGGTTTTATGAATCAGGGAGGCGCCGACCTGTATAAATGGCGTAATGATGTCCTGCAATGGGAAGACCGTGGCACTATCCATGATTCTTATGGTCCATTGAATGCCTATCTGGGCACAAAAGTCGCGTTATCGGACAACTACCTGGCGCTTTCTTCGCACCACAACGGACCCAGCTACATTTCGATTTATAAGCGCGTCAATGACCAGGTGCAATTGCTGCAAAGACTCAATTTAAATGACCCCCTGTACATCACACGATATGTCAACTCAATGCAATTCTACGGGGATCGACTGTTTCTCGGGATGAAAACTTTTGGACCTTCACGCGGTGTCGCGGAAATGCATCAAATCATCGACAACCGCTTGCATCGGATACAAACGATACCTGACACCGCCGACGAAATTGACAGTCATCATTTCTTTTTTGCCAATGCCGTCGCTCAATCTGAACATCATGCATTGATTGGCTCACATCAACACTCCAGACCCACAGCTCAAGCCGGCGCCGTATTTCACCTTAACTGGACCACCGCCTTCGCCCTCGGCGGCTTCGTCAACGGCCTGTATCCGAACAACAGCGTGACCCTGCAAAACAACGGCGGGGACGATCTGACGGTGGCTGAGAACGGTTTTTTTGTGTTTGACGCCTTGCTGGGAGACGCGCAGGGCTACACCGTGGCGGTGCACACTCAGCCGGCCGCGCCGATGCAAAACTGCACCGTGGTCAACGACACAGGCGCGATCACTGGCGACGATGTGTTCACGCTCGAAGTCAACTGCGACGCCGGCACGGACCGGATCTTTTACGCCGGTTTTTGAGTCGAACACGTCCTGTGGGAATCACCCGCGGCAGGTCGGCGATGATGCTTCGGCCTCAAGACACACGAGGCGCACAGCCGCAGGAACCCCACAATCTGTGTGCGATTGGTGTTGCCAAAACACCCGTCACACTGTACTAATATACCTTATTGTCACTGTTCAAGGAAATCCAGACCATGCCCATGCATCCTAAATCAATCAGGTCGTTCTCATTCAGTTGCCTCGCAGTGCTGCTGAGTGTGTCCGCAACACAGCCCGTTTCCGCCGCAGGCGATGAATCCGGTCCGGTGACCCGCGCCGCGCAGTTGCAGCAGCAGCTGATTGGCACACCGCTCGGACTGGCCGGTCCCAGCAGCGAGTTTGCCACCACCATCGAAAGCCGGGGGGAATGGGCCATGCTGGCGGCGCCGGTCATAAACACCGTTCTGGTGTATCGCCACGACGGCAACGCGTGGGTGTACCATTCGCGCATCGCACCCAATCACCCCGCAACGGGTTTGGGCCGATTTGAAATGAGTCTTTCCGGCAACCGGCTGGCGGTGGCGAACAAGGACCAGGTCATGCTGTTCACCTACAATGGCGTTGACTGGAACACGCTGGAGGCGGTCTTGCAGGCGCCGCAACCGCATCAAGGATTCGGCGAGTCAATCAGCCTCGACGGCGATCGCTTGCTGATCGGAGAACACGGGTCTGATGACCACGGCAACAACGCCGGCTCGGCCTATGTGTTCGACCGGGTGAACGGCGAATGGCGACAAACGCAAAAACTCAACGCCTTCAACGGGGGTGAGAACGACCGGTTTGGCT
>JBNLBT010000088.1:0-13741 GCA_050303435.1 Marinicellaceae bacterium
TGTCGGCCTGTTTGTTGTCGGCCTGTTTGTTGTCGGCCTGTTTGTTGTCGGCCTGTTTGTTGTCGGCCTGTTTGTTGTCGGCCTGTTTGTTGCGCACCGCGCCGGAGGGCACGCTTTGGCCTTTTTTCGCGGCGTATTCAGCCACACTGCCCAGGGGCCGATTCATGTGTTTGATTTCAGTGGATTTGTCATCCTGGCCGGTCGCTTGTTTGTTTACATTGGCCTGGCCTTTTTGCTTTGGCTCGGCGTCGCCAGAGGGGGCCGCGGATTTGTGTTTCGGGCCCCTGTTGTTTTTCTGCGGCGGTGAGTTTTTATTGCCTTGCGCTGCGTCCTGTGTGGCGTTGTTTTGCTGCGGCGCGTTGTTTTTCTTGCGCCGGGATGGGTTTTGTCCGCCTTTTTTGCCGGAGGCGTTGCCGCCTTGCTGTTGTTTATTGCCGCCTTGCTTCTGCTGAGCGCCGCCCTGAGGCTGGCCACCGCTTTGCTGTTGCGCATTGCCGCCCTGTTGTTGCTGACCGCGGGCGTTTTTGTTGCCTTTCTGCGCTTGCGGTTTGCCGCGGCCGCGGCTTTGTTTCTGGTTTTTCTGTTGCTGGCCCTGGTTTTTATTGGCCTGTTTTTGCTGCGGATTGTTTTTCTGATTGCGGCTCGATTGTTTGGCTGACTGGCCACCGCGGTCTTTGCGTTTCTGGTTGCCGCGGCCTTTTCTCGAGCTGGATTTTTTGTCGTTTGACTTGCTCTTGCCGTAGCCGAAGGTGGTTTTCAGCCACACGGTCAATGAGCTGAGCAGGCTGCGACGCGGGGCCTGCACTTCAGGTGTGACCATTTCCAGTGCCGGCGTCTCTTTGCGCACTCTTTTGGCTTCCTGGGCCGCCTGGGCCTGGATCTCTTCAGGCTGAATCAACTTGATGTCGTCCAGATTCATGTTGGCCTGACTTTTGTTCAGTCTCTGTACATGGAAATCCGGCGACATCAAATGTTCATTGGAAATGATGGTCACCGGTATCGAGTGACGGTTTTCCAGGTCCGAAACTTCGGTGCGCTTTTCATTGAGAATCTTGTTGGCAATGTCAGCAGGCACTTGCACCACCACACGACCGGTGTGCGGTTTGATCATTTCTTCTTCGATCAAACGGATGATGGAGATCACCAGGGATTCCTGGCTGCGAATGAAGCCGTGACCGGAACAGGTCGGGCAGACGATCTGACTGGATTCGTTGATCGATGATCGCAGTCTCTGACGCGACATTTCCAACAGACCAAAGCGTGAAATTTTGCCGATTTGCACGCGCGCACGGTCAATCTGTACGGCGTCGCGCAACTGGTTTTCGACGCTGCGCTGGTTTTGTGAACTGCGCATGTCAATGAAATCAATGACGATCAGGCCGCCGAGGTCGCGAATGCGCAATTGACGGGCGATTTCGTCGGCCGCTTCAAGGTTGGTTTGCAGTGCCGTGGATTCAACGTCCACGCCTTTGGTGGAACGCGCCGAGTTGATGTCGATGCTGATCAATGCTTCGGTGTGATCAATCACGATGGATCCGCCGGACGGCAGTTTAACATCGCGTTCAAACGCCGACTGAATCTGACGTTCGATCTGGTAGCGTGAAAACAGCGGCGTGGTGTCGTTGTAATACGACAGTTTTTTCAGGTTGTGCGGCATCACCTGTTGCATGAACTCCCGCGCCTTTTCATAGGCGTTGCGGTCGTCAATCAGGATTTCACCGATGTCCGGTTGCAGGTAGTCGCGAATTGCGCGGATGAACAGGTCGCTTTCCTGATAGATAAAAAATGGCGCGCGTTTCTTTTCAGAGGCCATCTGGATGGCGGTCCAGACCTGTTTGAGGTAATTCAAATCCCATTCGATTTCCTCAAAGGTGCGACTCAATCCCGCGGTGCGCACGATCACGCCGTCGTTTTTCGGGATTTCCAGCTTGTTCATGATTTCCTGCAGGTGTGAACGCTGATTGCCGCGAATCTGGCGGGAAATGCCGCCGGCGCGGGTGTTGCCGGGCATGTAAACCAGGTAACGGCCGGCCAGTGAAATGTAGGTGCTCAAGGCAGCGCCTTTGGTGCCGCGTTCTTCCTTGTTCACCTGGACAATGAGCTGGTCGCCTTCTTTCAGCGCTTCATTGATCGGCAGACGGGCTTTGCCGGATGGGGCGGTTTTGCAGTAATCGGGGCTGATTTCCTTGTACGGCAGAAAACCGTGCCGCTCTGAACCGTAGTCGACAAATGCGGCTTCCAGTGAGGGTTCAATGCGGGTGATGCGGGCTTTGTAGATGTTGCCTTTTTTGCGGTTGTGACCGGCCGAATCAATGTCCAGGTCGTACAGTTTTTGCCCGTCGGCGATGGCGACCCGAATTTCATCGGTGTGGGTCGCGTTGATCAACATTCTTTTCATTCAATATTCCTTAAACGGTGGTCGGCGCGGTCCTTTCGCGAATGAGAATGTGCGGAGTGATGGATTCAGGATTGACCTGTGAGTCAACGCCGGGGCGTTTGACGTGTGTCGGGGGCGCTGGTTGTTGCAGCCCCGGGATCGGCGGTGAGCGAAACGCCCGCCGGATCATCGAATTCGGTATCACTCGTTAATTCAAATCGGTGGTTTGGCCGACTCAATTATTCGTCAGCGACGCGTACTCCAGTGCACGTATTTGCCGTTCCGATGGCTTTCGCTGACATTCCGGTTGTCACTTTAAGTGTTCTCAGGACTTCCGGGAGATAATTCTGTATAATGGCGGTTCCGTGTTCCCGGGCAAATATCTCGGCCGGTTGAGAAACCACATCATTCGCGTTCACTGCACGCGAATCTGCGAATTTTAACATTATTTTTTTGTTTTGAATACAGCAATGACCGATGCCCCGAAAAAAAAGCCGTTGATGACGGTCGATGCCAACAGCGCGGATCAACGGCTGGACAATTTCTTATTCAGACACTTCAAACACGCGCCGCGGACTTTGTTGCACAAATGGATTCGCACCGGGCAGATTCGCATCAACATGAAACGTGCGCGGGCTCAATCCCGCCTGTGTGCCGGCGACGAGGTGCGCGTGCCGCCGAAGCTGTTCTTCGCCGACGACGCGGCCCCGGCCGTGGACATCGACCGCGCCCTGGCGCAGCGTTTGTGTGCGCGGGTGCTGTATGCCGACGATGCCTTTATGGTGATTGATAAACCCGCCGGCACACCGGTGCACGCCGGCACCGGTCACGCCGCCGGCCTGATTGAAACCTTGCGCGCCACGCCGCCGTACACGGCCGATCTGCAACCGGCGCATCGCCTGGATCTGGGCACTTCCGGCTGCCTGTTGCTGTGCCGCAGCCGCGCCGCACTGCACCGGTTTCAGGCCTGGCAGCAGTCTGGACAGGTGCACAAAACCTACGTGGCGGTTTTGCGCGGCCACCTGCGCACAGCGCAGCGCGTGGAGCGGGCGCTGAAAGTCACGCGACAGGGCGCACAACCGGTGCACTGCGCCGTGGATGGCAAAGCGGCGGTGACCGAATTCACGCCATTGAAAAGCGGTGCGCGCCATTCCCTGGTCGAGTGTCGCTTGCTGACCGGGCGCAAACACCAGATCCGCGTGCACGCCGCGGCCATGGGACACCCGGTGTTGGGAGACCGCACCTATGGGCCGGCCGGTGATGCCGGCGCGCCACGTCTGCTGCTGCATGCCAGCGCATTGCGGATTGACAACACAGCTATTGATGTTGTTTGTCCATTGCCTCAGGAGTTCATCGCACATGTCGATTCATAACCACCACACCGAGCACCCGCGCGGTCGCCTGACGCACATTGAGGTGCACTCCGAGTGCCTGGCCAACAACCCGCTGGGTGATCCGGTGCGCCGCCGTGTGACGCTGTATCTGCCGGCGGACTACGACCACCTGCGCCGTGTGCCGGTGATTTATTATCTGGCCGCCTACACCAACAGCGGTCTGGCCGCGGGCGATTGGCGGGCGTTTTCAGAAAGTCTGCCGGAACGGCTGGACCGACTGATCGGTGAAGGCCGCTTGCAACCGGTTGTGGTGGTCTTTCCAGACTGTTTCACCCGTTTGGGTGGCAACCAGTACCTCGATTCGGCCGGCGTCGGTCAATACGCCAGCCACATTCACCAGGAAATCGTGCCCGCCATCGAAGCGCAGTTCAAGGTCGCCGATGCGGCGGCCGGCCGTGCGGTGATGGGCAAGTCCTCCGGCGGCTTTGCGGCGCTGCGTTTTGCCATGGACTGGCCGGGGCATTGGGGTGTGGTGGCCAATCAGTCGGGGGACGCCGGATTTGACATCACCTACGCACGGGATTTTCCGCTGGTGGCCGACACCCTGGCGGAATTCAATGGCGATGTGGAGCGCTTCATCCGTCGCTTCTGGCGCGCCAAGAAAATCAACGGCGCGCAGATCATGACGCTGATGCACCTGTGTCTGGCCGCCACCTATGATCCAACAGAGGACGGGCGCATTCAATTGCCGTTTGACCTGCACACCGGGCGCCTGGATCCGGTGCGCTGGCGCCGCTGGCTGGCGCACGATCCGGTGCAGCGGGTGGCCGATCACGCCGAGGCCCTGAAGCGCCTCAACGGCCTGTTCATGGACTGCGGCCAGCGCGATCAGTTTTACATGCATTACGGCATGCGGCAATTGTCCGCAGCCCTTGAAAACCACGGCATTGAACACACCTATGAAGAGTTCAACGGCACGCATTCAGGCATCGATTATCGCCTGGACGTGTCGCTGCCATACATCAGTGAGAGATTGACATGTTAAAAGTGACACAACAGGCGCAGGAATTCCTGGCCGGTGTGCTGCAGGAGCAGGACATTCAGGGTTTGCACCTGAAATTGCAGGTGACCCACCCGGGCACGCCCTCGGCCGATTGCCAGCTGGGCTTTTGCGAAGCGGCTGAGATCGACGGGGATTTCAGTGCCACGGAACTGGGCGCGTTCAATGTATACGTGCACCGTGAGGATGCGCCGTGGGTTGAGGACGCCGAAATCGATTACGAAATCAATGGCGCCAGCGGCCAGTTGAACATCCGCGCACCCAAACTCAAAGGGCAGGCGCCGGACGCCGATGCGCCGGTGGAAGATCGCCTGGCCCATTACATCCAGAGCCACATCAATCCGATGCTCGCCAGCCACGGCGGCTTTGCTGAATTGATGCAGGTGCGGGATGCGTATGCCTACATACGTTTCGGTGGTGGTTGTCACGGTTGCGGCATGGCCAAACAGACCCTTTCCAGCGGCATTGAAAAACAGCTGCTGGACGCTTTCCCCGAAATCAAAGGCGTGCGCGACGGCACCGATCACAGCACCGGTGAAAACCCGTATTATTGAATATGACTGAGATGAACGAGAACATAGTGGATGTCAGTGCCGAGCAATTTGCCGCCGAGGTGCTGGACAAATCGGCTGAAATGCCTGTGTTGGTGGATTTCTGGGCCGACTGGTGCCAGCCGTGCCGCGCCTTGACGCCAATCCTGGAAGGGCTGGTGGAAAAACTCAAAGGCCGCTTTCGCCTGGTCAAAGTCAATGTGGATGCCGAACAGATGCTGGCCGGTCAGCTGGGCATTCAGTCGCTGCCGACGGTGGTGCTGTTCAGTGGCGGTCAACCGGTGGACAGTTTTGTCGGGGTGCAACCGGCCGGAGAAATTGAAGCCATGCTGCAACCGCATTTGGGGCCCGAGACTGAAGAGGCCAGTGAATCCGCCATGCCACAAGCGCCGGAAGTGGCGCGGGCACTGGCTTTGTACCAGGCCGGTGAAACGGCACAGGCCTTGGAACTGTTGCAGGGCATCGACGAAGACACCGCACGACTGACCGCGGTGGAAATCTGTCTGCGCGCCGGCGACGCAGCTCAGGCCCGCGCACTCAGCAAGGCGTGGCCCGAGGCATTGCAGGCGCGCAGCGAAGCGGTGCAATTGCTGGCGCGGGTGCAATTGGCAGAGCTGGCGGAGCCGGCCGATGAAGCGCTCAAATCCGTGCTTGAACAGGTGCAGACAGCAGAGGGGCTGGAGGCCGGTATGCACCGCCTGTTGCAATTGCTGCAAGCCCAACCGGCTGACACAGCGGTGCGCCAGGCCCTGATCGCTGCTTTTGATTTGTTTGAAGACCGCGCACAAGCCAGTCACTACCGACGTGAGATGGCGCGCGTGTTGTTTTGACCGGAGAATTGAATGATGCGTAGATTGTGTTTAATGGCGGTGCTTGTGTTGCAGGGCGCCTGTGCCGGAACGCCGGCGGTGAAAAAAAACAACCCGGACGATGTGCGGGCAGCGGAGGCGACCGATTACCTGTCTAAAACCCACCGGCACGGTGAGGTCATCATCGGCCCGCAACCGGCGCGCGAAGATTTTGCCGAACTGGCGCAACTCGGCGTGCGCGCGGTGGTCAGTTTCCGCACCGATGCGGAGCATGAGGCCTTGCCGTTTTTTGAAGATTACATGGCGCAGTCCAATGACATGGTCTTCCGACAAATCGCCATCGGAGATGGCCAGCCGTACAGCGAAGAAAAACTGCAGCAACTGGCCGATTTCATGGCCGCCAATCCCAACGGACCGGTGTTGCTGCACTGCCGTTCCGGTGTGCGCGCCGGCCACCTGTGGGCCGCCTATCTGGTCAAGCACCGCGGTTTGAGTCCGGATCAGGCGCTGGCTGAAATCCAACCGGTGGACTGGTGGCCTCTGCCAATGGAGAAACTGCTGGGGCGATCCTTGTCGCTGCAGTTTAAAGACGACTGACCCCTTCACAGCGGTTCCCAACAGCGCTTGAAGTCATGGCACTGCGAGGCGTTCTGGACTTTTGCACCGGCGCTGATTAAAATGCACAGCGCGTGTTCACGCGCGCCGCAATCACTCCATTCAATCAGACATTAAGCAGGCCCCAATCTCATGAACATCCGAACCCGATTCGCCCCCAGTCCCACCGGTTATTTGCATGTGGGTGGTGCCCGCACCGCGCTGTTCAGCTATTTGTTCGCCCGCCACCACGGCGGTGAATTTCATCTGCGCATTGAGGACACCGATCGCGCGCGCTCAACAGAAGCGTCGATTCAGGCGATCTTTGATGGCATGCAGTGGCTGGGTCTGGAACACGACGGCGAAGTGACTTATCAGACCGAAAATCTGCCGCGTTATCAGGCCTGTCTGGATGCCTTGCTGGCCCAGGGTCAGGCCTATCACTGCAACTGTTCGCGCGAACGGCTCGACGCGCTGCGCGCCGAGCAGATGGCGCAGGGCTTGAAGCCGCGCTACGACGGCCGCTGCCGCGATGCCGGCCTGAGTAAAGGCGACGACACGGTGGTGCGCTTTTGCAATCCACTGGAAGGCACGGTGCGTTTCGATGACCTGATTCGTGGGCCCATTGAAGTGTCCAACAGCGAACTGGATGACCTGGTTTTGGCGCGCCCGGACGGCATGCCGACCTACAATTTCACCGTGGTGGTGGACGACGCCGACATGCAGATCAGTCACGTGATTCGTGGCGATGATCACATCAACAACACGCCCCGGCAGATCAATTTGTATCGCGCACTGGGCTGGCCGGTGCCGGCGTTCGCCCACGTGCCGATGATTCTTGGCGACGACGGCGCGCGTTTGTCCAAGCGGCACGGCGCGGTGAGCGTGATGCAATACGCCGACGACGGCTATTTGCCTGAAGCGGTGTTGAACTATCTGGTGCGGCTGGGCTGGTCACACGGCGAT
This sequence comes from Marinicellaceae bacterium, assembly GCA_050303435.1. Classification (GTDB taxonomy): domain Bacteria; phylum Pseudomonadota; class Gammaproteobacteria; order Xanthomonadales; family Marinicellaceae; genus JBNLBT01. The sequence goes on from JBNLBT010000088.1 coordinate 7,692, forward strand.
CAGGAACTGTTCAGCAAGTCAGAGATGATTGACTTGTTTGATCTGGGCCATGTGAATCGCTCGGCCAGCGCGTTCAATACATCCAAACTTGACTGGATCAATCAACACTATTTACAGCAGTGCGAGACCGCACGGCTGGTTGAATTGTTGCAGGCGCGCTACCGCGCCATGGACATTGAAGTGGCGAAAGATCAGGCCGAGGAAGTGGTTGCGCTGTTTCTGGAGCGGGCACACACCGTCAATGAGCTGGCCGAACTCGGTGCCTTCCTGTTCATCGGGGTGCAGGACTACGATGAAAAAGCGGCGAAGAAAACCTTCTCCGAGGCCGCGCTGGAGCCCTTGCAGCAGGTGCAGCGCGCTTGCGCCAGGGTCGAGGACTGGGCCGCGGCCGATTTGCATCAGCTGATTGCCGATGTGGTGAGTGAAATGTCCATTGGCTTTGGCAAAGTGGGCATGCCCTTGCGCCTGGCCCTGAGCGGCAGTGCCCAGGGACCGGCCAACGACGCCATCATGCGAATCCTCGGCCAGGAAGAAACCGTGCGGCGCATTGAACAGGCCGTGGACTGGATTTCAGCACAGGCGGATTGAGACCCCGGTCGCGCCACCCAATGGCCTGCATTGTATGGCGCGACGACACATCTCAACGGCCGCTGAATTTTGCGGCGCGTTTTTCTAAAAAGGCCTGAGTGCCTTCGTTTTTGTCCTCGGTGGCGCAACACACGCCGAAGGCTTTGATTTCATAATCCAGCGCGTCGCTCAATGCGCATTCCAGACCGTGGTTGACGCAATCGATGATGGCCGCCAGGGCCACCGGCGCGGAGCGCGACAGGGCCTGTGCCATTTGAGTGACCTGGTCAAGCAACTCGGCGGCCGGCACCACGCGGTTAACCAGGCCAATGCGATGCGCTTCGGCGGCGTCAATCATTTCACCGAGCAGATTCATTTCCATGGACTTGCCTTTGCCGACCAGACGGGTCAGCCGCTGGGTGCCACCAAAGCCGGGGATCACGCCCAGTTTGATTTCCGGTTGCCCGAAACGCGCGCTGTCGGCGGCCACCCGCAGGTGACAGGCCATGGCCAGCTCGCAGCCACCGCCCAGGGCGAATCCGTTGACCGCCGCTATCACCGGTTTGCTGCAGTGTTCGATGGCGTTCATCACTTGCTGGCCGTATTTGGCAAAGCGCATGCCGGTGATCGCAGTGGTGGTGGCCAGCTCGCCAATGTCGGCACCGGCGACAAACGATTTGTCGCCACTGCCGGTGATGATCACTGCGGCCACATCGTCGTCCTGCTCCGCGCTCTGGATGGCCTGATGCAAAGACTGCAATGTATCCTGGTTGAGTGCGTTGAGTTTGTCCGGGCGGTTGATGGTGAGGGTCAGTACACCGTTTTTGAGTTCGCTGAGTAGGTTGGACATGTTAATTCCTGACAGATCAAAACCCTGTATTGTATGCAAAATGTCGCGTGGATTGAACCGCCCTGCCATGAATAATGCCTGCCCGCCGCGCGCCGCACTCTCTTGCCGGCATGCCACGGTGTTGCGCATGCACTCGATGGCCGCGATGTAATGGCTCCCCGGTGTGTGAATGGGGGGCGATATTGAGCAGGAAATTTGTCCATCGATGGAACCAATTTATCCCGATTCTGTCTTGTTAATACCTTTGGCGTGGCTTAAAATACGCCGCTTGAATCGCAACGAGGACCGGAATGAGAAAAACAGCATTGACGATGATTTTACTGACGTGTGGTGTGGCCATGGGTCAAAATCAAAACGCACCGAAGTCCAGCGCCGACATTTCTTTTGACAAGAACATGGCCAGTTACGCCATGGGTTACCGCCTGGGATTGCAATTGGCCGAACGCAAGGATTCACCCTTTGCTTTGAACATCGACCAGACCGTGGCTGGACTGAAAGCTGCGGCGGCGCAGGCCGATCTGGCCTACGACAAGGAACAGCTGGCACAGGCCTATTCGGCTTATCAGACCAAGCTGAAAATGTTTCAGGCCGAAGAATTCAAAAAACTGGCCGACGAGAACCAGTCTCGCAGCGACGACTTTCTGAGTCAGAACCGCAAAAAGAAAGGCATCAAGGAATTGGCCAGCGGCATTCAATACCGCGTGATTGAAGAAGGTTCGGGCCGTTCGCCCAACATGAACAGTCAAGTGACTTTGCATTACCGCGGCGCACTGATCGGTCAGGACAATTACGACAATCTGCAGGAATTCGAAAGCACCTTCCAACGCGGCAAACCGCACGAAATCAAAATGAGTGAAGTGGGCGTGAAGGGCTGGCAGGAAATTTTGCCGATGATGAAAGTCGGCGACAAATGGCAGGTGTTTTTGCCACCGGAAATGGCCTACGGCCCGCGCGGACAGGGCCCGATCGGCCCCAACGAAGTCCTGGTGTTCGACATCAACCTGCTGGATGTCAAATAAATACGACAACACAGCAAAACATTGCAGGGGCGGCTTTTGGCTTGCCCCTTTTTTTTCTCTGCGTGCGATGGATCCATGCAGCCGGTGAATTTGCAGGACATCACCGCCTGCCTGAATCATCAGCGGCTCAACGACGGTTTGTGGTCGGCGCGCGCCGAAGACGGATTGAAGCCGGCGGCGGTGTTGGTGCCATTGCACGGGGAACCCTCGCAATTGCAGCTTCTATTGACGCGCCGCGCTGGACACCTTAAACACCATTCCGGGCAGGTGAGTTTTCCTGGCGGCCGCTATGAACGCGCCGATCGACACATCCTCAATGCCGCACTCAGGGAAACGCAGGAAGAAGTCGGCATCGGCGTCGAGCACATTGATGTGCTCGGGCATCTGGACGGTCAGCGTTCCATCAGTGGATTCAACGTCACACCGTTTGTCGCGGCGTTGAAGCCGGGTTTTCAATGCGTCCCGGAACCGGGCGAAGTGGATGAAATTTTTTCCGTGCCGTTTGATTTTTTCATGCAGCCGGACAACCAAAAAAAACAAAAAATAAGGACCCCGCGCGGGGATTTGCAGTATCATGTTTTTCACTATGAAGGGCACAACATCTGGGGACTCACGGCGGCCATCATCATGCAATTGGTGAAGCGGCTGCAGGGCATAAACGCATGACAGGAAAAGTTTACATCAAGACACACGGCTGTCAGATGAACGAATACGATTCGGCCAAAATGGTGGACGTGTTGAAGGCCTCACACGGCCTGGAAGTCACCGACAACGAAGCCGAGGCAGACGTGGTGCTGGTCAACACCTGTTCAATTCGTGAAAAAGCCCAGGAAAAAGTCTTCTCACAGCTGGGGCGCTGGAAAAAACTCAAGGAAAACAACCCCGATGTGATCATCGGCGTGGCCGGTTGCGTGGCCTCTCAGGAGGGCGAATCGATCATCCAGCGGGCGCCATTTGTGGACCTGGTGTTCGGCCCGCAAACCATTCACCGTCTGCCCGGTCTGATCGATCAGCGGCGCCGCGACAAGCGTCCGCAGGTCGACATTTCGTTTCCAGAAATTGAGAAATTCGACCATCTGCCGGCGCCGCGCAAGGACGGGGCTTCGGCCTTTGTCTCCATCATGGAAGGCTGCAGCAAATATTGTTCCTTCTGTGTGGTGCCGTACACCCGCGGAGAAGAGGTGTCGCGCCCACTGGACGATGTGATGACAGAGATTTATCAACTGGCCGCGCAGGGCGTGCGCGAAGTCAACCTGCTGGGGCAGAACGTCAATGCCTACCGCGGTCTGGCGCACGATGGCGAGGTCATTGATCTGGCCGAGCTGATTCATTACGTGGCTGCCGTGGACGGCATTGAACGCATCCGCTTCACCACCTCGCATCCGATGGAATTCAGCCAGGGCCTGATCGAAGCCTACAGGGACGTGCCGAAACTGGCCAATTACCTGCATTTGCCGGTGCAAAGCGGGTCGGATCGGGTGTTGTCGATGATGAAGCGCGGTCACACGGCGCTGGAATACAAACAGAAAATCCGGCGTTTGCGTGAAGTGCGACCGGACATCAGTCTGTCGTCGGATTTCATCGTCGGATTCCCTGGCGAAACCGACAAGGATTTTGCCGACACCATGCAACTGATTCGGGACATTCGTTTTGACCAGAGTTTCAGTTTCATCTATTCGGCGCGACCCGGCACACCGGCGGCTTCCATGTCGGACACCACGCCACTGGAAGTGAAAAAGGCCCGCCTGCAAACACTGCAGGACACCATCAATGGTTTTGCCGCCGAAATCAGTGCGGCCATGGTGGGCGGCACGCAACGGGTGCTGGTGGAAGGCCCGTCAAAAAAAGACCCGCAACAACTGGCGGGGCGCACAGAAAACAATCGGGTGGTCAATTTCGATGGCGATCGCCGACTGATCGGGCAAATGATCGACGTCACCATCACCGAAGCTTTGAGAAATTCCTTGCGGGGGCGAGTTAACATTGAATGAGATGCTGGAACAACTGAATTACCCTGAATTGAGCAACGGCGGGCTGTCGAACCTGTTCGGTGAACAGGACGCCCACCTCAAGCTGCTGGCGCAGAAAACCGACACGGTGATCAGCGCGCGCGGCAATTCCATTCAGATCAAGGGCGACATCGACAACGTCATTCAGGCCAAGAAAATGCTGGCGCTGTTTGTGCAGGAAGCCCAGAAAGGCAACCTGACACCGGAAATCGCGCACGTGATTCTGGCCGGCAATGTGACCAACCCGAATCATCAGCCGCAGGAAGTGGTGATTCGCACCAAGGCGGGCAACATTTCCGGACGTTCGGACAACCAGAAAGCCTATTTGCACAACATCGTCACCCACGACATCAATTTCGGCATCGGTCCGGCCGGCACCGGCAAGACCTATCTGGCCGTGGCCTGCGCGGTGGAAGCCTTTGAAAACGACCGCGTCAGCAAAATCGTGCTGGTGCGTCCGGCCGTGGAAGCGGGCGAACGGCTGGGCTTTTTGCCCGGCGATCTGACCGAGAAAGTGGACCCGTATCTGCGCCCGTTGTACGACGCGCTCTACGACATGCTGGGCCACAACAAGGTCGAAAAAATGCTGGAAAAAAACATGATTGAGGTGGCCCCGCTGGCGTTCATGCGCGGACGCACCCTGAATCATTCGTTTGTGATTCTGGATGAAGCGCAGAACACCACCGTGGAGCAAATGAAAATGTTCCTCACCCGCACCGGTTTCAACACCACCGTGGTGGTGACCGGTGACGTGACCCAGATAGATCTGAAACCGGGTCAGCTGTCCGGTTTGAAACACGCCATCAAAGTGCTCGAGGGCATCAAAGGCATTTCCTTCAGCTGGTTTGCCTCCAAGGACGTGGTGCGCCATTCCCTGGTGCAGAAAATCATCGATGCCTACGAAAAAGCTTAGTGTGGTGCTGCTCAACGAGGCGGCGTTGCCGGCCCCTGATCAGGCCGACTTTGAACGCTGGCTGACCGCCGTCAGTACGCATCAGCCGTGCAGCGGGGAATTGTGCATTAAAATCATCGACGCCGATGAAAGCCAGACCCTGAACCGCACCTACCGTCATCGCGACAAGGCCACCAATGTGTTGTCATTTCATCCGGACTTGCCGGATTTTATCGACGACAGTCTGCTCGGCGATCTGGCCATGTGTCAGCCCGTGGTGCAAACCGAGGCCTTGCAACAGGGCAAGGCGGTGCAGGATCACTGGGCACACCTGACCGTACACGGCGTGTTGCACCTGCTCGGTCACGACCACGCCAGCGACGCCCAGGCCGCCGTCATGGAGGCGCTGGAAGTGCGCATTCTGGACACCCTGGGCATCGACGACCCGTATCGAGCCGACGAGAACAACGCCTGAGGCCGTTGCCGATGGGCGCCTGGCTTGACATGGCATCGCCCATGGTCAAGAATTTGAAGCTTTGCGATCGGGCATCGGGCCAGAGGTGAGCATGCAAAACCATTCCAACGACAACGATTTTGAGCGGGCCTGTGCGCTGCTGAAACAGGCGCGCATTCACGACGCCGCTTTCAGTGAAGGCATGGGCCTTTTGCAGCAGGCCGCACGCAACGGCCACGCGGATGCAGCCATTGTGCTG
>JBNLBT010000089.1:0-13387 GCA_050303435.1 Marinicellaceae bacterium
CAGGAGCAGCTGCGCTACACCATCGATTTTCTCAACGGTGAGGGCCAGAAAGTGGTGCAGCAACTGGTCGAGACCATGGATCGGCAGGCGGCCGAGCAACGCTACGAGGAAGCCGCCCTGACCCGCGACCGCATCAAGGCTCTGCGCCTGATTCAGTCGCGCCAGTTTGTCGAAACCGAACGCGAGCAGAACCTGGACATTTTCAGCGTCGCCAGACAGGCCGGCATCTACATCGCCACGGTCACCGCGGTGCGCAACGGTCAGGTGCTGGGCCACCGCGATCATTTTCCCAAAACACCCGCGGACACCCCGCTGCGGGAATTTCTCAGCGCCTTCATCAGCCAGTATTATTTTGATCGGCCGGTGACGGCGCAGATCATCTGCAATGAGCGGCCACACGCGGTGCTGGATTTGCAGGCGGCGTTGACGGAAATGGCCGGCAAAAACGTGCGCATCACCGCGCAGCCACGTGGCGCGCGACGCAAAATGCTGGACCTGACGCAGGTCAACATGCACAACGCCCTCAAACAGCGGGTGAGAAAATACGCCAGCTGGCAAAACAAATGGCGCTGCTGGGAACAAGACCTGGGCTTGCCGCAGGCGCCCCGACGGGTTGAATGTTTCGACATTTCACACACCTTCGGTGACCAGACACGCGCCTCCTGCGTGGTGTTTGACGCCGGCGGTGCCTGTCGCAAGGCGTTTCGGCAATACAAAATTGAAGGCATCACCGCCGGCGATGACTACGCGGCGATGCGCCAGGTGATCGATAAACGCCTGGCCAGCTACACCAAGCATGGCCTGCAACGACCCGACGTGTACCTGATTGATGGCGGCAAAGGACAGGTCAACCAGGTGGCCGAACAGTTGCAGGCCCACGGCGTGCACGACATCGCCCTGCTGGGTGTGGTCAAAGACGCGCACCGCACCGATGGTGAAGAGCGCCTATACATCCACGCCAGCGACCGATTCATCAAACCTGAAGCCGACGATCTGTTGTCACTGATGATCCGCAACATCCGCGATGAAGCCCACAATCACGCCATCGGCGCCCACCGCAAAGCCCTCAAAAACAAGCGCAACACGTCACCGCTGGAATCCATCGACGGCGTCGGCCCGCGCCGCCGCGCCGCCCTGCTGAAACATTTTGGCGGACTGCAGGGCCTGAAAAAAGCCGCCGTCGATGACATGGCCCGCATTCCGGGCATCAGTCGCAAACTGGCCGGCGTCATCTTTGATCACCTGAAAAAAATCTGACCACAGCGGCACATGGATCTGCACCCGGGATCTGCGCCTGTGCAATTTTTGCAAGCAATGTTCCGCCGCGCGTGTCCTATTGAGCAACAGGTGATTGCGCCACAGTGCGGGCCATTGAGTCCGCTGACTTTCCTTGGCAATCACCTGTTGCCGCGGGTCGGATGCGATGCAATCCTGCGCAGATCATTCCGATCCCCCATCAGTCAAGCGATTCCGGGACAATGCAGAGAGATGTCACTGCACGCAACGGCGGTGGCGTGTTAAAATGCGCCACGAGAACACGCAGTGCCGCCGACTCGGAGTGCGCTGCGACAACACGACAACCACCCGGATCAACACAGCATGAGCAACAGCGCAGACAAAATCAATCCCCTGATCAACAACGGCCAGCTGGACCAAGCGGTCGAACTGGCGGAACAAATCCTGCAACAGAACAGCGAGGACGTGTTCTGTCTGGCCTTCATGTCGCAAATCGCCCACCGCAACAAAGACATGCAAGGCGCCCAGGACTGGCTGAACAAAGCCCTGGCAGTGACTCCGAATGACCCGGTGTTGATCCGCAACCACGGCATTTTGCAATTCCAGCAGAAAAAACACCGCCCGGCGATCGAGGCCTTTCACCGCCTGATTCAGCAACAACAGCACAACGACCACGACCTGCTGATGTTGGCGTTGTCGCTGGCGCCGCAGGATTCGGCACTGGCCGCGCGCCTGGTCAACCGCGTGTTTTTTCACAATCAGGCGCTGCATTTTGCCTATCGCAATGAACAAAGCCCGAATTTCGAACGCGAGCTGTCCTACCTGTGCAATGACCTGTTGCGCATGGAAAAACACCGCCAGCAAAGCGCGCTGATTGCACCCTTGCTGGACGACAGCGAAGGCGCCGGGCGTCTGCAACAATTCCTCGACATTTTCCATGGCCTGGCCGCCGCACCGCAGGATCACGCGCAACAAAAGCCCACCTTTCATCACTACCCGGGTTTGCGTGCTCAGCCCTATTACGACGCCGACGCATTCACCTGGTCCAGCCTGCTGCAGCAAAACAGCGCGGCCATCCACGCAGAGCTGATGGCGCTGTTCGCCGATCAATCGCTGGTCAAACCCTACATTCACCACGGCGTGCCGGACGACGACAACCTGGCCGCGCTGACCGATTCTTCTGACTGGTCCAGTCTGCATCTGGCGCGCAGCGGGGAAGTGCGTCAGGATATACTGGACGCCTGCCCGGTGCTCAAGGCTTCTCTGGCGGCGGTGGACCTGCCTGAAATTCCCGCGCAATCGCCGGAAGTGTTTCTCTCGGTGCTCAAAGGCGGCACCGAAATCAAACCACACCACGGTCTGTCCAACGCCAAACTCACCGTGCACCTGGGGCTGGACATTCCCGCCGGCTGTGAATTGACGGTGGCCGGTGAATCGCGCGCCTGGGCAGCCGGTGAATTGTTGATTTTCGACGACACGTTTGTGCATTCGGCCAACAACCCCAGCGAGCGCGACCGTTTCGTATTGATCTTTGAAATTTGGCACCCGGACCTGAGTGAGCCAGAACATCAGGGCATCGCCCGCATCATGCAGAATCAGAACAAGTTCCTGCAACGGGCGCAAAACGACACCCCCGAATGGCTGTTCGCCCAAATTGATGCGTTGCTGCAAACGCATGTGTCCGTGCACTGAACCATGCGCGCCGGACTGAGTCAGACACGCGCCCGGCTGTACCGCATTCTCAATCAGGAGGATTTCAACGCCGTTTCACGGATTGTGCACGTGTGCATCATGACGCTGATCATCGTCAGCGTGGTGGCCATTGTGCTGGAATCCGAGCCGGGCATATACAACCGCCACAAAACCCTGTTTATTGCCATTGAACTGTTTGTGGTGGCGGTGTTCATTGTCGAATACCTGTTGCGCGTGTGGACCGTTGTCGACTCGCCGAGGCAACGGTACCGCCACCCCCTGTGGGGGCGTTTGCGTTACATGGTCACTCCCATGGCCCTGATCGACCTGTTGGCCATACTGCCGGTCCTGATTGGCTTCTTTGTGTACAACGACTTGATGATTCTGCGCGGCCTGCGTCTGGTGCGGGTGTTGAAACTGACGCACCACTCGCATTCCATGGACCTGCTGCTGGCGGTGCTCAAACAGGAACGCAACACCATCCTGTCGGCGCTGTTTATTCTGTGCGTGTTGATCATTCTGGCGGCCACCGGCATCCACATGGTCGAGCGCGAGGTTCAACCGGAAGCCTACGGCACCATTCCACGGGCGATCTGGTGGGCCACGGTCACACTCACCACGGTTGGCTATGGCGACGTGGTGCCGGTGACGGCCGCCGGCAAGGTGTTCGGCACCGTCATTGTGATTTCCGGCATCGGCATGGCGGCCCTGCCGGCCGGCATTTTTGCCTTTGGATTCACCGAGGAAATGAACCGGCGGAGACACATCCTGCGCATTGTGACTTTGAAATATCTGAAGGACGGACAGATTGACAACAAAGAACGGGCGCGACTGGATCGACTGGGCATCCGTCTGGGCCTGTCCTCCGGTGAAACCGGCGGCATCGTGCAGGAAATCCTCAATGAAGCGCGCATCAACACCGACGGCTTGTGCCCGCATTGCCACAAACCACTGAATATCAGCGCGCAGTTGCCGGACGAATTGACCGACGGCTACTGAGCGGCGCGGTCAAACCTGGGTGCCACCCACCGTCAAACGATCAATTTTCAGCGTTGGCTGGCCGATGCCCACCGGCACGCTCTGGCCGTCTTTGCCGCACACGCCAAGCCCCTGATCAAACGCCAGGTCATGGCCCACCATGCTGACGTGTTGCATGGCGGTGGGGCCGTCGCCGATCAGTGTCGCGCCTTTGACCGGGTGCACAATGCGACCGTTTTCCACCCAATACGCTTCGGACGCGGAAAACACGAATTTGCCGTTGGTGATGTCCACCTGGCCACCCATGAAGTTGACCGCATACAGCCCTTTCTTCATGCTTGCGAGGATTTCTTCCGGGTCGTGTTCACCGGCCTGCATGTAGGTGTTGGTCATGCGCGGCATCGGTAAATGCGCAAAGGATTCCCGGCGGCCGTTGCCGGTCGGCTGTTGCCCCATCAGGCGCGCATTCAATTTGTCCTGCATGTAACCACACAGCACGCCGTTCTCAATCAGAATATTTTCCCGCGTGGGCGTGCCTTCGTCGTCAACACTCAGCGAGCCGCGCCGGTGCGGCATCAGGCCTGAGTCGACGATGGTGCACAGGGGCGAGGCGACCCGTTCGCCGATGCGACCGGAAAATGCCGAGGTGCCCTTGCGATTGAAATCGCCTTCCAGTCCATGGCCCACGGCTTCGTGCAACAACACGCCCGGCCAGCCCGGCGCCAGCACCACCGGCATTTCGCCGGCCGGCGCAGGGCGCGCGTCAAGATTGACCAGCGCCGTCTGCACGGCTTGCCGCACGTAGTCCGGCGCCGAATCCGCGGCGAGGAAATCCAGCACCGAAACCCGACCGCCGCCGCCGGCAAACCCCATCTCCATGCGGCCGGACGGGTCTTTGACAATCACCTGCACACTGAGCTTGAGCAAGGGCCGGATGTCTTCAGCCAGGGTGCCATCGGACGCCGCGATCAACACCGATTCCTGACTCGATGCAAATGAACACACGACCTTCTGCACGCGCGCATCCTGCGCCCGCGCCAGCGCATCCATGCGATTCAGCAATTCGATGATGCGCGCGTTGTCCACCCCGTGCAGAACGTCTGTTTCGGTGTACAGGGGTTTCACCGCCTGACGCCGCAAATCCGCCACCCGGGTGGTGGCGGCCTGGCCGCGGGCGATGCTGCGCGCGGTCAAACAGGCCTCAGCGATGCGGCGCTTGTCCAGTGTATCGGTGTAGGCAAAGCCGGTTTTTTCACCGTCGTTGACGCGCACACCGACACCGCGATCGATGTTGTGTGAACCGGATTTGACCTGGCGATTTTCCAGCGTCCAGGATTCCACCCGATCGGCCTGGAAATACAAATCAGCATAATCGGCGCCGGAACCGAGCGCCTGCCCAAGCAGGCGGCTCAGATCGTCGATGTTCAGATCATCCGGGGCCAGAAACAGTTGTTCAATTTGATCACTCAGCATGGTATTGGGTACTCACCAGATAGCTGCCGATCATGGACAGGATCACATGGCAGCTGAAAAAATAAAGTCCTATGTGCACCTGCGCGTCAGTGGCACCGCCGGCGCGGGTGGAAAAATAGGTCAACAACACCGCGATCACAAACACATCGAGCATTGACCACTTGCCGATCGCGCGCAAAACCTGAGTCACGCGTCGGGAAAAATGCAGATTGGCACTGAACACAATCGCGCCCTGCAGCACCGATTTCAGCACCGGCGTCACCACCGTGAACACAGTGATCAGCACGGCAATGAAATGCTGTTGCTGCTGAAACAGTTTGGCGATGGCCGATGCGATGCTCTTGGATTCATATTGAAACACGGTGGCACCCAGCACCGGCATGTCCTGATAGGCCACCACCGCCAGAACCGGCGATGTCAGCCCCGTCACCAGCGCCACCACAGACAACAGGATCAGAGCCAGATATGTGGCCTGATCGGGGCTTTTCCAGTGCACCAGCAGCAAAAACAAGGCCAGTCCGACAAAAATCTTGAAGTATTTCATGGCTTTCAAGCGGTGCGTTTCAGCCTCACGTTTGAGCTGCGCAATGTCCGCCAGGTCTTCGCTGTAACCGGAGTACCAGTTGAAGGTCAGGGCTTCCAGCCAGCGTTTGCTCTGGCTTTTAAAATTGTCGGCCATGTTCATGCGGGCAGCCAGTTGCACCGACTTGTGCTCTGCGCCGAGCGCGTGCCCACGGCTTTGACGCGCCGCCAGCACCGCCAGACACACCAGCAACAACATCGCCGTCCACATCAATGCGCGCTTATTCATTTTCTATCAACTCGATCAATGGTTCGTCCCAACTGCCGCTGACGCGGTAGACAATTTTGCTGGACGCGCTCAACTGCTTGCGAAATATGCCCTGCACCAGAAATCCCGCCGCCGCGCCCACCGCTCCGCCGGCGATGGCGCCGATGGTTGGCAGCGTTTGGCCGATTTTCGGCTTGACCGTAATGGTCTGGTCATAATCCTGTTGCACCAGGCCGGTGGTGCCGCGGATGGCGATCTCGGCGGACGAGGATTTGATGGTGAAATCCTCGGTGGTGGCCCGTCCGTTGAGAATGCTGAACTCGCCATTCATCGACTGGAAACGCAAACCCGATGAGAACACGTCTTTAAAATCCAGAATCAAGCGGCGCGGCAGATTGGTCAGACTGAGCAGGCCGAACACGCGGCCTATGCCGGGTTTGGAGTCCAGCACTTCGCCGCTGCCGATGCTGACGTTCATGCGGCCGTTGAGCCGCGACAGGTCAAATTGACTGGGCAAGCCATCCCAACTGACGTCCATGGCCACGATGGTCTGCGCTTCGCTGATCGGCGAATCGAAGCCGATGTTGTTCAGAAAACGCGCCAGATTCTCTGAAATCATGACGATCTGAAAACTGGAGCGGCCACTGTGCTGGTCCGGTTGCCACAAACCGACGATGTTGAATTCCATCCACTCGGTTTGCAGGGACAGTTTTTCAATTTTCAGTCCGTCGACCACTTTGCGCACTTCCATGTGCATGGAACCGAACGGCACATCGGCGTAATGGAATGCATCCACCCACAAATGGATGTCGGGAATCGACAGCGCGTTGAAGTCCTTGTTTTCCACATAGCGTTCATCGACGTCGCGCCAATACAGGTAATCCAGGTCCACCAGGATGCCTTTGTCCGCCAGATCCACCGGCACATTCACCACGCCCTGGATTTCAGGACTCATGACCTGCACATCCAAACCATCCGCACCCTGTGACAGCTGCAGATTCACGTCGCGAAATTCGCGCGACATGAACACCACGGTGTCAATGGCCAGATTCAACGGCTGTTGCATCGCTTCATTGGTGTCCAGCTGCGTCTCCGGCGCGGTGGACTCACTGGCCAGCATCTCCAGCCAGCGATCCAGGTTCAAGCGCCGCACGCGCCCCCCGAAGGGCCCGGTGAAATCCGCCGCCTCACCCAGTTGCACCCGTTGCAATTGCGCGCCGTTATCGCGCTGCATCAGCTGCGCTGAAAACACATCGCCGTAGCGCACCAGTATGGGGGTGTTTTGCCAGGGAATCTGGCTTTGCAGGGTCAACAGTCGCGCTTCGTCACCGGCCTTGCGCAGGGGTTCAGGCAAGTCACTGTCCACTCCGACCAGATCCGTGGACGCTGCGAAACGCAGCCCGTCGGCGTCTTGCAGAATATGAATGTCCCACGGTGACTGCCCGTGCAAGGGCCACTCATCCACATCAAAATCGCGCAGTAAATGGCGAATATCCATGGGCCCGGTGATGTGCAGATCCTTGCGCACACGGGCATCGCTGCGCGCGTTGATGCGCCCGAAAACCTGCATGGGCTGATCATACAAACGGGCATCCAGCGACTCGATGTCCAGGGTTTCATGGTCGATGCGAATCTCGCCGTTGATGTCCGTCAGATGGATGAAGTCCGAGATGAATTCGGCGTCCTTGAATTGCAGCGCGCCGGTGCCATTGAGGCCCTCAACGGCCGCCTCGTCGTCTTTCAGGGGCACCGCCATGTTCAGGTTCAGCCGTTGCTCACCCTGAATGGCAAAACCCAGATCTTCGCTGAGCGATTCGGCCAGCGGAGAATGCTGCAAAAATGACACCAGCTGATTGTTGCGGCTGGCGGCGCGAATGTCCAGTTCGAGCGCCGGTTCATCGTAATCCACAATGCGGGCCGTTGCGCCGCGGATGCGGTTGCCCATCACCCGACCGCGCTCAACGTCCACCCGCATGCCCATGTCAATGAACTGCGCCAGCGCCGATTCAATGGTGGCCGACGGCCAGTCCGGGTGATAGCGCACCAGCGCTTCCTGCACCCGGGCAAACGATTGAAACTGCCCCAGACCGGACTCAATGGCGTCTTTTTGCAACAGGCCTTGATAGTACACCGCGCCTTCACTCACCTGACCACTCAACAGGCCCTCATCCAGCCATTGTATGGTGCGCGGTTTCCAGATCCGATGCGGCCAGAATCCCTGCAACACCGGAATATCGACGTCGCGCACGTGACTGACCAGATTCAGCTGGTTGCCCTGATGCTGTGAGAACAGCCCTTCGGCGTTCAGCATGAAACCCTCGCAGTCGCACCACAAGGTGTTCAATTGCACGGTGTTGTCCGGGTTGTGCAGCGACGTGCGCATCTGCGCGATGAGCCGGTTCCAGCGCATGCTGCCACGAAACAGGCCCGGCAGTGACAAGGCCCCTTGCGTTGAATCGATCAACAGATCGTAGTCCTGATGCGACAGCCGCAGTTCGCCGGCCAGTCCATTGAATCGCAACCATTCACTGTCCAACTGCAAGGCCTCAAACGCCAGTGTGGCGGACACCGGGCGACGCAAATCGTGATCGTACACCAATTGCAAGTGCCGCACGCGGCCGGACACGCCGTGCCATGCATCCGGCATGGCTTCGCCCAGCCATTGCTGCAACACCGCCAACACCGGTTGCAGCGACAGGTTTTCGCTGCGCAAAATGCTCAGTCCGCCGTCGCGCTGCAGTTGCAAGGACACGTCTTCCAGCGCCTGCCCACCCACGCGCAGACCGCTGATCAATGCCTCGGCGCGCCAGTCTTTTTCCACGCCCTGATGCGCAAAAGCCAGTTGCGCCTGCAAGGCCAGTTGTTCCGATGCCAGCGACCACTCGCCGCGTGAACGCACGATCACGCCGTCATCGGTGTGCAGCCACATGCGTCCACCCAGTGTCAGGTCAAATGGCACAGGCGTTTGCAACAGCGCCAGTGCCCGATCGACTTTAAATTGTTCAGCCTCGGCATACCAGCGCGCCGTCTTGCTCATCAACGCGTCCACCGGCCCCATCGCCATCAGTTGCGCGGATTGCGCCAGTTCGGATGGGTTCAATTGCAGCAGCAGGGCCTTTTGCGATGGATTTTTTTCCAGCAAAAAACGCGCATTGATGTCGGCCAGTGCGGCGTTCTGCTCGCCCGCCATGCGAATGTTCAACTGATCAATGGAAAAATCGCCCGCGTCCAGCAGCGCGTCCATGACCTCGCTGAACGATTCATCGCCCGAATCGGTGGTCAGGGTGAACTGCGTGGTGCCCTGGCGGTGATAGGTCATGTTGAATTGCTCAACGTTCAAATCCACGCCCATTGCACCGCCTGGCATGGCCAATTGGAACAGATTGACGTGCAGGCGCGCGTCACGAATCACCGCCTGTTGTTCACCGCTGAGTGTGAGGCGCTGAAACTTGAAATCCGGACCGCTGCCGCGCCATTCGCCTTCCAGCCCTTCAATCTGCACCTGCATGTCCCACTGTTTTTCCAGGAATTTCTCCAGTGCTTCGTGGTACAGCGATTCATACGGCAACAGCACCCGCACCAGACCGATGCAGATGCCCACCAAGACAATGAGAATCGCCAGCACGCCGCGGAGTTTGATCCAGATTTTAAAAGACAGGGCGTGACGCTGGGTGCGGGTCATCTACAATAGCACCACGTCAAAATGATCGCGTGAATAGCTTTCTTCGGCCTGCAACTGAATGCGTTTGCCCAGGGTTTCTTCCATGCCGGCCAAGGTTTCGGAGTACTCCTCAATCAGATGATTGACCAGATTCGATGCCGCGATGAGCACGATTTTTTCGGTTTTGAACTGTTTGACCGAACGGATGATTTCCCTGAACACTTTGAAACACACCGACTCAATGGTGCGCACGCGTCCGCTGCCACCGCAATGGCGACAGTCTTCCGACATCACGTCCATCAGGCTTTCCGTGGTGCGCTTGCGGGTCAATTCCACCAGCCCCAGCGCGGTCAGACCCAGCACTTTGGTTTTCGCCGGGTCCTCGGCCAGCGCTTCAACCAGTGTGAGAATCACTTTTTCCCGGTGCTCCGGGTCTTTCATGTCGATGAAATCGACGATCACAATGCCGGCGATGTTGCGCAGACGCAGTTGCCGTGCAATCGCCTGCGCGGCCTCCAGGTTGGTTTTATAGGCCGTATCCTCCAGCGAACGGTGGCCAGTGAACTGGCCGGTGTTGACATCGACGGTGGTCATCGCTTCGTTCATGTCAATCACCAGATTGCCACCGGACTTCAGGTCCACGTGACGCGACAGGGCCTGTTCAATTTCGTGCTCAATGTTGTAGTGATCAAACAGCGGCATGGCGGCGCTGTAATGCACCAGCTGACCGTCCCATTCGGTGGCAAATTCATCAATGAAGGCGCCGATGCTGGCGTGCATTTCCGCTGAATCGGTGGTGATCTTGATCAGATTTTCATTGATCTGGTCACGCACAATGCGGCGCCCCAGGTCCAGCTCGGAAAAAATCAGCGAAGCCTTGCGCGTGCGCGCAATCTTTTTCTGCAGTTTATCGTACAGCTTTTTCAAGTAGCGGTGATCGTGCAGCAACGAGACTTTGCCGGCGCCTTCCGCGTTGGTGCGTGCAATCAGGCCAAACTCCGGTTCATCATTGCTCAGAGACTGCAGGATTTGCAGCAGGCGGGCGCGTTCATTCTCATCCTGGATTTTCGCCGACAGGGCGCACAGTTTTTTGATGTTGGGCATCATCACCAGGTAACGACTCGGCACGCTCAATTTATTGGTGATGCGCGGGCCTTTGTTGCCGATTTCATCCTTGTACACCTGTACGATCAGGCGTTGCCCCTCATGAATCAGTTTGGCCACCAGGGTGTTGTCATCGCCGGTGCGATTGTGATCGTCTTCCCCATCCAGCATGATGTCGGACACGTGAATGAAGGCGGACTTCTTTAAACCGATGTCAACAAACGCGGCCTGCAGACCGGGCAAGACCTTTTCAACCCGTCCAAGGTAAATGTTGCCAACCAGCGAACACTTGCGCGGACGTTCAATCAGAATTTCCTGCAGCACGCCATCCTGCACCAGGGCAACCCGGGTTTCATAGGACGTGGCGTTGATCAGTATTTCAGTGGACACGGCAGCGAGGTCAAGTCAAACTTCAGTCATTATATCGAGTTTCCCAAGAATTTGCGCCGTCTGGTACAGCGGCAGACCGACAATGCCTGAATGGCTGCCGCGCATGCCACGAATCCACGCCGCCGCCCGGCCCTGAATGGCGTAGCCGCCGGCTTTGTCCAGCGGTTCGCCGCTGCGCGCATAGGCCTGCGCCTGGGCCGCTTGTATGCGGGCAAAGGTCACTTCACTGATGCTTAAGCGGGTCAGACAATGGCGCGCATCGATCCCGCACACCGCGGTGTACACCCGGTGCGTGCGGCCGCTCAGACGCAGCAACATCTCAACCGCATGCTCCATTGAATCCGGTTTGCCCAGACACGCGCCGTCCAGCACCACCAGGGTGTCGGCGCCGAGGGTCGGCCGGCGTGCACCGAGTTGCCGGTGCCAGCCGGCCCGGGCTTTGTCTCGCGCCAGACGCATGCACAGCGATTCGGCGTCCTCATGCGGGCGTTGACGCTCATCCAGATCCACCGGCGCCACCGTTGGCTGCACGCCGAGTTGCTGCAACAGGGTCAAACGCCGCGGCGAGGCCGATGCCAGAATCAATTCACTCACGGTGATAGGGGTGGTTGTGCAGCAGGCTGTGGGCGCGGTAATGCTGTTCAGCAATGATCACCCGCACCAACTGATGTGGAAAGGTCAGGCGGCTCAGCGACCAGCGCTGTTCCGCCTGCTTGAGCACCGATTCGTGCAAACCATCGGCCCCGCCCACCAGCCAGCACACATCGCGGCCGTCCAGTCGCCAGTCGGCCAGCGCATCGGCCCATTCGCGTGTGGTCACGGCGCGACCGCGCTCATCGAACGCGATCAGCCGTTCACCGGGCTGGGTTTTGCTGAGCAGCGCGTTGGCTTCCTGTTCAGTGGTTTGGCTGCGATTCAGGGCACGTGCGTTGGGCGTGGGCGGCAGTTCGATGAGTTCAATCTGTTGCGGTTTTGGCAGCCGGTCGTTGTAGATATTGAAAGCGTCGCTCACCCACGCGGGCATCTTGTGCCCGACCGACAACAACTTTATTTTCACGATCTAATCCGCGGGCTGTATGTCCCAGAGCCCTTCCAGATTGTAGAAATCACGGGCTTCCCGGGTCATCACATGCAGCACCACATCGCCGCAATCCACAATCATCCATTCCGTCTGACCTTCGCCCTCCTGACTCAAAATATCGAACCCCTGCAGCTTCACCGCCTTGCCGACGCGATCCGCAATGGTGCGCATGTGTCGCGAGGAGGTGCCGGTGCAGATGACCATCCGGTCGGTGATCGAAGTCAGGTGTTGAACATCCAGAGAAGTGATGTTTTGGGCTTTGGCGTCATCCAGAGCGTTGAGGATGATGGCATGCAGATCCAGATTCAGATCCTGATTGACTGTATTTGTTTCTTGCACGTATTACCGATTGATGAATGAGTTTTTATTCTATCACGGAAAAAACCAAATGGCGATGCACCCGCCGGCATTTTACAACGACGTTGCCACGCGAATTCATTGCCGCGTGCAAGCAAACCAGAGCAATGCATTGTTGCCGGGCCCTTTTCTGCAGTCAGCGAGGCAAAAAAAAACGGGATTCGCTGTGGAATCCCGTTTTTTCAATGCCTTTGTGCCTCAATCGGGCGGCGGTGAACCACCGAACGGCAGCACTTGATTGACGGTGACGGTGATGATCAGTTCGGGTGAATTGCCTGCCTCTTCGGCCAGAATCACCTGACCGAATGACATGCCCGTGGTGTTGGTGGGCACGCCGCTGGCTGTGATGGTGATGCTTTGCGTCGCCGTGGTCGGGCTGACGCCTGTCGGGCCGTCGAAACCGTGCGTGTAGATCAGGTCGTTGCCCGGCAGGTTAAACGTGCTCGGCGATGCATTCAAAGTGAACGTGCCATCGGTGACCGTGGTGACGGTCCAGTTGCTCGGCTCCAACATCACGTCTTTCAACACCCGCGTCCAGTTACAGGAAGCGCCACAGGTGGAGTTGCGCGCGCTGGGAATGTTGAGTGTCTTGGGATCACCGCCGATGCCAGGATTGGCTGCCAGG
>JBNLBT010000090.1:0-13204 GCA_050303435.1 Marinicellaceae bacterium
AAAAGAGAGTGGCTTCAGTCGTCGCTTGCGGAGACGGCGGTAAAATTCAGTGACAGGGAATTGACGCAATAACGCAAACCCGTGTCGGTCGGGCCGTCGGGGAACACATGCCCCAGGTGACCGCCGCACTGGGCGCACAGGATCTCGGTGCGAATCATGCCATGCGAGCGGTCTTTTTCTTCGCGGATGCTGCCAGGTAAGGCTTCATCAAAACTCGGCCAGCCGCAGCCGGAATCAAACTTCTGATCGTGCCTGAAGAGCATTGCACCGCAGGCCTTGCAATGGTAGTTGCCGGTCTCGCTGTGAATGTTGTAGGCCCCTGAAAATGGCGCTTCGGTGCCTTTCTCAGCCAGCACGCGGTAGCTGTCGGCATCCACGCGATTCTTCAAGTCGCGTTTGAACGCTTCATCCATCGGTCGGCTCTGCGGCTGTGCCAGCCTGTTGCTGTACCGTGTTGAGCGCGTCCACCTGCAAATCCTGCACCACCTGCCTGTCGCCATTGGGCCAGATGACCGTCAATTCAGTGACGCGGTCTTCATCGCCGAGACCAAAGGTCACTTCGATTTCAGATTGCGACAAATAGCTTGAGGTGGGCATCAACTGGCGCTGTTGCAAGCCCGCTGCAGTGCGCAATTGCAATTTCGCACCGTACACCGGATGGTTGGCTTGCGCGGCCAGTAACTTCACCCGCAGCCAGTGGTGGCCGGTGGCCTGGTCGTTGCGCAGCAGGCGCGCCGAGCCGTTCACTTCGGTCAGCACCACGTCCAGATCGCCGTCGCCGTCGATGTCGGCATAGGCTGCGCCGCGACCGACCAACGGCACACCCAGATCGCCGGTTTCAGACGCGGCAATGAATTGCTGCGTGCAGTCGCAGTTCCAGAACAATTGCGCCGCCTGTTTGTGGTGCTGTGAAGGTTGCACCGCATTGATTTCATCCTCCACGTGGCCATTCACCTGAAACAAATCCAGGCGGCCGTCGAGGTCGTAGTCAAAAAAGAACAGGCCAAAGGTCAGCGCTTTGCGACTGGGTGCACCGATGCCGTGCGAGGCCGACAAGTCGGCAAACAACGCGGCATCACCACTGCTCACATAGAATGAGGTCATTTCATTGGCAAAGTTGCCAATCGACACCGCCAGGCGATCGTCGTTGGCGAAATGCGCCGCATCAATGCCCATGGCACCGGTGGCCTTGCCGCGGTTGTCAAAAGCCACACCGTAAGTGACACCGGATTCAGTGAAGCCACCGTTGTGGTCGTTGATGAAAAGAAAATTGCGCACCGTGTCATTGGCCACCAGCAAATCCAGCCAGCCATCGCCATTGACATCGAACGGTTTGACTGCCAGGCCTTTGCCACTGGCGGCGCCTTCGCTGCCGTGGGTGACGTGGATGCCGGCTTCGGCACTGACGTCGGTGAATTGCCCGCCGTCGTTGCGATACAGTGTGGACTGAGCGCCGGCATAATTGGTCGGTGGACCGTAGGCTTTGCCCAAGCCGGCGATCTGATAGTTCACGTGCGCGTCTATTTCGCGTGACCACTGCACATACTGGATCACAAACAGGTCCAGATCGCCGTCGCGATCGTAGTCAAGAAAGGCCGCGCTGCTGCTCCAGTCGCCGTCACCACCGCCCACGCCCCAGGCGTCCGTGGCGTCCACAAAGGCGCCATCTTCACTGTTCAGCCACAAACGGTTGCGCCCCACCGCGGTCACGTAAATATCCACCCGGCCGTCGCCATTGACGTCGCCCACAGCCACGCCCATGCCATACAAATCCGAATCATCGGGCAAACGATCGCTGGCATCCTCAAAGCGCCCGGAACCGAGATTGCGGTACAACCGCGATCGCGTATCAAGGCCGGCTTCATCCGGATGCCACGGCCAATGCGCGGAGTTGATCAACAACAGATCCTGCAGTGCATCGCCGTCAAAATCAAGAAAGGCCACGCCGCCGCCCATGGTCTCCGGCAATAGGCGCTCGCCGTAGGCGCCGGACACGTGCGTAAAATCAATGCCGGCTTCGGTGGTGATGTCGGTGAAATGCACCGGCGGCGGGGTCGGTAAAGACTCCAGATCCGGCACCACCGGCGCCGCGATCACTTCCTGCACAGGCTCCACCACCGCCGTTTCCGGCTGCATGTACCAGTAAACCGCCGCACCCAGCGCCGCGCCGATGAGCACCACTGCAAGCGACACTTTCACCGCGGTGCCGATGATGGCGTCGTCCTGCTCCTGCGGGTCCAGTTGTTCGTTGTCATTCACCATGGGGTTGTCCTGTGTTGTTGGTTTGCGCGCCGGAATCTGCCGTCTGCGCCGATTCCTCGCTGCCGTGCAGCGCATAAATCACGCTGTCGTTGGCCGCCTGCGCGGCGGCCGGGTATTTTTCCCGCGCCAGCCGGATCGCGCGGTCACGCAGGTTGTCATCGACTTTGTACTTGTCGTGCAGAGCGCGGTGCTTTTCGTGTGCCACCTGATCGCCGCTGCGGCGATACAGCTGGGCCAGACCGAAATGCGCCGATGCGCTTTCCGGGTCCAGACTCAGGGCTTTCTGATAGGCCGCTTCGGCGCGGTCGAAATGCGCCTTGGCCACCACCGGATCGGCCGCACTCAGCAGGCCCTGCTCATATTCGGCCTGCGCGTATTCACTTTGCAGCAGGTGATTTTCACCAAAGTCAAATTCACGTTTGCGCGCTTCATTGAAGCGCGTTTCCAGCAGAGTTTTATACAACTCCAGTGACGCGTCGTATTGGCCCAATTGACGGTTGACCTGCGCAGAGAGGTAATTCAGCACCCACGGATACGGCCCCAGCGGTTCGGCGCGCTGCAGGGCGGCGGCGGCATCTTCCAGACGGCCTTCGCGCAAATACACGCGCGCCAGATTCATCGGCCCGTCGGCGCGACCCAGGGATTCAACCTGGGCAAACACCGCTTCGGCCTGACGCAACTCACCCAGACCCGGTTTGCGCAACAGGCCGATGCCGTAATCGTTCAAACGCATCCATTGCGGCACTTCGCTGCTGAACGGCGCAGCGCGCTCACTGGCGCCAGCCACATTCAATTGCACACGCTGTGTGGCTATGGTGGTGATCGGCAGATCGTTCGGCCCATCGGTGTTCATGAACAGCTGGAAGTACTCGGTGTCAAATTTCCGATATTTCAGCGCCAACTCCACTTCGATCGGGCCGTCAACCCAATCGGGCACGTTCAACAAATAGTGCAGGGAATCGGCCGCGCCCGGAGGAATCTGGTGATTGTACAGTGGCACAAAAATGTCTTCGGCGTTGCGCCGGTTGATGCGATTGCCGTTTTTGTCGAGCACAAACACGTTGATGAAATGCGCGTAGGGATCCACGCTGCGATCGCCGTCATCCAGCTGACCGCTGTGTCCGATCACACGTCCACCAGCGCGCACCACCACATCCATCCAGATTTCATTCGAGTCCACCGTGCCCTGGGTGAACAAATGGCCCAGCGTCAGGGTGCGCACCACCGCTTCCAGTAGATACGACTGGCCGGCGTGCAATTCGGGCGTGTTCTCTTCATCCAGCCACTGCACTTCACCGTTCAGCTGACCGTCCGATCGCACCGCCACCAGGTCGACGCGCAGTGAATCCTCAAGAAAGGCCCGGTGGGCTTCGTTGACCGATTCGGGCATGCCGAGTAAATGTGGAATCGCGGTGTTGGCGCTGGGAAACTGGTGATCGTGCACGGTCAGCTCACCGGAATCGTCGTTTTGACGCGCGGCAAAATCATCCGAGGCCTGCAGCGGCATGTGGCAGCCGTTGCAGTTGTGCTTGGCCTTGGGCGGGTAGTAAAAACTGCTCACGCCGTGACCGGAAACCCCGCTGAGCTGATATGGGTCGTAGTGATTTTGCCCGCGCAACCAGCGAAACGCGTTGAGCTCTTCAGGCAGATGCACCTTGTGGCAGGTGCCGCAAAATTCGGTGGTGCGGTGCAACGGTTTGAGGAACGTGTTCTTGTGAAACGCCGGTTTGGCTTTGATCAGGGTCTGGTTGACCCATTGCAAAAACGACGATTCGGAAAAGGTGAACGGGTAATGCAGCGGTTCTTCGATGGTGTAGTCGGCGTTGCCGCGCGGTGAGTTGACGTGCGTGATCGCGTGACAACCGCTGCAGGTGATGCCGGCCTGAGAGGTTGGGTGGTTGACGTCGTCAAAATTCGGGTCATCGAAGGCGCCGGAGAAAAACGGCACCAGATCGTGGCAACCCGCGCAAAACCGCGAACCCTGCAGATCGCCGTCGCGCTGCAGCATGGCCTCGCGCGTATTGCGCACGGAAAACAGGTAGGCCGGGTTATTGAACGACGCAAACCGGTGCACCGAATGCGACCAGCTTTCATGCGCGTCCTGGTGGCACTGGGCACAGTATTGGTCCATCATCAATTTATCCGCGGGGATGAAATTGCCGGTGGTTGTGCGCGCCAGCGAAGGAAAGAAATACTGTTCACCCGAAGCCGGGCCGACCTGGTTCCATTGGCGCGGGTCCTGCGCCTGAAAATACACCACCACAGCCGACAAGGCCACCGCGGTGGCCAGCACGCCGCCACCGGCGCGCCAGTTGATGCGTTTGCCCGCCAGGCGATGCAGAATGAACAGCCAGACCAGCAGCAGTGGCGTGATCACGTGCATCCAGTACAACGCCGTGCGCGCGTCCGGATGACGCACTTCCAGCAGCGGCAGACCGCGGGTCAGCAGCAGGCCACTGAACAGCAGCAGCAGGGAAACGGCAAACAGCACATAGCCGACCTTGACCGCGCGCCGATTGGGCCGATTGCGGGCGTTGAGGATGTGGATCACGCCGTAGACGATGACGGGCACCACGATCAACACCCCAAGGGTCAGGTGCCCCAGAAACATGTACTGATAAAAATAGTCCTGGAAGCTGGTCTGCTTATACCACTCCAGGAAGGTGACGCTGGCCAGATACATCGAATTGATCATCAGCAGGGCGAACGCCGCAAACAGAACAATCAGAAGTTTCTTCAGCTTCGGCCCCACGGCCGGGATGTATTTTCTGCGCTTTTGCATGCCCTCTCTCATGACAAAGTTGAGCCATTATAAAGGAATTGCATGCACAGCACGGCACTAATTAGTCATCCCTGAAAAAGTCCATCCTGGCTTTTTTCAGGATCGGTCATAAAACACTTCAACGTTAAAATGCGATTTAACTGATGTTTTATGACCTCACTTGAGCCAAATGGCTCAAGGTGGCACGTCCCTGTGCCACGCCGTCGACCGGGAAAATGCACTGTGGCTTTATTTTCTGGCCGGAATATTTTGCAAAATGAAATGTATTTATCATATGAAACAATCCGTTGTGGATTTTTCAGGTTCGACTCATTATGCGGCCTGTGTGTCCAATGGGTCGCGGCCGAGAAAGCCCAACACCCATCTTGATTCGGGTCGGATTTTAATCAAGCCGGCTTAGCAGCCCTTTGTGCAATGGTTTTAAGATAAAGATTTGAACCAATGGATTAATCATGAACACGTCGATGCGCCACATCGTCCATGCGTCAAATGCACGGTGGCGCTGGTTTTCTGTTCGAAACACTTGTGCTGCGCGGTGATTTTTTTGTACTGCCAGAACCGGCGCATTTTTATCTGCGCTGCGGGATTGGCCGCGACGCATTCAACGGCCATTCAGATGACTTCGGCTATAATGCCCAGTTTTAACCGCCGGACCCAATCGCGCTGCGCCACCAGATGATGCACATTTTCCTCGAGATGATCCGCCGATGCGTGAAAACCTGGCCTGTGCTGGGCTTGTGTGCAATCTCCCACGGCGCGCTGGCGCAGTCAACTCTGCGCCTTGAGCTGCCGGATCTGGATGACGCGCTGGCCAACAACGTGCGCGCGTTCATGACGCTGGATGAAGAGGCCTGCGATGCGCCGCGCTGGCGCATTGAACGGCAATTGCGGCGTTTGGGGCAAACCGTACAGAATGCGCTGGAACCCCTGGGGCATTTCAACGCGCGCATTCAGGCACAGCGCCTTGAAACAGTCGAGGATTGCTGGCAACTGCGCGTGCGCATCGACCCGGGGCCGTTGACGCACATCCGCGCGGTCAACGTGAGTCTCAGCGGCGCCGGCCAGAATGCCGAAGCACTGCAGCCGGCGCTGGCGCGCATCCGCGCCTTGCAGGACCAGCCGTATCGCGCCGACGTGTACCGCGCGGCGCGCCAGAACCTGGCGGTGCTGGCACACGACGAAGGTTTTCTCCGCGCCGCCTACACGGTAAAATCAGTGCGCGTGCACAGCGCCTCTCAGCGCGCCGAGGTGCACTTGGTCTTCGACACCGGCGCACAACACACCGTCGGCGCGGTGCAGATCACGCAAAACAGCGAAAAAAAGGGCCTGGACGCGGATTTTATACACAACATGTTGCCGGATTTAAGCGGTCGCATGGCCCGCTCGGCAACCTTGACGCAGGTGCGCAGTGATTTGCTCAGCAGCGGATATTTTGCCCGCGTGCAGGCGCGTTACCGCATCGATGAAGCCGCCGACGGCGCCGTGCCCCTGCAGATCACGGTGACACCGGTGCCACACTACGTGTATTCGGCCGGCTTTGGATACGCCACCGATTCCGGTCCGCGCGCCACTTTAAGTTACAAGAACAACCGCATGAACAACTCCGGCCGGCAGATCAGCGCGGCCCTTGAATTGTCCTCAATCCGTTACCAGTTCACCACCGCGCTGCGTCTGCCGGACGCCGAAGAACCGCTGCAGCGCTGGCGTCAACTGGAAGCCGGCTTACAGCACGAATCGAGTGACAGCGTCGACAGCGATGCGTTCAAAATCGGCTTCGCCTGGCACCGCAAACGGCCTGCCGGCTGGCAGAACAACTGGTTTGTAGACGCCTTGCTGGAACGCTTCACTTTCGCCGATGAGCGCGAACAGTCGGTGCTGCTGCTGCCCGGCAGCGTGTGGCAAAAGACCGTCAGTGAAGGCGTGGCTTATCCGCTCGGCGGTCATCACCTGTCGCTGGAAGCCAAATTCGCCGCCGAGGCATTGCTGTCGGACACTTCGCTGGCTTCACTGCACCTGCAAGGCAAAAAGATCTGGCCGCTGGGACAGCGCAGCCGGCTGTTGTTGCGCGGTGAACTGGGCGCGCTGTGGAGCCGGGATTTTGACCGCACACCGGCGTCATTGCGGTTTTTTGCCGGCGGCGACGACAGCATCCGCGGTTACGATTACAAGGCCATCGGCTCGCGCAACGCCGACGGCGAAATCATCGGCGGTGAATACCTCTTCACCGGTTCACTGGAGATCGACCGACGCATCACCGAGCGCTGGGGCGCGGCCCTGTTTGTCGACGCGGGCGATGCCTTCAGCGATGCATTTGATGTCAAGCGCGGCGTCGGCGTGGGCTTGCGCTGGTTTTCTCCGGTGGGTCCGATTCGCCTGGATCTGGCGCACCCACTGGACGCCGATGACGCGTTTCGGGTGCACATTTCCCTGGGGGCGGATTTATGAGCACCGCACGCAAGGGCTGGGTGCGACGCGCGCTGAAATGGCTGGCCGGCGGGGTGCTGGCGGTGCTGCTGACGGTGTGTGTGCTGGCGGCCACCGAAGGCGGCACGCGCTGGCTGATCGGTGCGGTGAGCGCCCGCATCCCGACCCTGCAAGTGGACGGTGTGAGCGGCCGGCTGTTTGGCGAATTGGCCTTTGAGCGCGCGCAGTGGCGCGATGACAATGTGCAGATTCAGGCGCTGGATGCGCGTCTGGATGTGTCTTTGACTGCGCTGCTGTGGCAACAACTGCGCGCCCGCAGGCTGCACGTCGAGACGCTGGATGTGCGCATCGCTGCAGCAAACAACGGCACCGCCGGGCCGGACTTCAACGGGCTGGATCTGGGTTGGGCGATGGATCTGGGTGACGTGCGAATGAATCAACTGCGCGTGCGTCAGGCGGACGCGGCGAATGCGCATGAAATCAACGCGCTGCAGCTGTCGCTCCGTTCGATGCCACAGCAGGCGCATTGGCTGGAAATCCGGGCGCTGGATTTTATTTACCAACAGACCCACACGCAGCTGACTGGTCGCATCAATCTGCGCAACTTCGATTATCGCTTCAGCAACCGCATACAGCACCGCAGTGACGCCGGCGCTTTCAACGCCGTGGGCACAATCCACGGCAACGCCGACACCGTGCACAGTGAACAGCGCGTCGACATCGAACGACCGGACCTCACCGCTGAATTGCAGGTCAACGCCGATTTCGATGTGGCAACACAAGGCCTGCAAGCCCATCTGCAAAGCCACGCCATCGATGTGCCCGGTGCCGCCGACGTTGGTCTGCTGCCGCAACAGCTGCAACTGAGCATGAACGGACCGGTGACGGCACTGCAGTGGCAATTAATCCTGGACGCCGAACACCGCGCCGACCCCGGCGCGCCGTTGCATCTGAGCGCGCACGGCACGTGGCTGGATTTTGCCCTGTTGCGCATCGATGCACACCGCCTGAGTCACCGCGACGGCGTGCTCGAAGGGCACAGCCAGGTGGATTTGAACACCTGGCATGTGACAACCGACACACGCATCGAGCGGCTGGCGCTGGACTGGCTGCAACCGCTGTGGCCACAGACGTGGCTGGCGCCGGGCGCGGGCGACCAACTCGATGGCCAGGTGCAGGGGTCGTTCGACTGGCAACAAAAGCTGGCGCACATCGACGCCTTGCAGCTCGAAGGCCAGTTCGCCGGTCAAGCGCTGTCGGTGCAGTTGCAGGGGCGTTTGCAGGGTTTGGAAAACGGCCGCATTGAAGGCCTTGTGCGCTTTGCCGATGATGTGCTGGAAGGCGAAATTCAGGCGCAGCCCGGTGCGCTGGCGTATCGACTGGATGCGCGCATTGCCAACCTCGGTCTCTGGCTGGCTGGAACCGATGGTGCGCTGAATGTTCAAGCCACCGGCAGCGGGCCGCCGCAACAACTGAGCAGTCGCCTGCGCATCGACAGCGAGGGCCTGCGCTGGGACGTGCTGCAGGCAGAGGGCCTGCATTTGCAGGCCACAGCAGACATC
Source organism: Marinicellaceae bacterium (assembly GCA_050303435.1). Taxonomy (GTDB): domain Bacteria; phylum Pseudomonadota; class Gammaproteobacteria; order Xanthomonadales; family Marinicellaceae; genus JBNLBT01. The sequence continues at coordinate 9,031 of JBNLBT010000090.1, forward strand.
AACGCGCGCGACTGGCGCGCCACCCGGCTGGATGAGATGCGTCTGAGCGCGCAGCGGCTGCTGCACCCGCAACTGGAAGCGCAGGCGCTGCAACTGCAACTATCCGGCGATGTGCAACAACAGCAGTCCGAACTGTCCGTGCGCATGGGCGATGTGCCACTGCAACTGGCGCTGAGTCACGTCAATACAAGCGACGGACAGCGTTTTGAGATTTCCCGTCTGGAACTGCGCGATGCGCGCTTGCAGGGCCACTGGTCGCTGGAGCGGCCGGCCGTTTTGCTGTGGGGCGATCGCGGGCTGCAACTGACGCACAATTGCCTGCGCAACCAGGGCAGCGACGCGCGTCTGTGCGTGGCGGTGGAATCGGCGGATGCCGGCGAGCGCATGCACCGCTTTACACAGGAATTTCACGCCGTGCCGCTGAGCTGGCTGAACCCCTGGCTGCCGGATCGCTTGCGCCTCAGCGGTCAGTTGCAGGGTCAGGGCGAATGGCACCTCGACGCCACCGGTCAGCCTGTGGACGGCGCGCTCGAAGTGCGCATTGAATCGGGCGCCATGCAATACCCCGACCCCATCAGTGAAACGCTGCGTTCGGTGGCGATCGATGAGGCACGTCTGGAGGCGCAACAGCGCGCGGGCGAGTGGCGCCTGCGCAGCGAAACCGCGTTTGCCTCGCTCGGCCAGGTGCAGGCCGAATTGACTCTGGCCGGCTTGACTCCAGCGGCCAGTTCCGCCATCGAGGGCACTGCGCGCGTGGATCTGACCTCAGCAGAAATCCTCACCGTGCTGTCCGATCAGATCGGCCAGGTGCAGGGTCAATTGCGCAGCACCGCGCACATCAGCGGCACACTCGGCGCGCCGCGCTGGCAGTTCTCCGGTGCGTTGCAGGACGGCCAGGTGGCGCTGCCGGCGGCCGGCATCGAACTGTCGCACATAGAATGGTCGGGTTCGGCGGATGAATCCGGCGCAATGGCCCTGACCGCGGCGGCGAATTCCGGCGAGGGTACTTTGCGTGCCCACGGTGAGGGCCGCTTTACCGGCCTGCACGACTGGCGCCTGGATGGCACCGTCAAGGGTCAAAACTTTCAGCTGATCAAACACCCGGAGATTCACCTGATCGCCTCACCCGAACTGACCTGGCGTTTGCAACCGACCGGCCTGGACATCAACGGCCAGGTCGACATTCCGGACGCAGCAGTGAAATTCAGTCAATTGCCGGAGAGTGCCGTCAGTCAATCCGAAGACGTCGCGGTGATCGACCGCGATCACCTCAGCGAAGGGCCGCCGGAGTCGGACTTTGATGTGCGCTACCGCATCACCGCGCGCCTGAACCGGCCCATGGATTTCCAGGCACTGGGATTGAAATCGCAAATCACCGGGCAACTGACCGTCGACAACGCCGCAGGCGATGGCGCCAAAGGCCAGGGCCAGATTGATCTGCAAAACGGCGAATACACCCTGTACGGGCAAAAACTGGAGATCAAAACCGGGCATCTGTATTTTGACGGTGAACTGGACGACCCCGCCATCGACGTCACCGCCACGCGCCGCGCCAGCCAGCAGGACATCACCGCCGGCGTGCACATCAGCGGACGCGCCAGCGCGCTGAATTCCAGTCTGTTCTCCGAACCGGCGACCACAGAACTGGACACCCTGTCGATCCTGGTCAGCGGCCGACCGGCGTCGCAACTGGGCAAGGGCAGCGGCGATCAGCTGTCCGGTGCTGCGTTGCTGCTCGGCCTGACCGGCTCAACCTCGCTGTTCAGCCAGATCAAAAACACCTTGGGCGTGGATGTATTCACAGTGAAAAGCGGCGCCAACGGCGAAGGCAACGCGCTGGAGGCCGGCAAATACCTCAACAAGGACATCTACATCGGCTACGCCTACGGCATTTTCAACCGCAGCGGTCTTTTGATCCTCAACTATCGCTTGAGTCAGCGCCTCAGCCTGCAAAGCGAATACGGCGAAGGGCATTCAGTTGATCTGATTTACAAGGTGGAAAAATAAGCGCCGCGCGCAGGCAGGACTTGAGATTGCCGCGCAATCGCGGTTAATATGTGGCCAATGAAACGGCCCTGATTGATCGGTGCTCAATCGCGATTGATTCACGCAACCGCGGCGGGACCGCAACCAACACAACACCCGAACGGCAAACAAAGATTCATGCAGGACGACTCGCAACCACCCAAACGACCCATCTTTCAGATCATTGCACTGATCATCGCTCTGGGTCTGATTGCGGTCAGTCTGATGTTACCGGATTCGGTCAGCGAGACCCTGGAATCCGGCGCCCTGAGCTTCACCCTGGGCCAGTACCAACTCTCGCTGTTCAAGATACTGCAGACCCTGTTGATCATTGGGGTGGCGTTGTGGGCGGTCAAGTTGCTGATTCGCCTGGCCGACCGCTCGCTCAGCCGCTTCAGCCAGATTCGCGCCTCCAGCCGGCTGCTGATGGTGCGCATCCTGCAAAGCGTGTTGTACTTTGTCCTGTTTCTGGTCATTCTGTCCAACCTGGGCATCGATCTGACCGCGCTGGCGATCTTTTCCGGCACCATCGGCATCGGCCTGGGCTTCGGCCTGCAAAAGATTGCCTCCAACTTCATCAGCGGACTGATCCTGACCTCGGAAGGCGCGATCACGGTCGGCGATCTGTTGGAATTGAACGACGGCGTGATTGGTTTTGTGCGCCGCATCGGTGCGCGCCAGATTCTGCTGGAAGGCCTGGACAACAAGGAAATCATGGTGCCCAACGAGGAATTCATCAACACCCGCGTGACCAACTGGACCTACAGCAACCACAAGGCGCGCGTGGACGTGCGTTTCGGCGTCGCCTACGGCACGGATCTGCCCAGCGTGATCAAAATCGTCACCGACATCGCCAACGCACACCCGCTGCGCTCGGTCGACAGCGACCCGTCCTGTCACGTCACCGCCTTCGGCGACAGCTCGATTGATTTCATCCTGTATTTCTGGATCGATGAAGTGATCCGCGGCATCGTGCGCACCCGCAGCGAACTGCTGCTGTCCATCTGGTCGGCTTTTAAGGAACACAACATCCAGATCCCCTTCCCGCAACGCGATGTGCACATGATCGCGCCGGCCGATGCACCGGTATCGGCCCATTCTCCCGACAAAACAGCCCGCTAAAAAACACCCTTCAGTCGCATCGGCGCGGGCATTCAATGCGCCACGCGGAATTCGATGTGAAAGGCGTTTTCCGCCGGGCCGTTGGGCTTGCCCGGATAAAAAAAGCGCTCGACAATGACGGCGGGGTGTTGGCTGACGGCGGCAATGAATGCCGCGTGGCGACTGCTCGGAATGGAGGATGGCGCGACGTCGATGGCGCGCTTGCCGGCAATCACCACGTGCGCAATCTGGGTGCGCCGCGGGTCGACCCGTTCGATGCCGTCAATCAGGGCCGCCGTCATGGCATTGATTGCAGCTGCGCGCTCAACCGGATTGTCCACCGCGTTGATCGCGGCATCGCCAATCTCGCCGTAGGTGGCCAGTGCGCAGTCGCGGCGTTGGGCAAACGATGCGCATTGACAGCGGTGCCCGTGCACGCGCCGGTCGGGCCGGCAATTGCTCGCGCCCGGGCGCAGATAGGCATCGAACATGATGCGCGCCTGCTCGGCCGGTGTGGAGCTGCCGCGTGTGATGCGCAGACTGGCGATGTCGGCTTGCCGCATGATGTGTTGCAAATGCGCAATGATTTCGGCATCGGCCAACTGAGCGTTGACGATGTCCTGAGCCGACAGTGGACCGATGGTCATCAGCAGCCACACGCACCCAATCACGGGGCGCAGTGCCTTCACTCCACGGTCACGCTTTTGGCCAGGTTGCGCGGTTGGTCGACGTCGGTGCCACGGGCGATGGCGACGTGGTAGGCGAGCAGTTGCAGCGGCACATTGAACACGATCGGCGAAGTGAACTCACCGCTGGCCTGCAATTCGATCAGGTGGTTGTCGCTGTGCGAGAAACCGTGTTCGCCCTTGTGATCCACAAACACGTACAATTCACCGCCGCGCGCGCGCACCTCCTCGAGAAACCCCAGCGCCTCGTCCGCCAGCGGGTGCCCCTCGTGCAAATCGAACACGAAGGTACTGCCGCCGATGCGGTCGGTCATGTCGGCGCGGCGCGTGCCCGCGCGGAGCTTGGTCACCAGCGCCGACAC
>JBNLBT010000091.1:0-13118 GCA_050303435.1 Marinicellaceae bacterium
GGTCAGTCGTTGCGCGCCGGCGCTTCGAATCCATGGCGGTAAATCAAATCGTCCGCCGCGCGTTCGTGCGCGCCGATGTCGATGCCTGCGGCCTGGATGCGCGCGCGGTTGAGAAAGTCTCGCGGCCAGTGCTGCGCCGGATCGCCGGGGTAATCGGCGTCGTTGCTGTAGCGCGACACAAACATCTGATACACGTCGTGGGTCCCGCTCTGGCCGCCCGCTGTGCCGGCGTCGATGGCGTCCGAAGTCGCGCCCAGATCGTAATTCCTCTGGCTCAGGTCGAGGTACCCCGGATCGCCGAGGATGTTGTGCTGCGCCCAGCCGGCGGCGTTGAGGTCGGCCAGCGTGTTCAACACCGTGCCATTCAGGCTCACAGCGCCGCTGAACGCATCAAACAAATTGTTTTCCACGAACAGCGCCAGGCCATTGGTGTCCTCCAGAGTCACGGCGCGGGCCGTGCTGTCGATGGTCCCCGAGGTGTTGCTGAAGACGTTGTTGTACAGGTGCAACTGATCGCCGGGGCTGTGGCGGTTGGTGCGCGCCCACACCCCATGGCACTGGTCATCAAACACGTTGTTGACAAAGTAATGCACGCCGCGCTGGTTGAACAGGGTGACGCCGGAACACAGGCGCCAGTTGTCGTCCGCCTCGCCTTTGCGGTTGTTGTAAAACACGTTGCCGACGATGAACAAGGGACCGCTCATGGGATCATTGGCCGTGTGCATCCAGCCCGAGGCCGCGCCGGTGGCGACGTTGGCGATCCACCAGTTGTAATCGCCGAGGTCGTACTGGTGTCCGAAACACTGGCCGTTGGTGCCGGCCAGGGCGTAATTTTCATGGCAGTGATTGGACGAAAAAATCACGTCGTGTGAACGCTTGGTCCAACCCAGCGACTGGCGCATGTGTTCGGCGTAGTTGCCGGCCACGAAGATGTGGTGATTGTTGCCCGAGGTGGCGTTCTGGTCACCCACCTGCACCAGATCGCCGGACAGGCTTTTGATGCGGCCGTCCACCGGATCGGGCAGATCGCCGCCGAGGGCCTGGTTGTCGATGATCCACACCCGCCGCGCGGCGTTGCCATCGATCAGACCGTTGATTTTGTAGCCGTGGTGGTCGTTGTCTTGCGTGGACCAGTCGTAGCCGCCGCCGTTGTTTTTGAACACGTTGTTGTAGGCCACCACGTCGTGCAGTTCGGCGCCGTTTTGGTTGCTGGCCGACAGCGACACCACGGCGCCGCCGCCGGCGATCCAGTTGAGGTTCTCAAAACGCAGGTTGCGCAAAGTGATGTGGTGCGTCGGTCCGGGGCGATCGCGCGTCAGGCTGAGCACGTTGTTGCTGGTGTTGCCGCCGATCCAGTGCAGGTTGTCGAGGATGGCGTGGCGGCTGTCGTACAGACTGAAACGCACGCCGCTGAACACCGGCGGCTGCGTTGGATCGCCGTACAGCCACACCGGCTGGGCCTCGCTGCCCTGCAAGCGCGGCGCCCAGACCGGGTAAAAGTTGCCTGCGGTGAAGACACCGCCTTTGATCCAGATCAGCGTGCCGGGCGTGAATTCATCGCTGATCCAGCCGCCGCTGGGCAGCGTTGCGCGCGACCGGTCCGGGTAGCCAAAGCGGCCGTACGGGCCGGTCGGCTCGCCGCCTTGCGCGGTGTCGCTGGCGGCCGGATGGTTCGGTTCAATGTAGTAGCGGTCGCTGGCCGCGGCGCTGGGCCATTCGGATGGCGCTTGCGGCTGCACGGTGAAGGGATTGTAGTTCCAATCGGTGTAGGGAATGCCTGGATAGGCCCATGGAAAGGCGGCACCGCCAAGCGCCTGGGCACTGCAACAAACGCTCAACACACACAGCAGCAATGATTTCATGGTTCAGACCTCGGATGGATCTTTCCATTGTATATAACTCAAGCAAACGGTCTGTGGCTCAGATCACAAAATGGCCGGCGCAACCGGTTTGCCGCGGCCGGTGCTGGGTCAGAACACGTTAAACAGCGCCAAACAACAGGCCGACAGCAGCCGTCAGACCCATCGCCAGCGCCCCCCAGAACCCCACGCGCCACATCGCCAGCGCCACCGGCGCGCCGCCGCTGAGCGCTGAGACCGCGCCCAAAGCCAACAACAGCAGCAGGGACACCGCGCCGGTGCTCCACAACACGTGCGCCACCGGCGTCAGCCACACCAGCAACAGCGGCACCGCAGCGCCCACGGCAAAACTCAAGGCCGAAGCCATGGCCGCTTGCAGTGGCCGCGCGCGGGTGATTTCATTCAGTCCCAGCTCATCGCGTGCGTGCGCCCCCAGGGCGTCGTGTGCGGTCAGTTTGATCGCCACTTCCCGGGCCAGCGCGTGGTCCAGGCCACGTTCCACATAGATCGCGGTGAGCTCGGCCAGCTCCGCGTCCGGATTGACTTTCAATTCATGTTTTTCCATGCGCAGGTCGGCCGCTTCGATGTCGGCCTGGGCACTGACGGAAATGTATTCCCCGGCCGCCATCGACATGGCGCCGGCGACCAGCCCAGCCAGACCTGCGATGAAGATTTCTCCGCTGGCCGCGCCGGCGGCGGCGACACCGAGTATCAGGCTGGCGGTGGAAACGATGCCGTCGTTGGCGCCCAATACCGCGGCGCGCAACCAGCCGACGCGGTGCACTTTGTGAATTTCATGGTGAACCATGGGCAGACCCCTTGCTGTGACGATTGTTGTCACTGTATGCGCTGGGGGCTTGAAAAACAAGCGCGATTCGGCCGCAACATGACCTTGATCAAGTCGCCGGTGCACGCGTTGTTTGTGCTGCGCGGTGGTTGTGATCAGTGACTGCGACAGAGCGGATCTGATTTACCAAAAATTCATTTGACTGCAAGGAATTATTGTAATAATGTGAACCCGATCACAAATTTTCGTGTGTTTAGGGGGAGATCAAGAATTGCTGACGTGCATTCGCCGCGTCCGCGAGTTCGATTCTGCCCCTTTTTTGCATCCAGCTGAAGAGGAAACAGAATGCACCGTCCAATCACCCGTATCACCGTCCTGCTGTTGAGTCTGATTTTCATTGGCAACGCCCAGGCCCAATCCCGTTTGTATCATCTGTATGTCGATTCCGACAACAACACCGGCAGTGGCTGCAACGTGGCCTTGCCCGATTTTGCCACCACGCTGCAGGGCGTGGACAAGCGACTGAGCATTGAAACCACCGGCCAACCACCGAGCATCGCCAGCACCCGGGTGCACAGCTGCAACGGCGCGACGTTTGATGCCGGCGTGGCGGCCTCTCCGGCGGCGCTGGGCCTCAACACCGGCGTGAACGGCGCGGACGTGTTTGAAGCCGAAGCCGGCCAGTTTGAATTGGGCATCACCGCCACCGGTCTGGCGCGTTTCTATTTTCACAGCGAATCGGACACCGCCGGCGATGTGGTGCTGACCAACACCCAGGGCGGGCCAATCATCCTGGGATTTGTGGTCACCGTACCGGCGATGGGCCTGCTGGCCGCCGCGCTGCTGGCGCTGGGCTTTGTCTGGCTGGCGCGCCGCCGCCTGAATGGCCGCCTGAGCGCATTGATTGTGCTGGTCGGTGTGGCCGGTGTGGTCTGGGCCATGACCATTGTGGTTGATGGTCAAACCGGCGACTGGAACGCCATCAGCCCGATCGGACTGGACCCGGTCGGCGACACCTCGCAACCCGGCGAATTCGCGGATTTCAACGCCGTGTTTTTGTTCATCGAAAACAACACCGTGTACGTGCGCATGGACGTGGTGGATGTGGAGAACCAGACCCCGATCGCCAATCCCGGCAGCGACGTCACGCTGGAAGACACCGCAATCATCCTGACCCTGAGTGGCAGCGACGGCGACGGCGACCCATTGACCTTCAACATCACCCAGGCGCCAGCCAACGGCGCGCTGGGTCCGGTGAATGTGGTCAACGCCACCACCTCCACCGTGCAGTACACACCGAACGCTGATTTCAATGGCGTTGACGCCTTCATGTTCACTGCCAACGACGGCCAGGCCGATTCGGCCCCGGTGAATTTTGACCTGAGCATCACCGCGGTCAACGACGCGCCGAACTTCATCTCCGGCGGCGATGTGGTGCAGCTCAAAGACACCGGCCCGTTCAATCAGCCCTGGGCCACCGGCCTCAGCGCCGGACCGCCCGATGAAGCTGGCCAGAGTTTGAGTTTCAACATCACCGCCAACGACAACCCCGGCCTGTTCAGCGTGGCGCCGGTCATCGACGCCAGCGGTCAGCTGAGCTTCACCGGTGTGGCCGATCAATCCGGCGTGGCCAATCTGACCGTGGTGCTGATGGACAACGGCGGCACCGCCAACGGTGGCGTGAACACATCGGCGCCGGTGAATTTCTCCATCACCCTGCAAAGCGTCAACGACGAACCCAGTTTCACTCCGGGCAGCAATCAAGTGGTCCTGGAAGACGCCGGAGCACAAACCGTGCCCGCCTGGGCCACCGCGATCAGCGCCGGTCCGCCCGACGAAGCCGGTCAGGTGCTGACCTTCAACATCACCGGCAACACCAACCCGGCCCTGTTTGCGGTCGCGCCCGCGGTGGATCCGCTGAGCGGCGATCTGACTTTCACCCCGGCCGCCGATGCCAACGGCGCAGCCGACATCACCGTTGAATTGATGGACGATGGCGGCACCGCCAACGGCGGCGACGACACCTCTCCTCCGGTCACCTTCAACATCGCCATCACTGCGGTCAACGACGCGCCGCTGTTCACCCCGGGTGGTGACATCAATGTGCTGGAAGATTCCGGCCCGTTTGCGCAGGCGTGGGCCACCGGCATCGCGCCCGGCCCGGCCGATGAAGCCGGACAAAACGTGAATTTCACGGTGAACAACAGCAACAACGCCCTGTTCAGCGTGCAACCGGCGATTGACCCGGCCGGCAACCTGACCTTCACCCCCGCGGCCGAGGCCTTTGGCAGCGCCACGGTGGATGTCACCCTGATGGACGACGGCGGCACCGCCAACGGTGGCGTGGACACCTCAGCCACGGTGATGTTTGCCATCAACATCGGCGGCGTCAACGACGCGCCGACCTTCACACCCGGCGCAGCGGCCGTCAATGTGGACGAAGACAGCCCCGCGCAATCCCTGGCCTGGGCCAGCGCCATCAGCCCCGGCCCGGCCAATGAAGCCGGACAAACGGTGAATTTCATCCTCACCCAAAGCAGCATCGAGAGCACTTTGAGTTTCACCGCAGCGCCAAGCATTTCCAACACCACCGGCAATCTGGAATTCACCGCCGCAGCGAACGCCTACGGCACCGTGGATTTCACCGTCACCCTGATGGACGACGGCGGCACCGCCAATGGAGGCGTGGACACCAGCGCGCCGTTCAACCTGTCGCTGACCATTAATCCGCTCAACGACCCGCCCAGCAGCGGCGCACTGCCGGCCATCGAAGTGACCACGCACGTGCGCATCGACGTGCCGGCCGGCAGCGGCCTGCTGTCGCTGGTCGGCGATGAAGCGACCGAAGCGGCCGATCCCAATGGCCCGGCCGCGCCCGGCACCAACGTCAGCATCGGCATGCCCGTGCCCACTGTCAGCACCAACGGCGGCGATCTGTCAATCAACGCGGCCACCGGCGCCTTCAGCTACAACCCGCCGGCCGGTTTCACCGGCGCAGACAGTTTCGACGTGGTGTTCTGCGACGACGGCATCGGCGCTCCGGGTCCGGCCTGCAGTGCGCCGCAGACCATCAACATCAACGTCAGCGGCAACACCGTGTGGTTCATCGACAACACCGCAGCGCCCGGCGGCGATGGCCGCTTGACCACGCCGTTCAACTCGGTTGTCTCCTTCAACACAGGTGCCACGGACGCCGCCGGTGATTACATTTTCCTGTACACAGGCAGCGGCAGCTACACCGGCGTCAACTTGCTGGATGACCAGATTCTGTTTGCTCAAGGCACCTCAGGCGTCACCTTCGCCGCCTTCACCGGTCTCACGCCTGCCCCAAACAGTGTCGCCTTGCCAACCCTCGGTGGCGCTCGGCCCACGATCAATGCCGGTGGCGCCGGCGTGACCGTGGCAATGAACAACAGCTTGCGCGGTTTCAACATCGGCAACACCAGCGGTTCAGGCCTGTTTGCGCCGGCAGCGGGTGGCACATTGGTGATCCGTGATCTGGAAATCAACGGCACCGGTCGCGCCATCAACCTCAATGGCGCCACCACCCTGGACGCCGTGTTTGACAACATCCGCTCCACTGGTGGCGGTGTCAACGGCATCATTGCCGGCAATTCTGGCGGCAGCCTGCAGGTGCTGGGCGAAACCAACATCACCACCACCACCGGTGGGGACGCCGTGATCATCATCGCTGCGCCGGCGGCGACCGACTTTGATTTCGGCACACTGACCATTGCCGGTAGTGCCCAGGGCGGTGTGACATTGAATGCGGCGAATGCCAACGCCGTGTTCCGTTTCACCGACCCCACCATCACCACAACCGCCGGCACCGGGTTCAGCGCCGATGCCGGGCAGATCGCGGTCACCGGCAACAATGGCGCGATCAGCGCCACCGGCTCGGCCGCGCTGTCGCTGAACAACGTCACGCTGCTCAGCCCGCTCTCCCTGATGAGTGTCACGTCAACCAACAGCAGTGGACTTGGTGTGCAGCTCAATGGCGTCACCGGCAATGTGACGATCAACGGCGGCACCATCAGCAACTCCACCTCCACCGCCTATCGTCTGGTCAACAGCAATGGCACCTTCGTGCACAACGGCAACATTTCGGTCAACGCGTCCAGTCCTCTGGTGGTGGACAGCAACCAGGGCTCGGCCACCTTCAATGGCAGCATCACCAGCTCCGGCCAGGGCATTCAAATGCTCAACAACAACGCCGCGTTCAGCCTGTCCTTCAGCAACACCCTGGCGTTGAACACCGGCCCAAACATCGCCTTCACGGCGTCGGGCGGCGGCACCGTTCAGGCCACCGCCGTCAACAGCACCGTCACCACCACCACCGGCACCGCGGTGTCGGTCAGCGGCGTGGCGATCGGCGCCGGCGATCTGGTGTTCCGGTCCATCAATGCCAACGGCGCAACCGAAGGCATCGTGCTGGCCAACACCGGCCCGGCCGGTGGAATGGTGATTCTGGGCGACGGCACCGGTGCACGCAACGGCAGCGGGGGCACCATTCAGAACACCATCGACGACGCCATCCGCATCAACAACAGCGTGCTTTTTGAAGCCAATTCATTGAATATATTCAACGCCGGCAACACCGTAACGTCCGGTGATCAGAACAACCTGGCCGTAAATGACCACGCGATTGAAATCAACGGCGGCGGCGACATCACCCTGTCCGGTGTGCACATCAACAACCCGGCGGCCAGCGGCATTGAAGCGGTCAATCTGACCGGCATCAATCGCATGGATTCGGACAGCCGCATTGAAAACATCAACGCCTCAAACATGCAGGCCATCGAAGTGCGCAACACCGACACCAACATGACTTCGTTCACCCTGGACGACGTGGAGATCGCCAATCAAGCCAACACCAACGGCAGTTCCTATGTGCTGTTTTTGTCCTTCGGCAGCTCCAACATGACCGTCAACGTGTTGAACGGATCGCTGTTTGACAACATCTTCGGTCAAGCGCTGCAGGCCAGCGTGGGCGAAGGCGCCGCCGGCGCCAACGGCGTGTTCAATCTGACGGTCACCGACAGCGTGTTCCGCAACGCCTCGCCCGGCACCGTCGGGGTTGGCGCCAGCGGCGGCATTGCCGGCATCGTGGCCAGCGCACGTGAAAGCGCCACGATGAACTACACCATCGACAACAACACCCTCTTTGATCTGGGCCGCCCCTTGGTCAATGGTGGCACCGTGACCATTCAGGGCATCGGCGGCAACACCAAGATCCTTGATGGCACCCTGCACGGCAACGACGTCGACCGCATCGGTTACCCGAATTCGGTGGTCGGCACCACCACCGTGGGGCACCGCTTCAAGGACGTGGTGACTGAAAATAACATCACCCGCCTGGACCATGAAAGCGACAACAACGACATCGACGACACCTCGCGCGAAGCCTGGTTCATCTCCAGTCGTGGCAACTCCAGCGATTTTGATGTGGCGCTGGACAACAACCGCCTGGGTGTGGTGACGGCGATCGGCATGACCAACCGCGAAGCCTTTGAACTGCTGTCGGAAGACAGCTCCAACATGCAGATCGAAGTCACCAACAACACCATCCGCGGCAACACCTCGGCGCTGGATCAAGTGGTGGACATCGACACCGAGAACACCTCGGTGATGCACATTCATTTCAATGACAACAGCGTGTCCAATCTCGGCGTCGGCGATCACATCGTGGTGAGCACCGAAAACGGCACCTCCACGCACTGCATGCAATTCACCGGCAACACCGCCGGCAACGCCACCTTCAACGAAAACAGCGCGTCGCACAGCATAGAAGATCTGCCCAACATCGTGGGCAACAACCCCGGTATACCCACCATTGTGGTTGCGGCGGGTGTGACCAACACCGCAATCAACAGTTGCAATTCACCGGATTTTTAAAAGAAACATGGGATGCAAGCTCAATCATTTAAAACATTAAAATAACTGGAGAAAACCATGTCAGAACCATTCTTGGCTGAAATCCGCATCGTGGGTTTCAATTTTGCCCCACGGGGCTGGGCCTTGTGCGATGGCCAGATTCTGCCGATCAATCAGAATCAGTCGTTGTATTCATTGCTCGGCACCACCTACGGCGGCGACGGGAAAACCACCTTTGCCCTGCCCGACATGCGCGGACGCACACCGATACACACCGACGCGCAACACCGCGAGGGCCAAAAATCGGGTGAAGAAACCCACACCCTGAGCATCAATGAATTGCCGCAGCACCGCCACGTCGTCAGCGCCGACGGCGTGATTTCGCAAAGCGACGATCCAACCGGCAAACTGCTGGCCCAGGCCGGCAGCAACAGCTACGCAACAGCAGGCACCACGCAGGTCAGCATGGGCATTGGCATGGTCGGCGCCGTTGGCGGCTCGCAGGCGCATGAAAACATGCAACCCTATCTGGCACTGAACTTCTGCATTGCATTGCAGGGTTTGTTTCCTTCACGCAACTAGGAGAAGCACATGTCAGAACCATTTGTTGGAGAAATCCGCATGTTTGCGGGCAATTTCGCGCCCAGAGGCTGGGCCTTCTGTGACGGACAACTGTTGGCCGTGTCGCAAAACGACGCGCTGTTCAGTCTGCTCGGCACCATTTACGGCGGCGATGGCCGCACCACCTTCGGCTTGCCGGATTTGCGCGGACGCCTGCCGATCCACGCGGGCCACGGCCCGGGCTTGACGGAACGCCGGCTGGGTGCCAAAGGCGGCGCTGAAAACGTCACCCTGACGGTCAATCAGATGCCGACGCATGAACACCGCTTTCAGGCCGCCGCCACCACCGCCAGCAGTCGCGACCCGGTGGGCAATGTGCCGGCCGAGGCCACGTTTGATGCCTACAGTGAGGATCTGTCACCGTTCCCGCTGTCCAATCAGGCCATCAGCAACGTCGGCGGCAGCCGCTCACACACCAACCTGATGCCTTTCCTGTGCGTGCATTTCATCATCGCCCTGGTTGGCATTTACCCGTCAAGACACTGAAGGAGGCCCCATGTCTGAACCATTCATTGCAGAAATCAGAATTTTCGCCGGCAGTTTCGCCCCGCGTGGCTGGGCCTTTTGCAACGGCCAGTTGTTGCCCATCTCGCAAAACACCGCGTTGTTTTCCCTGATCGGCACCACCTACGGCGGCGACGGCCGCACCACCACCGCCCTGCCCAACCTGGAAGGCCGTTCGCCGATGCACCCCGGTCGCGGACCGGGTCTGACCGACCGCAGACTGGGCCAACGCGGCGGCGTTGAGACCGTCACCCTGACTGAGGCGCAAATGCCCAACCACAATCATCCGCTGGTTGTGACATCAGAAGACGGCGATCGACGTGATCCCACCAACCGCTACATCGGTCGCGGCAACGCCGTGTTTGCACCGCCGAGTGGCGTCGCACCGATGGCCGAAACCGCGATGCTGGAATCCGGCGGCTCGCAAGCCCACAACAACATGCAACCGTTCCTGGCGATCAATTTCATCATCGCCCTGGTCGGCTTGTATCCATCCAGGAGTTGATCATGAACAGACGACAATTCAACGCCTACGGCCTGCTCGGCCTGAGCGCAACCACCCTGCCGGCAACGGCCTGGGTCGGCGCCACACCGGAAGACTGGCGCGAACGCATCGGGGACCAATTCAGCAGCGATCGCGGGTTGAAATTGCGGCTGCAATCCGTTGACAACGCCACCGCGGATGCCGATGCCAAGCAATTCATACTCACCTTCAGTCGCCACGGCGGCACCGCGGTGACCACGGACGGCATTCATCGCCTGACCGACGCAGCGGGCCAGAGCACGGATGTGTTTCTCGGCGCCCTGCCCGATGGCACGTATCAGGCGGTGTTCAATCGTCGCACGCGTGCGTGAATCCGCAACCACGGACTGGCTGGCCTGCACCGGCCAGTCCGGACTGACGTCGCCAGAGTTGTCATTTCGTCGCATAGACGAGGACGATGCGGATTTTCTGCAGCGCCTGTACGCCTCCACCCGCTGGCAGGAATTGTCAGTGACGCCGTGGAGTGACGAAGAAAAAATGCAGTTTCTCAAGCAACAGTTCACAGCCCAGCACAGGCATTACCAAACACATTTTCCCGACGCCGCGTTACTGCTCATTGAACACAACACCCGCCCCGTTGGTCGCATTTACATCGACCGCGACGCCACGTCCATCTGCCTGATTGACATCGCCCTGTTGCCCGAGCACCGCGGCATGGGCATTGGTGGCCAGCTGTTGAAGGAATTACTCACCGAAGCGGCCATGCACAACAAAAAAGTCGTCCTGCACGTGGAAAACAGCAACCCGGCGCACGGCTGGTATCTGCAACACGGCTTTAAAGACGTTGAAAACCGCGGCGTGTATCAATACCTGGAATGGCACCCTGACTAGTCAATCAGGGAATCGCCGCGCCCGCTTCATTCAAAGCCATCGGCAAATATCGGCCCGCACGTCTCCGCCTGCGCCGGGTTGATCACCACATGGAAACGCCGACCGGACTGCATCGTCGCCAGATCCTGATTGAAGATTGACCAGCGTTCGACGGACTCGTCGTACCACACGCCGATGCTGTGCCCTCCGACCAGACTTGCATCGTTGACCGCGGTGGCCAGCACCTGAGCGCAGGCGTTGCCGTTCAACAGGGGGTGATCCAGAAGCGTGTAATTGAACAAAAGATTGCTGCCGCCCGCGGTGTGCACCCAGGCGTTGAGCGAGGCGTGCTGAACATACACATTGAACGCCGTGCCGTCGGGCATGTTGGTGCCATCCATGTTAACTATCGCCCACGACGTCGGTCCGCGGAATTCGACGCCAATGGGCGAGTCGGGCCCACCGCCGGCGGTGTTGTGGGGCGTGACGCTGAGAATTCGCCCGCTGTTGAGGTTCAGACTCAAGTGATTCAGTATCGTGTAGTCGCTGGCCACACCCACGTTGCGCACATGTTTAAAGGTGTCCACTTCAGTGCCCATGGAGGCCAGATTGAAAGCCGCAGACGGCAGAATCTGAGCGGCCGGATTCTGGTTGTAAATCCGCCACTGCCCCCCCGCATAACGCACCGCTTCGTTGGCGTTGTTGTACACCCCGAACGAACGCCCAGCGGGGTTCCAGTTCGGCGTGACCTGAATGTTGACCCGGTCAGGTTGCCCGTCCAGACGCGCATCGGAGAGTGTCATTTCATTGCTGGCTACTGAGCCGTTCACCGGCAAGGCGAACCAGTCACCGGCTTCCAGCGCGCCGATGTCGATGTCCCCGCTGCCAGTGTCTGCCGCTTTTTTCAGCCGGTGCGTGCCGTCCGCGTCCAGATCCGCAGAACCTGCATTGGCGCTCCAAAGCGCTGTTGAACCGGCATCAATGGCCGGCGAGTCCGGGCGCAAGCGGGCGCTCATCGGCCCCTGAAATCTTGGATCGGCGTTGATGGCGTTGGGCCCCGGCGTATAGCCAAGGTGTGCGCCCACGTCGTGCGTCAGATTGTAATCGTTGCTGATGCTGACCCCGGCGTCAAAGACAAAGCCCTGGTTGTTGCCGCTCAACAGGTTGTTGTACACCTCGGCGCTCAGCGAGCCACCGCTTTCAATCAACTCCAATCCCGTCACCGTGTTGATCAAACTGTTGTTGATTGCAATCAGTGTGGATGTGGCACTGCGGTTGACAAAGCGGATGCCGCCGTTGAGAAACGGCGGGCGGTCGTTGTACACCGCATTGCTCAACACCCAGGCATCGATGCTGCCGGTGCTGCTCTGGTCGTTGATCAAAATTCCGGCGTCCGCGCCGACGCGAATGGCATTGGCCACGATGTGCGTGTCTGAATCACCCCCGGATTCGTTGAACACATACACCCCGCGGGCGGCCGCGCCGGTGATCTCGATGGTGTTGTTGAACAGATAGGAATCCATCAATCCGGTGCCGTCGCTGTGCAGCATCACACCGATGTTGTCCGGAAAAGGGCCTGAAGGTGCATCGACGTTGGCTTTCAGCCGGTTATAAAACAGGTCCGCGCGCAGCCAGCCGCTGCCTGAATTTTGTATGTACACCGGAGTGTGCTCATCGCCGCTGTCGATGTCGTTGTTCTTGATGAGAACCCACATGTCACTGCCCAGTGAGCTCGTAATGCGCAATCCAAAATTGCGCAGCGTCAGCCCTTCGATGCGCACGTTGCCGGGGTTCACTGGAGTGATGGAAATTTCACCTTCAATCACCGGCTTGAAACCCACACCGGCGACCAGTCCAACCGGATCAACCGCAGTCAGTGCACCGACCAGGGTGGCGTTGCTGCGAATCTCCACGATTTCGCTGACCGCAGCCGCATTGATGCAGGTTTGCAGCGTGGTGTTGCACGGCGCCACCGTGTCCGGCCAGATCAGACGCGCCTGCGCCGATTGCCATGCAATCACCAAAAATATAAATACGAATTTTTTCATGTGCAACTCCCTGAACATGTCAATGAACCCTCAGCAACAGAATACGCTGCGTGCAGTAAAAACATGACATA
>JBNLBT010000092.1:0-13025 GCA_050303435.1 Marinicellaceae bacterium
GTCACTGGCAAAGGCCACCGGTTCGGCGTGAAAATTGCCGCCGGAGAGCACGTCGGCTTCACTCGGAAACACCAGCGGATTGTCGGTCGCGGCGTTGGCCTCAATCAACAGCTTTTCGGCGCAGTGGTGCAGGGTGTCGAGCACCGCGCCCATCACCTGCGGTTGACAGCGCAGACAATACGGGTCCTGAACGCGGTCGCAGTCGGCGTGAGAAGCCACGATTTCACTGCCTTTGAGCAGCGCGCGGATGGCCCGCGCCACTTGAATTTGTCCGCGCTGTCCGCGCGCGTTCTGGATGCGCTCATCAAACGGTTTGAGCGAACCTTTGGCGGCGTCCACCGACAGCGCCCCGGCGATCACCGCGGCGTGAAAACAGTTCTCGCCGAGAAACAGCCCTTTCAGCGCCAGTGCGGTGGACACCTGTGTGCCGTTGAGCAGAGCCAGGCCTTCTTTCGGGCCCAGACGGATCGGCTGCAGGCCGCATTCGGCAAAGGCCTGTTGAGTTTCCATCACGGCGCCTTTGTACAACACCTGACCCAGGCCGATCATGCAGACCGACAGGTGCGCCAGTGGAGCCAGATCGCCCGAAGCGCCGACCGATCCCTTGATCGGGATGCGTGGGTAGATTTCGTGGTTGATCATGTCCAGCAGCAACTGCAGGGTGTTGATGTGGATGCCGGAATGGCCCTGCGCCAGGCTGACCGCTTTGAGCACCATGATCAGGCGCGTGGTGTCGCTGTCGATCACGTCGCCGACGCCGGTGGCGTGTGAGATGACCAGGTTGCGTTGCAGGTTGTCCAGTTCCGATTTGTCAATTTTGACTTGCGCGAGCAGGCCAAAACCGGTGTTGACGCCGTACACGGTGGCGTCAGAATAGGCGATGTCTTCAATCGTTTTGCGCGCGCTGATCACGCCCTGTATCATGTGGTCGTCAATGCCCAGGTTGATTGGCTGCGACCAGATGTGGCGCAGTTCGGCCAGATTGAAGCCGTTGGCGGTGATGGTGTATTGCATGGTCTCAGTCGTCTCCCAGCATGGGCAGATTCAGGCCGTGCTCGCGCGCGCACTGTTGTGCGATGTCGCAACCGGCGTCGGCATGACGCATGACGCCGCTGGCCGGGTCGTTCCACAGCACCCGGGCGATGCGCCGGTCGGCGGCTTCGCTGCCGTCACAGCAGATCACCACGCCGGCGTGTTGCGAATAGCCCATGCCGACGCCGCCGCCATGATGCAGCGAGACCCAGGTGGCGCCGCTGGCGGTGTTCAGCAGGGCGTTCAGCAACGGCCAGTCCGACACCGCATCGGAACCGTCCTGCATGGCTTCGGTTTCACGGTTGGGGCTGGCCACGGAACCGGAATCCAAATGGTCGCGACCAATCACCACCGGTGCTTTCAGTTCACCCGAGCGCACCATTTCATTGAACGCCAGGCCGAGTTTGTGGCGTTGCCCCAGACCCACCCAGCAGATGCGCGATGGCAGGCCCTGAAAATGAATCTTTTCACGCGCCATGTCCAGCCAGTTGTGCAGGTGCGCGTCATCGGGAATCAGTTCCTTGACCTTGGCATCGGTCTTGTAGATGTCTTCGGGGTCGCCGGACAGCGCGGCCCAGCGGAACGGGCCGATGCCGCGACAAAACAGCGGGCGCACATAGGCCGGCACAAAGCCGGGAAAATCGAAGGCCCGCTGGCAACCACGATTCAGCGCCACCTGGCGGATGTTGTTGCCGTAATCAAAGGTTGGCACGCCCTGATCGTGAAACGACAGCATGGCTTCCACGTGCACTTTCATCGACGCTTCAGCGGCCTCTGTTACTGCCTTTGGATCGCTTTTCTGTTGCCCGTGCCACTGCTCAAGGGTCCAGCCAATCGGCAGGTAGCCGTTGACCGGATCGTGCGCCGAGGTCTGGTCGGTGAGGGCGTCGGGTCGGATGCCGCGGCGCAGCATCTCTGGCAGCAATTCGGCGGCGTTGCCCAACAGGCCCACCGACACCGCGCGGCGTTCTTTGCAGGCCGCCTCGATCAATTGCAGCGCTTCATCCAAATCGTCGCAGCGGTGATCCAGGTAGCCGGTGTCGAGGCGTTTCTGGATGCGTTCCGGCTGGCATTCAATGGCCAGCATGCAGGCACCGGCCATTGTTGCCGCCAGCGGTTGCGCGCCGCCCATGCCGCCCAGTCCGGCGGTCAGAATCCAGCGCCCGCGCAAATCGCCATTGAAATGCTGGCGACCCATTTCCACAAAGGTTTCATAGGTGCCCTGCACAATGCCCTGGGAACCGATGTAAATCCATGAGCCGGCGGTCATCTGGCCGTACATCATCAAGCCCTGGCGGTCCAGTTCATTGAAGACGTCCCAATTGGCCCAATGCGGCACCAGATTGGAGTTGGCGATGAGCACACGCGGGGCGTCGCTGTGGGTGGTGAACACGCCCACCGGTTTGCCGGATTGCACCAGCAGGGTTTCGTCGTCTTTGAGATTTTTCAGGCTGTCAACGATGCGGTCATAGCACGCCCAGTTGCGCGCCGCGCGTCCGATGCCACCGTAGACAATCAGTTCTTCGGGTTTTTCCGCCACTTCAGGATCGAGGTTGTTCATCAGCATGCGCAATGGCGCTTCGGTCAGCCAGGATTGCGCGTTCAGGGCGGTGCCGGTGGGTGCCTGGATGTGGCGGCGGGTGTCAATGCGGGCATCGTTCATGTCGGTGTTCATTTCTCAAGGATTCAGTCGGCGGTCATTATATCTCGAGAGCGGGGCCGCTGCATGGCAAATTTGGACGCGCCATCGGGCGCTGCACGGCCCATTGTCAGTGGTCATTCATTGCGGTGGGGGCTGGTGGGACGGCGCTTTTGTTGACGCGCAATGGGCGCGTGCGCCATGGTCGCTGTGCGTGCGCCTGGATGGCGTGTGGGTCTAAGTCCGATGAGGGCGTGGACTTGTGCACTTCAATCACATAAATATCAATAACTTAGAGCGCTATTTTTACAAACAACATTAATATAAGTTATTGATTTTAATTGCATTTTCTTAAACTGTGCTTGACAGTTTGCCGCATTGTTTATAAAGTGCACAAATGTGGAATAAAGTGCAAAAAAGTGGGATAAAGTAGTGTTTTACGGCGAAATAGCTTTAAATCTGGACGCCAAAGGCCGGTTGGCGATACCCGCGCGGTATCGTGAACAGATCGCCGACGTCTGTGAAAACAAGCTGGTTCTGACCTACAACGCCTACGAAAACGATTCATTGTGGTTGTATCCACAGGCCGAATGGGAAGCCGTGCGCGATTCGGTCATGGCGTTGAGCACTTTCGATCCGCAGCACCGGGCACTGCAGCGCCGACTGGTGGGCAGCGCTTACCACATCGAGCCGGACAAGGGCGGCCGGGTGTTGCTGCCGATCACGCTGCGGCAGGCGGCATCGCTGGACAAAAAAATTGTGGTGCTGGGGCTGGGCAACAAATTCGAGATCTGGAATGAGGACGCGTTGCAACAGACCCGCATGAAAGTGCCGGAGCTGGGTGAATCGGTGTCCGACGCGATGCGTTCGCTGGTGTTGTGATGGATCAATACACACACCGCGCCGTGCTGCTCGCGCAGGCGGTCGAGGCCATGGCGGTCAAAGCGGACGGGGTGTACCTCGATGCCACGTTTGGGCGCGGCGGCCACAGCAGCAAGATATTGAGTCAATTGGGAGCAGACGGGCAATTGATCGCGATCGATTGCGACCCGCAAGCAATTGAAAAGGCGTTAGAAATGGCAAGGCAAGACGACAGACTACGGGTTTCGCAGGGACGGTTCGAGCAGCTCACGGATCTTGTGCGCAGGCACCACGCCGGCGCGCTGGACGGCGTTTTGTTTGATCTGGGGGTGTCCTCGCCGCAGCTGGATCAGGCCGGCCGCGGATTCAGCTTTCAGCACGACGGGCCATTGGACATGCGCATGGACAACCGCTCAGGCGCAGACGCCGCAGCCTTCATCAACCACGCAGAAGCTCAGGAGATCAAGCGCGTGCTCAAGGTTTACGGGGAAGAAAAAAATGCCCACCGCATTGCGCGGGCGATTGTTGAACGGCGACAGCAGCGGCCATTTGCAACCACCGCCGACCTGGCCAATGTGGTGGCCGAAGTCAACCGCAACCCGCGCGAAACCAAACACCCGGCCACGCGCACTTTTCAGGCCATACGCATCCACGTCAACGACGAACTCGGTCAGATTGAGCGCGCGCTGCCGCAGGCGCTGGAATTGCTTAAAAGCGGAGGTCGACTGGTGGTGATTGCCTTTCATTCTTTGGAGGACCGTCTGGTGAAGCGATTTTTCCGCCAACAGGCGCGGCCGGAACAGCCGTCCCGCCGCATGCCGATGGCGGTGCAGGCGCAGGCGCCGCGTGTGCGTTTGCTGGGCAAGCCAGTGAAGGCCGTGGAGTGCGATGACAACGTGCGTGCACGCAGCGCCATCATGCGTGTGGCGGAGAAACTTTGATGTGGGCGCGGCTGTTGTTGACGCTGGGTCTGTCCGTGTGTCTGGTCACTGTGCTGGTCAGTTACATTGTCAGCGCGCACGACACGCGCAAACTGTTCGCCGAAATCCAACAGCTGGAGTCGGCGCAACGGGAACTGAACACCGAATGGGGCCGTTTGCAACTGGAAAAGTCCACTTTGGTGGGCAACAACCGCATTGAACGGGTGGCCAAAGAGCGGCTGGGCATGATATTGCCACAGGATGAGCACATCGTTGTCATAAAAAGATGAAGAATAAAGCGCTCAATAAAGTGAATGTGAACATGCGCATGACGGTGGTGATGGTGTTCGTGCTGTGCTGTTTTCTGGTGGTGGTGGCGCGGGCATTTTCGATTCAGATCAAAGGACGCGAGTTTTATCAGCATCAGGGTGAAATGCGCCACGTGCGCGAGGTTGAAATCCCGGTGTCGCGCGGCAAGATCTATGACCGCAACGGCGAGCCGCTGGCGTTGAGCACTGCGATGCAGTCGGTGGGCATTGAGCCGGAAAAAATTCTCTCACAAATGAGCAAGCTGGAGCAGCTGGCGGAAATGCTGGAAATCGACTTCGAATCGCTCAAACAACAGATTCTGATGCGCCGCGACCGGCAGTTTGTTTTTGTCAAGCGGCACATCACACCGGCCATGGCCAAGGCGATCGGTGCTTTGAACATCCCCGGCGTTGGCTTTCGCACCGAATTCAAGCGCTACTATCCGGCCGGAGAAATTTTTGCCCAGATCATTGGTTTCACCAATGTCGACGACCATGGGCAGGAAGGCCTGGAGCTGACCTACGATCAATGGCTGTCCGGTCATGCCGGGCGCAAAACCGTGGTCAAAGACTTGCACGGCCAGATCATCAGCGACGTGGATGTGGACGAAATCAAACCGGCCGAGCCGGGCAAGGACATTCATTTGTCGCTGGACCGCCGCCTGCAATACGCCGCTTATCTGTCGTTGAAGAAAGCCGTGCTGAAGTATCAGGCTGAATCCGGTTCGGCGGTGATCATGGATGTCACCACCGGTGAAGTGCTGGCCATGGTCAATCAGCCTTCGTTCAATCCCAACGGCAATAAAAGCAGCGTCGCCGGACTGCGCAACCGCGCCCTGGCGGACATCTATGAACCGGGTTCAGTGATCAAGCCGTTTGCCGTGATTGCGGCGTTGGAAAGCGGCAAGTTCAAAACCGATGATTTGATCAGTACTTCGCCCGGATACTATGAAATTGACGGCTACCGGATCAATGATTTTCGCGACTTCGGTGAATTGTCGCTGACCGATATTCTGGTCAAATCCAGCAACGTGGGCGCTGCCAAATTGGCCCTGGCGCTGACCAAGGAACACCTGTGGGACATATACAACCGCTTTGGCTTTGGCTTGGCCACCGGCAGTGGATTTGTCGGCGAATCGGCCGGCTATTTGCCGGACTATTCACGTTGGCGTGAAGCCGATCACGCCGCGATATCCCGCGGCTACGGCCTGTCATTGACCACTTTGCAGCTGGCCAGCGCCTACGCCGCACTGGCCAACGGTGGCCGCTGGCGCGCGCCGACTTTCATCAAGGGCACGGTCAATGAGGACAAGGCGGTGATCGATCCGAGCATCGCTCGAGACGTTGTTGGCATGCTTGCAGAGGTGGTGACGGTCAACGGCACCGGACACCGCGCGCGCATCAAAAACTATTCGGTGGCTGGCAAGACCGGCACCGCACGCAAGGCCGCCAAAGGCAGTTATTCAGACAATTACATCGCGTCGTTCGCCGGTTTTGCGCCGGTAATCAATCCCCGTCTGGTGGTGGTGGTCAGCATCAACGACCCCAAAGGCGACGCCTATCAGGGCGGACAGGTGGCCGCGCCAGTGTTTGCGGAAATCATGCAAACCGGATTGCGCATGCTCAACGTGCCGGCCGATCGCGTGGGCGAGGGCGATGAGGCCGTGGCGGTCACGGAGGTGTTCAATGACTGAAACGCGCGATTTAAGCGAACTGCTGGCTGCGCTGGACATTCAGTCCGAAGCGCTGGACGTGCCCGTGCGCGGCTTGACCGCGGATTCACGCGCGGTGCGCAAGGGCGATGTGTTTCTGGCGATGAGCGGTTTTCAGGTGCACGGCATTGACTACGCCTACCAGGCCGAACGGTCCGGTGCGGCGGCGATATTGGCCGAAAGCGTGAAACCCGGGCGTGCCTTGCCGAAAGGACGCCAGATGAAACGCTCAATTCCGGTCATTGAAGTGCCGGAACTGGGCGATCGCCTGGGTGAACTGGCTGCAGATTTTTATCAACACCCGTCGCGCGATGTGCAGGTCATTGGCGTCACCGGCACCAACGGCAAAACCTCCACCGCGTGGCTGTTGTGTCAGGCGCTGGAAGCGCTGCGCATGCCCTGTGCCTACATCGGCACGCTCGGTGCCGGGCGGGTGAAGACCATTGAAAAACTCAACAACACCACGCCTTCAGCGATTGAGATCCAGCGCCTGCTGGCAGATTTTCGTGATCAGGGCGTGCGCTGTGTGTGCCTGGAGGTGTCATCGCACGCGCTGGATCAACGACGCGTCGGCGGCATACATTTCAATGCGGTGGTGTTGACCAACCTGACGCGCGATCATCTGGATTACCACGGCAGCATGGAAGCGTACGCCGCCAGCAAGAAAAAATTGTTCCTCGAGTGCCCGCACGCGCACGCGGTGCTCAATCTGGACGACGCCCTGGGGCGTGAAGTGCACGCGCAGTTGGCAGCGGCCGGAACGGCGGTCTCTGGCTATTCCCGCGCCGGCGCAGTCGGCGCCGATGTGCGGGCCGAAGATTTGCATCTGCACGCCGAAGGCATGGCCTTTCGTTTACATGAGGGCGGGGATTCCGTCGATGCACAAATCCCTCTGATGGGTGCCTTCAACGTGGAAAATTGCCTGGCCGTGGTGGCGGTGTTGCGCAGCAACGGCTGGCCATTGCCGAGCATCGCGGCCGTGTTGCCGCGGCTGCGACCGGTGCCGGGACGCATCAATCCAATCGAAACGCCCGATGACCGCGCCGCGGTGGTGATCGACTATGCACACACACCGGACGCGCTGCAACAGGTGCTCAAGGCCTTGCGCGAGCACGTGCCCGCCGGTGGTCGATTGTGGTGTGTGTTTGGCTGCGGCGGCAACCGCGACAAAGGCAAAAGACCCCTGATGGGTGCCTTGGCCGAACAGCTGGCCGATCGGGTGATCGTCACCGATGACAACCCGCGCTTTGAACACGGCGATGACATTGTCAGTGATATTGTGTCGGGCATGCACGGCCGGCCCGAAGTGATCCGCGATCGGGAAGCGGCCATACGCCACGCGATCGAGCTGGCCGGATCAAAGGATCTGGTGCTGATTGCCGGCAAAGGGCATGAAAAAATACAGGAAATCAAGGGTCAGCTGTTGCCATTCAATGACCGCAAGGTGGCGGCCCGTGTGTTGGAGGAATGCGCATGATCCGCATGTCACTGCAACAGGCCTCGGCCATCATCGGCGGCACCCTGGTGGGCAAGTCCTACGAATTCCAGGGCGTCAGCACGGATTCCAGAAGCAGTTGCCAAGGGCGCCTGTTCATCGCTCTGAAAGGGGTGAATTTCGATGGCAATGCCTTTTGTCAACAGGCCATAGACCAGGGCGCGGTGGCCCTGTTGTGTAACACCCCTCAGGACACGCACCTCAGTCAGATCATCTGTGACGACAGCGAGAAAGCGATGGCCAATCTGGCACGCGCGTGGCTGCGCATCTGTCAGGTCGATGTGGTGGGCGTGACCGGATCCAACGGCAAGACCACGGTCAAAAACATGCTGCAATCGGTGCTGTCGCGCAAATACCGCACCTTTGCCAGTCAGGGCAACATGAACAACGAGATCGGCGTGCCTTTGAGTGTGTTCGGCATCGATAAACAGGACGAGATCGCGGTGCTGGAAATGGGTGCCGCGCAAAAAGGCGACATCCGGCATTTGACCGGCATTGCCAAACCGCAGGTGGCGGTGGTGACCAATGTTTCGGCCGCCCACGTCGGTCGCTTCGGCAGCGTGGAAACCATTGCCGAGACCAAAGGTGAATTGTTTCAGGCGCTGGGCAAGGACGGCCTGGCGGTGGTCAATCGAGACGACCGTTTTGCCGGACAATGGCTGCAGTCATTGACCTGCGATCACGTTGGATTCGGATTTTCCGAACAGGCCGATGTGCGCATCAGCCGGATTGAGGACGGATTGGCAACGGTGCGCTGCGCCGACGGCCAGGAATTGACGTTTGCTTTGCCCATCGGTGGCGTCCACAACGTCATGAACGCTGCCGCGGTGATCGCCGTGGCACGGCATTTTCAGGTCGAAGCGGAAGACATTGTTGACGGTTTGCAACGTTTTCAGCCGGAGCAGGGTCGCCTGCAAAACATGGGGCGCGTTGGCGGAGTTTATTTGATCAACGATTGCTACAACGCCAATCCGGCTTCGGTGATGGCGGCCATTGATGTGCTCAGCGGTTGCGCGCGCCCGGCGGTGCTGGTGCTGGGTGACATGGCTGAACTGGGCAGTGAAAGTGAAGCCTGGCATCGACGCATTGGTGAATACGCGGCGCAACACGGCATTGACCGTTTGTACACGGTGGGCCCGTATGCGCGGTACGCCTGTCAGGGCATGGGTGGTCACACGCGAGATTTTGCCGACGTGCCGGCATTGCTGGCCGGTTTGCGTTCTGAGTGGCCGGATTCAGGCACGGTGCTGGTCAAAGCCTCGCGCAGCATGCAGCTGGAACGCGTGGTTGAAGCACTGATGCAAGCGGAGAAAAGCGCATGATGGTGTGGCTCGCAGAACTGTGGCAGTCCGAGTTTTCCTGGCTCAACCTGATCGGATACCAGACCTTCAGAACCATCATGGCGGCCCTCACCGCGCTGATGATTTCATTGATCTTGGGGCCACGATTCATTCGCCATTTGCAGGACCGTCAGATTGGGCAACAAGTGCGCACCTTGGGGCCAGAGTCGCATTTTGAAAAACAGGGCACGCCGACCATGGGCGGCGCCATGATTCTCACCGTGATCACCTTGAGCACGGTGCTGTGGTCGGATTGGCGGGTGAACTACGTGTGGCTGTGTCTGTTTGT
This sequence comes from Marinicellaceae bacterium, assembly GCA_050303435.1. Taxonomy (GTDB): domain Bacteria; phylum Pseudomonadota; class Gammaproteobacteria; order Xanthomonadales; family Marinicellaceae; genus JBNLBT01. The sequence continues at coordinate 9,597 of JBNLBT010000092.1, forward strand.
GTTGCTGAGTTTCGGATTTGTCGGCTGGTTTGATGACTACAAGAAAATGACCAGCCGCTCGCACAACGGCCTGTCGGCGAAAATGAAATACCTGCTGCTGTCGATTTTTGCCCTGTTGGCGGTGGCCTATCTGTATCAATGGGGCGATCCCAGCATTCGCACCCAGTTGGTGATTCCTTTTACCAATGAGCTGAACTGGTCGCTGGGTTGGCTGGCCATCCCGCTGGGTTATTTTGTCCTGGTCGGTTCCAGCAACGGGGTGAATCTGACCGACGGCCTGGACGGGCTGGCGATCATGCCCTGTGTGATGGTGGCCGGTGCATTGGGCGTGTTTTCCTATGTCAGTGGTCATGCGGTGTTTTCTGACTATCTGTTGATACCCTTCATACCGGGCACGGGAGAGATGGCGATTTTTTGTGCCGCCATCGCCGGCGCCGGTCTGGGGTTTTTGTGGTTCAACACCTATCCGGCGCAGGTGTTCATGGGCGATGTGGGCTCTCTGGCGCTCGGCGGCGCTCTGGGCGTGGTGGCTTTTGTGACCCGCCAGGAGTTGGTGTTCTTCATCATGGGCGGCGTGTTCGTGATGGAAACCGTTTCCGTGATTCTGCAAGTGGGATCGTACAAACTGATGGGCAAGCGCATTTTTAAAATGGCGCCGATCCACCACCATTTTGAATTGAAGGGCTGGGCTGAACCGAAAGTGATTGTGCGATTCTGGATCATTTCGTTCATTCTGGTTTTGATTGGACTGGCGACTTTAAAGATACGTTGATGCAGGCAAACAGCAAAAAAATCAAATACGGATTGTTCCGCGTGGGGGTTGACCCGGCGCTGGCGCTGTCTGCGCTGTTTCTGGTCATGATCGGGGTGTTGATGGTGGCCTCGGCTTCAATCGCCATAGCGGAGAAATACAATCACGACCCCTTGCACTATCTCAAGCGGCACGTGATGTTTATTGCCATCGGACTTGTGGCCGCCGGTATCGCCTTGCGCCTGTCCACTGAATGGGTGCAGCGGCTCAGCCGTCTGATGATGCTGTTGTGTCTGGTGGCCCTGATTCTGGTGCTGGTTCCGGGCATCGGTGTGACCGTGAATGGCGCGCAGCGCTGGCTCAATCTTGGCGTCTCCCGTTTTCAGGTGGTGGAAGCAGTGAAACTGGCGTTGATTGTGTACCTGGCCAGTTACGCGGTGCGTCATAAACTGAGTCTGCAACAGGCCATGTTTGGTGTGATCAAGCCCTTGATGCTGACCATGGTGATCGCCTTGCTGTTGCTGTTGCAACCGGATTTTGGCAGCGCGGTGCTGCTATTGATGATCACCATTTTTATGGTGTTTCTGGCCGGCGCGCGCTACCGCGACATGACCGTGCTGAGCATATTGGCCGCTTCCTCAATGGCGGTGATCGCCTGGGCCGAGCCCTACCGCATGAAACGTTTGGTGAATTTTATCGACCCGTGGCAAGACCCGTTCAACGCCGGTTTCCAGCTGGTGCAGGCGCTGATCGCCATTGGCCGCGGTGAGTTCGCCGGGGTGGGCATCGGCGGCAGCGTGCAAAAACTGTTTTATCTGCCCGAGGCGCACACCGATTTTATTTTTGCCGTGTACGCCGAGGAAACCGGATTTTTTGGCGTGCTGTTGATGGTGCTGTTGTTCACCGTGCTGTTGCTGCGCGTGTTTTCGGTGGCCAGAACGGCGTTGAACAACGGTCAGGAGTTTTCCGGATTCATGGTCGCCGGCATCGGCGTGTGGCTGTCCTTGCAGGCGTTTTTCAGCATGGGCGTGAACCTTGGCTTGTTGCCAACCAAAGGGCTGACGCTGCCATTCATCAGTTCCGGCGGCAGCGCCATCATGGTCAATCTGGCCGCACTGGGGCTGGTGGCGCGGGTGTCGTATGAGAACCGCAAACAGTCCATCAAGGCCATTCGCAGCGGGGGTGGCCGATGAAATTTGCCATCATGGCCGGTGGCACCGGCGGACACATATTTCCCGGACTGGCGGTGGCCCGCGCCTTGCTTGAGATGCGCCACGAGGTCATCTGGCTGGGATCTGAAGGTGGCATGGAAGTGGACCTTGTGGGGCGCGCGAATCTGCCGTTCTTTGCCTTGAAAATCAAAGGCCTGCGTGGCGGTGGTCTGTTGCGCAAACTGCGCATGCCGTGGCAGCTGCTGCGCGCGACCATTGCGGCCTTGCGCGTGCTGCGCTCACAGCGCGTCAACGCGGTGTTGAGCCTGGGCGGTTACGCATCGGCGCCCGGCGGTCTGGCGGCCCGATGGGCAAAAATTCCGCTGGTGGTGCATGAACAAAACAGTGTATTTGGCTTGACCAACCGCAAATTGTCGCGTTGGGCCAGCCGGGTGTTGAGTGGCTTTCAGCTCAACGGCCTGTATCGCTCTGAGTGGGTCGGCAATCCGGTGCGGCATGACATTGAACAGACCCGTCATTGCCTGCGCGATGCGACGCCGGTGCGGGTGTTGATCCTGGGTGGTTCGCAAGGCGCGCGGTCACTGAACACGCAATTGCCGAAAGCGTTGATAGACGTGCGGCAGCATCAGCCGATGGACATTGTGCATCAGTGCGGTCGCGGCCATGTGGATGAGACGCGGGCGGCGCACAGCGGTGCACCGGTTGAAGTGCATGAATTCATTGATGACATGGCGCGCATGTATGCCTGGGCGGATGTCTGCGTGTGTCGCGCCGGGGCTTTGACAGTGGCTGAGATCGCCGCGGTGGGTTTGCCAGCCTTGTTGGTGCCCTATCCTCACGCCGTGGACGACCATCAAACCGGCAACGCCCAGCAGCTGGTGCAGGCCGGTGCGGGTTTGCTGTGGCAGGAACGCGACGGTGAAGCGGCGTTGAGAAACCAGTTGCACAAATTGATGGCATTCGATCAACGCACGCGCATGCACGAAGCACTGCAGTCATTGCGCAAAACGCGTGTGGCCGAAACCGTGGCTAACATCTGTTGTGAGGTGGCGCGATGAGTTACCTGACGCCCGAACACAAATTCGCCCGTCGCATGCGCCGCATTCACCTGATCGGCATTGGTGGTTCGGGCATGTCGGGCATCGCTGAGGTGCTGGCCACTCTGGGGTTTGTGGTTTCCGGTTCGGACGTGCAGGCAAGCGCGGTGACACGTCGCCTGGAATCCATGCAGATCCGGGTGCACATTGGACACGACGGGGCGTTGATCAAAAACGCCGATGTGGTGGTGTATTCCTCGGCCATTGACAAGGACAATGTGGAAATGGCGGCCGCCCGAGAAGGCCGTTTGCCGCTGCTGACCCGCGCAGAAATGCTGGCTGAACTGATGCGTTTCAAAATCGGCATCGCAGTGGCCGGCACGCACGGCAAAACCACCACCACCTCCCTGCTTTCCAGCGTACTGGCCGAGGCCGGACTGGACCCGACCTTTGTGATCGGCGGGCTGCT
>JBNLBT010000093.1:0-12888 GCA_050303435.1 Marinicellaceae bacterium
AGAAACAAGGAAAAGGCCGGTTCCGTGATCATGGTGACGCGCGAAGGCACGCGTCCTTTGCTGGTGGAAATTCAGGCGCTGGTGGACCAAAGCCCCTTGAGCAATCCACGCCGCCTGAGTGTGGGGCTGGATCACAACCGGCTGGCCATGCTGCTGGCGGTGCTGCACCGCATGTGCGGATTGTCGATTCACGACCACGACGTGTTCCTGAACGCCGTCGGCGGCATGAAGATCACCGAAACAGCCGCCGACCTGAGCATCATTCTGGCGATCATTTCGTCCTTCCGCAATCGCTATCTGCCCGCCGGCACCGTGGTCTTTGGAGAAGTCGGCCTGACCGGCGAAATCCGCCCGGTGTACAACGGCGAAGAACGCCTCAAAGAGGCCGTGCAACACGGTTTCACTCACGCCATTGTGCCCAAAGGCAACACCGGCAAGTGGACGCGCACACTGGACATGCGCATCACTGCGGTCAGCCAGGTGGCCGATGTGATTGACCTGATCTGAACGCAATCTGAACAAAATCGCGCATTCAGACTGCATTCAGTCGCTGCGGATAGACTGGATCGTGTGTTTAATCCAATGCGAGGTGTGAAATGAATCACAGAAAACTCTTGATCAGTGCAGCGGCGGTTCTGCTGCTGGTGTTCAGCGGCATGGCTTCAGCCGACCGCAAAGGTTCGGATCATCGAAACGGCTACGGCTACGGCAATGGTCATTACAATGAACAGCGCCATGGCGGGCATCACAACAACCATCAAAACAGGCATTCCAGTCATCGGCGGCACGAGTACCGTTCCGACCGCTATCGCCACCAACAACGCCGTCAGGTGACCGGTTTTTACTCGCCGTACAAAAAGAACCGCAACCACTACCGGAATTACCGGCCTTACGACGATCACCATGAATACCGCTACCGCCCGCGCCGCGGATTGGGTCATTACTTCCAACGGCGGCATCACGGTTACGGACATTGGCACGACGGGGCCTGGTGCGGTGTGGTGCATCCGGATGCCTATTACCGCGATTATTACAGCCACTACCCGCACCACGACGGCTGGCGCTTTGGCGACGGGGATTTTGGCATCTGGTTCAGGTTCTAGTTGAACCCTGACACGGGCCATCCCTGGTCCGGTCAGGGACGCGCGCCCGGGACTGGCGACAACGCGCGAGTTGTCTGGTCTCGGGCGCGCTCACAGGGCCTTCGGCCCTGCTGCCACGTCCCTGTGGCAGGGCCATCGTGATGAATTTCTATTGATTGTTCATTCAGGTGCTTCGGAGGTTTTTTTAACGCGGGCCATTTATTGTTCTTCCCTGACGCGGGCCATCCCTGGCCCGGTCAGGGACGCGCGCCCGGGACTGGCGACAACGCGCGGGTTGTCTGGTCTCTTGCGCTCTCACAGGGCCTTTGGCCCTGCTGCCACGTCCCTGTGGCAGCTTCTTCGTGGCACATCTCAACTCATTGAAATTTCAAGCATTTCGAGCTGGTTTTCCCTGACACGGGCCATTCCTGGCCCGGTCAGGGACGCGCGCCCGGGACTGGCGACAACGCGCGAGTTGTCTGGTCTTGGGCGCGCTCACAGGGCCTTTGGCCCTGCTGCCACGTCCTTGTGGCAGGTTCTTCGAGGCACATCTCAATTCATTGAAGTTACATGCTGGTCGTGCAGGTTTTTGACCAGGCCGGGATTATTTTTCCCTGAGACGGGACTTTGAATTCACTGACACAGCCCCGGGACTGGCGACAACGCACGCGGTGGCTGATCCCGGAGCGCCAGTTGTGTCGGCTATTTCTTCAACAGCGGTGCGAGGAAGCGGGCGGTGTAGGTCTTGAATTTCTTGACCAGTGTTTCCGGCGCGCCCTGGGCGATGATCTGGCCGCCGTTTTCTCCGCCTTCGGGGCCCAAATCAATGATCCAGTCGGCGGTTTTGACCACGTCAAGGTTGTGTTCAATGACGATGATGGTGTTGCCGTTTTCACGCAGACGGTGCAGCACTTTGAGCAATTGTTTGATGTCGGCAAAGTGCAGGCCGGTGGTCGGTTCATCCAGAATGTACACGGTTTGTCCGGTGTCGCGTTTGGACAGTTCTTTGGCCAGTTTGACCCGCTGCGCTTCGCCACCGGACAGGGTGGTGGCGTTCTGTCCCAGGCGAATGTAACTCAGGCCCACGTCCATCAGGGTTTGCAGTTTGCCGGCGATGGCCGGAATGGCGGAGAAAAATTCCAGCGCGTCCTCAACCGTCATTTCCAGCACTTCATGAATGGTTTTGCCTTTGTAATGGATGTCCAGGGTTTCGCGGTTATAGCGCTTGCCCTGACAGATGTCGCAGGTCACATATACGTCCGGCAGGAAGTGCATCTCCACCTTGATCACACCGTCGCCCTGACAGGACTCGCAGCGCCCACCACGCACGTTGAAACTGAAACGACCGGGTTTGTAACCGCGTGCGCGCGATTCGGGGGTGTTGGAAAACAGATCGCGAATCGGCCCAAACAACTGGGTGTAAGTGGCCGGGTTGGATCGCGGCGTGCGGCCAATGGGTTTCTGGTCGATTTCCACCACTTTGTCGAACAGCTCCATGTGTTCGTGGCTCTCGTAGGGTTGCGGCTGGTGCGAGGCGCGGTTGAGGTGATTGGCCAGCACTTTGTACAGGGTTTCATTGATCAGTGTGGATTTGCCCGAGCCGCTGACGCCGGTGATGCAGGTGAACAGACCGGCGGGGATTTCCAGATTGACGTTTTTCAGGTTGTTGCCGCTGGCGCCGTTGAGTTTGAACAGTTTCTTTTTGTTCGGTTTTCTGCGCGTTTCGGGCAATTCGATCGATTCGGCGCCGCTGAGGTAGCGGCCGGTGATTGAATCCGGGTTGGCGGTGATGTCGGCCGGTGTGCCCTGAGCCACGATGTGGCCGCCGTGCACGCCGGCGCCTGGGCCAATGTCGATCACGTGATCGGCCAGACGGATGGCGTCTTCGTCGTGTTCCACCACAATCACGGTGTTGCCCAGATTCCTCAGGTTGGTCAGGGTTTTCAACAATTTTTCGTTGTCGCGTTGATGCAGGCCGATGGACGGTTCATCCAGCACGTACATCACGCCAACCAGGCCGGCGCCGATCTGGCTGGCCAGTCGAATGCGCTGCGCTTCACCGCCGGAGAGCGAATCTGCCTTGCGGTCAAGGGTCAGATAATCCAGTCCCACGTTGATCAGAAATTGCAGGCGCTCGTTGATTTCCTTGACAATTTTTTCAGCAATGGTGGCTTTGTTGCCGCTCAATTTCAGCGATTGGAAATGCGCCAGTGCATCGGCGATGGAACGCGCGTTCACCGAAGGCAGCGCGGTGTCGTTGATGAACACATTGCGGGCGCTGGCATTGAGCCGTTGGCCTTCGCAGTGCGGGCAGGGTTTCTTGCTGATGTATTTGCTCAGCTCCTCACGCACCATGTTGGATTCGGTTTCCTTGTACCGGCGCTCCAGGTTATTGGCTATGCCTTCAAACGCGTGGTTGCGCTGGTACTGGCCTTTGTCATTGACGTAGGTGAAGCGGATGTTTTCCTGGCCGCTGCCAAAGAAAATCACATCAATGACCTCATCCGGCAGGCTGTTCAAAGGCGCATCAACGTCAAATTTATAATGTTGCGCCACCGCGTGCAGCAGTTGAAAATAGTAGCCGTTGCGGCGGTCCCAGCCACGAATCGCGCCATTGGCCAGAGAAAGATCCCACGAAGTGACGATGCGTTGCGGATCGAAATACTGGCTGATGCCCAGCCCATCGCAGTGGCTGCAGGCGCCCATCGGCGAATTGAATGAAAACAATCGCGGTTCAAGTTCAGACAGGGAATAATTGCATTCCGGGCAGGAAAACAGGGCGCTGAACAACAGATCGATCGGTTCGTCCTCATCAAAAGACACCACCCGCACCAGCCCCTCGGACAGCGACAGCGCGGTTTCAAAGGATTCGGCCAGGCGTTGCGCCAGATCGTCTTTGACCCGAAAACGGTCCACCACGGCTTCAATGGTGTGTTTGGTTTTGGCGTTCAGTTCAGGCAGATCATCGATGTTGTACACCGCTTCATCAATGCGCAGTCGCACAAAACCGCTGGCGCGCAATTGATCCAGCAGCAGCGCGTGTTCGCCTTTGCGGTTGCGCACCACCGGCGCCAGCATCATCAGTTTACGCCCGGACGGCAGCGACATCACTTTGTCGACCATTTCCGAGACCGTTTGAGCTTCCAGGCTGATGGCGTGATCGGGGCAGCGCGGGGTGCCGATGCGGGCGTACAGCAGGCGCAGGTAATCGTAAATTTCGGTGATGGTGCCGACCGTGGAACGCGGGTTGTGCGAGGTGGATTTCTGTTCGATGGAGATGGCCGGCGACAGGCCTTCGATGTGGTCCAGATCGGGTTTGCCCATCATCGATAAAAATTGCCGAGCGTAGGCGGACAGGGATTCCACATAGCGTCGCTGGCCTTCGGCGTAAATGGTGTCAAACGCCAGTGAAGATTTGCCTGAGCCAGACAATCCGGTGATCACGATGAATTGGTCGCGCGGAATGTCCAGGTCGATGTTTTTCAGATTGTGGGTGCGCACACCGCGAAGTGAAATTTGCTTCATGTTCGGTGAAAAATCCGGCCTGCAAAACCAACCATTTTACTGAATTCAACGGCCGAAAGAAATGTCAATTTTTGTTCTTTCTTGTCCGGGTGGGTGGGGCTGCGCCGGGGGATGCGCCGCTGAAAGGCACCGTCTGGCATTGCCGCCGCAGGCGACGGTGCACAGACGCCGACACCGTGTTTTTTTGTGGCGCGCTGTGCGGCGCGCCGATTGGATCGATTGAACGCTGCTGCGGGTTCATGCAATTGAAAAAGATATTGACCTTGGGGGCAGTTTTGCGTAGAATTCCCGCTCTTTTATGTAATTCTAGTTTGGAGCGACAAATGCACGCTGTAATCGCAACTGGCGGAAAGCAGTACCGGGTCAAGGAAGGCGACGTGATCCGTGTGGAAAAACTGGGCGTGGAAGCCGGCAAGAAAATTGAACTGGATCAAGTGTTGATGCTGTCAGACGGCGAGACATTTGAAATTGGTACACCGGTTCTGGATGGCAAAACCGTTGCGGCTGAAGTGCTGTCCAATGGACGCGGCAAAAAAGTCAGAATCATGAAGTTCAAACGACGCAAGCACCACATGAAACAAATGGGTCACCGTCAGGACTACACTGAACTGAAAATCACCAAAATCGGATAACAGAGGACATCAGGCATGGCACACAAGAAAGCAGCAGGCAGTACCAGCAACGGCCGCGATTCGAATCCTAAATTCCTGGGCGTCAAACGCTACGGCGGCGAGCAAGTGACCGCCGGCACCATCATCGTGCGTCAGCGTGGCACCAAATTCCATCCGGGCAACAACGTGGGCATCGGACGTGACCACACGCTGTACGCCTTGACCGACGGTGAAGTTAAATTCACCAAACGCGGCGATCGTTTTCGCAAATTTGTTGACATCATCAATAAATAAGCGCGCAGCCGCAACAACAGCATTTAAAGCCTGCATCTCGATGCGGGCTTTTTTACAACCATGAAATTTGTCGACGAAGTCACCATCACATTGCGCGCAGGCAACGGCGGATCCGGTTCAGCCAGCTTCCGGCGTGAGAAATTCATCCCCAAGGGCGGTCCCGACGGCGGCGACGGCGGTCGCGGTGGCGATGTGATTTTGCTTGGTGAAGAGGGTTTGAACACGCTGGTGGATTTTCGTCACAAGAAAGTGTTCCAGGCGCAAAACGGTGAATCCGGCCGCGGCCGTCAACAGTACGGCAAGGGCGGGGATGATCTGGTGATCAAAGTGCCGACCGGCACCGAGGTGTATGATCTGGAAACCGACCAGAAACTCGGCGACATCACCGAACACGAACAGCAGTTGCGGGTGGCCAAAGGCGGCAAAGGCGGTCTGGGCAACCTGCATTTCAAAAGCTCGGTCAACCGCGCCCCGCGGCAGTTCACACCGGGTGAAAAAGGCCAGGTGCGCACCGTGCGTCTGGAGCTGAAGGTGTTGGCCGATGTGGGTCTTCTGGGATTTCCCAACGCCGGCAAATCCACTTTTGTTAATGCGGTGTCCAAAGCGCGCCCAAAAATTGCCGATTACCCGTTCACCACCTTGTACCCATCCCTGGGGGTGGTGCCGGTGGATCACGACACCAGTTTTGTGGTGGCCGACATTCCCGGTCTGATTGAAGGCGCCAGTGAAGGCGCGGGATTGGGCATTCAGTTTCTCAAACACCTGCAACGCACGGGCTTGTTGTTGCACATGGTGGAGTTGCCCAGCGGCGAAGGCATGCCCGATCCTGTGGCACAGTTTCATCAATTGAGTCATGAATTGAGCCGTTTTTCCGAACACCTTGAACACAAGACCCGCTGGCTGGTGTTCACCAAGGCCGATTTGCTGGCCGAAGACGATCGCCGCAAAGCCGTTGCCCAATACACCAAGGACATTGGCTGGGACGGACCGGTGTACGCCATTTCTTCCGTCACCGGCATGGGCGTCAAATCACTGGTCAACGACATTGCCGCGCATCTGGCCTATGAGGACATTGAGGACTGAGCCGCCCTGGCCGCGTGACCTAATTCGCTGAAGGTCCCGGGTCGCGCATTCACCGCTTGCTTGCCACACAGTGCTGAGAACCTGCTGCGGATTCATGCAGGAGAAATTCCGGTGCTCAGCAAAAAGATGCTGGTAAAATCATTTTCTTTTGGTAATATTTGCAGTCAAACGCACCCGCCGATCAGTTGATTTGGCATGACGAAGGTGATGAGAGGCCAAGCGCCCGCGCAGTCTGAACAGCGCCCGCCAATCGGGACAAAACCCTGCCCATTCAGACGCCGCAGGCAAGCAGCCATTGTTTGATGTAGACTGAAAGCGGATGATCGCAATGACTCAAAATTTGACGCCTTTTCATTTGGCCATCGAGGTGAGGAATCTCGAAGAAGCGCGCATGTTTTATTTGGACATCCTCAAGTGTGAAGAAGGCCGCAGTGCCGATTCCTGGGTGGATTTCAATTTTTACGGACATCAGCTGGTCTGTCATGTCACCGACTCTTACCCCAACAGCAAAAACGAAGACGTGACCAGCGAAGTCGATGGCAAGCACGTGCCGGTGCCGCATTTTGGCGTGGTACTGAAAATGCCGGTGTGGAAGCGCCTGGCCAAACGGCTGGAAGACGAAGCCATCGAATTCATCATTGAGCCGCACATCCGCTTTGAAGGTGAAGCCGGTGAGCAGGCCACCATGTTCCTGCTCGATCCCAGCGGCAACGCGCTGGAGTTCAAAGCCTTCGAAAACATTGAAGACATGCTGTTTGACAGTTAGATCCTGACCGTCTTGCACGGCATCAATCCGCGCAGCAGCGCGAGTTGTAAATTCATGTAAACTCTGCATTGCATTGGCGTCTCTGCTCTTGAGGCGCTGTGGTTCAATGGCTATAATCGAACGGTGTGGCCGTTCGTTGAATTGCACGGGTGGCCTTTTAAACTGTTCACTTATGCTTCGGGCAATGGACCCCAACACCAAGAGAAATGCCATGAAATTGATGCCCCTGTTCGCGCTTGCGCTGTGTTTGTCAACCCCTGCAGTGCAGGGCAAATCCATAGACCACGACATCGAAAACGGAGGCTACAGTCTTCGCCTGGATGACGCATGGCAGCGGAAAACCCTGCCAGACAATGCCTTGTATAATTCGCGCGCCATTTTCTTCCGAATAGGCCAGAGCGCGGGTCAAACGGAAATGTTGACGGTCATGCCCATGCCCATGCTGGCTGAAGAAGATGGCTTGACGCCACCGCAAAACGTCGAGGAACTGGAAACGTTCCTGGTCGAAAACACCACGGAGGATCACACCCGCCTGGTCAAGCAGCTGATGTCTCAATCGGTGCGCTTCAAGGCGCATCGGGCCGGCCCAGTCAGTGGGCAAATGATTGAACTGGAAGGCCAGGTCAATTCAGGCAAGGTCAAAATCATTGAATGGTTTCGCAGAGAAGGGTTTGCAGGTCACCTGATCACCTATGTGTCTTTCAATGGGTCGGCGTTGTCGTTGCGTCAATTCAGGAAAATGTTCAAAGATTTTCGCGTGCACGATCAGGCAACGCGTTACCGGGCGTTCTCCACCGCGCTGTTCTTGCCCGAAAAAACGCATGAATCCACGGCATACAATCTGAGCGCGCCGGCGCTGCAAGACTGGCAGCGCCTGACGGCGGATGTGATCGCGCAATTTTCCGGCTTGGCGGGCTGGTGGCACAGCGATCTGCAATTCGCCAATGCCATGACCGGTGCCATCATCAGTTTGTATCCGGTGTGCGGTTTAACGCAAGAAATAAACACCCGGGATTTTCTCGGCGGGCTGTTTCAAATGGATAAAGTCAGCGCCATGGAGACCCAAACCTGGCAACTTCTGGGTGCGCAACGTGAAGCCATACGATTCAAGGCAGACGGCTTCAACTACATCGGCACAACCTTTCCCCTGCACGGTTGCAATCACCTCTTGGTGGTTTTGAATTTCAGTGCCAGCGACGCGCCCGACGAGGCCTTTATGCAGGCGTGGGTCAACGGCTTGCAGGCAATCGGTGATCCACCCGGACCTGTGCCCGTGTTTGCGGAGCCGGTGCTGCAAGGGGATTACAGCAAGATGCTGTTTGAGATTGGCGGGTTTTATTTCCTTAGGGAAGACGACACGGCGGGCGAATATCTGGCCGCTGCGCACCAGAATTCACCGCAGGACGTGGACTACCTGAACGGCTATCTGTCGCACTTGAATCGCAGCAATCGCCACCGTCAGGGCTTGAATGTGTTGCTGGCAGCGGATGCCGAAGTCCGGGCGGATCCGTCCATGCAATCGTGGCACGCCTGGTTCCTTGGTAAAACCGAACAGTTCAGTGAATCCATGCAGGTGTACAGCGCATTGTTTGCAAACGGCTACACCAACGACGAAGATTTTTTCAATCACATCGATTTGCTGCTGAATAACAGCAAATGGTCGGAAGCCGCCGCCGCGATTGATGCGCAGTTCAGCCACATCGCCAGACAACAGACGGCCAAGCTGAAAAAAGCACAGGCCCTGCATCACCTGGGTCAGCCTGAAGCCGCGCAGACATTGATTGCGGCGGTGCTGGACACGCCCGACATCAGTGAGGCCATCTTCTTTGACGCCCTGGATGCGTACGCCGCCATCGGGGATTACGCGGCCGTGGTGCCACGCGCTGAAGCCAAACTGGCCCGCGATGTCAATTCGGTGGGCGCCCTGTACCGCCTGGGTGACGCGTATTTTGAACTGCGCAACTACGCTGAAGCGTTGAAATACATGGAACTGGCGGCGTTGCAGATGCCGGACAATGACAACGTGCGCAGTTACGTGCAAGGCATCCGCGATCGCATCGGAGTGGACGATGTGACGCTGGTGCGGACGGTGATTGAACCGGTGCCCTTGAACGCGGATCTGCTGCAATCCATGCAGGCCAGTTCAGCGGCCCATCCAGAGGCCACCGAGGAATCGATATACTACGTGCGGGCCATTGAATTCGTGCGCGGCAAGCAAAAGAAAGAAAGCGTATACGGCCGCATCAAATTGCACGACCTGGCCGGTGTGGAAGCCAACAAAACCTATCAATTTGCATTCAACGACAATTACGAACGCCTGCACATCAATGCCTTCCGTGTGCTCGATGCCCAGGGTCAGGTGCTGAGCGAACTGGACATTGGTACGGCGTACATCACCAGCGACGACGCCGAAGGCATGGCAACGCACGACAAAATACTCAATGTGCCGGTGCCGGCCCTGCGGCCGGGCGTTGTGATTGAGTATCTGCGCACCAAGCAAAGCCTGCGTCCTGTCGAGCAACTGGAGTTGCAGACGCATTTTTTCACCTCCCATCGCCCTGTGGGCCTGGAAGCCGTGCTGCTGCGCGGCGACATCGAATCCGTGGATGTGCTCACTCACGGAGACATTCCATTGCAGAAACTCAGCGATGCCCTGGTGTGGTTGAATCGCAATTCGATGCAATACAAATCGGAACCATTGATGCCGTTTGTCAGTGAATTGTATCCCTGGATCAAGTTTGGCAGTCGGGCGGACAGCTGGCAGGCCGCTGGCGATGATTATCTGCAATTAATTGAAGACAAGCTGCAAGTCGATGTGCCGGCCGTGCAAATACGTGCCCTGGGTCTGGGGCAAATGACCGACCCGGTCGAACAGGTGCGTGCGCTGTTTCGTTTTGTTCAGCAAGGCATCAATTATCAGGCCCTGGAATTCGGCCAGCGGGGCTTGATTCCCAACACCGCCGTGCAAACCCTGCAGAACAAGTACGGCGATTGCAAAGACCACGCCTTGTTGCTACACGGCTTGCTCAAAGCGGCCGGGATTCGCTCGCATCTGGCTTTGGTCAACACCCGCGACTGGGTGCGCGAGGACTTCCCCAGCATCGATCAATTCAATCACATGGTGGTGTTCCTGCCTGAATTGGGCGACGGCGTGTTCCTGGACCCCACGAATAAATCCATCAGCAGCGACGTGTTTCTGCCGCCGCGTTACATTCAGGAAAATCTCGCGCTGGTGCTGCAAGCGGGCGGTTCAGGGCTGCGCCAAATCGCCCCCCTGGACGCTGAACAAAACCGCATTGCCATCGAACGCACAGTGCGCATTGACAATGGCCAGGTGAACTACAATGAAGTGGCCCAACTGAGCGGCTATCTGGCGGTGGATTTCAGGGAGTACATCAAATCACTGAAACCGCAGGAAGTTGAGCAGAAGATGCGCGAATGGGTGGCCAGCGTGTACCCCGATTTGTGGATGCAGTCCTTCGCGCATTACAACACCCTGGACAACGACCGCCCGTTGCTGCTGGAGTTTGCTTTTCAACAGCCCCTCAGGCAATTGGATGTGGCCGTGCCGGCGGTTTTCGAGCGGGTCTATCTGACCAATGAACGGGTGGGGCAGAAATCGCACAAGTTTGAAATCAGCGAACCATTGAAAATTCATTCGGTGACGCAGTTCAGCGAACCGACAGCGCTCAACGATGTGCACATGGAGGTGCGGCACAAAGACCACGGCTATCGGCTCACCCTGGGGGCCAATGCACAGGGCAGGGTGGATTTCGAGGCCGAACTGGTGCGCGGGCAATACCCGGCGGCCGTTTACAGCGAATTTGATCAGGGCTTGCGCGACGCCTTGAATCGCTTGGAAAGCGCGGCGCAACTCAAGCCTGAATGACGCCGATTTGAGTGCGCGGCGCCGTGCGGCGATCAATTCAGGTGTTCTGATCTGCGTCAAAGCTTTTGCTCAGCAACGGCGTATAATGGCATGTGAGTGAATCGAATGAAGCGGCGTGGGCAATCATCACACATCCGGCGAGGTGCTGTTTGACATCACCGACCTGAGCAAGAACTACCGCAGCGGGGAACTCATCGTGCAGGCGCTGCGCGGTGTGAGCTTGCAGATATTGAGCGGCGATCTGGTGGTGCTGCTGGGGCCATCCGGCAGTGGCAAGTCCACCTTCCTGAATCTCATCGGCGGTCTGGATCAGGCCAGCGGTGGACGCATTCGTTTTGCCGATGAGCCGCTCAGTGATTTTTCCGAATCCCAGCTGACCCTGTATCGCCGGGAACACATCGGTTTTGTGTTTCAGGACTACAACCTGATCCCCAGTTTAACCGCGCTGGAAAACGTGGCGCTGGTGTCGGAGTTGTCGCAGCAGCCGATGGCGCCGATGGCCGCGCTGCGGCAGGTGCAGCTTGAACACCGCGCCGATCACTTTCCTTCGCAATTGTCCGGCGGTGAAAAACAGCGGGTGGCGATCGCCAGGGCGCTGGCCAAACAACCGGAGGTGTTGATGTGCGATGAGCCCACCGGCGCCCTGGACAGCCAGACCGGCCGCGTGGTGTTGTCCGCCCTGCAACAGGTCAATGCCACACTGGGCACCACGGTGGTGATCATCACGCACAACGTCAACATTGCCCGCATTGCGCATCAGGTGATCCGTTTCAGCGACGGCAGCATTGCCTCCATGGAACGCAATGACCGGCCCGAAGACGCCGCTCAAATTGCCTGGTGATGCGATGAAACACGCGGCACTGAACAAGAAACTCTGGCGCGATCTGCGTCGCATCAAAGGTCAATTGACCGCCATCGCGCTGGTGATGGCGGCCGGCATTGCTTTGTTCATCCTGTCGTTTGGTGTGCTGGATTCGATCAAATTGACCCGCAGCGTGTACTATGAAAATCAAGGCTTTGCCGATGTGTTTGTGCAGCTTAAACGCGCCCCGGAGCACCTGCGCGAGCGCTTGTCCGAACTGCCCGGTGTGCAGGCGGTTGAAACGCGTGTGGTGTTCGGCGCAACGGTTGAGCTTGACGGTCTGAATGCATTGATTTCCGCGCAGTTGCTGTCGCTGCCTGAACACCGCGCGGCGCGGCTCAACCGCGTGTACTTGAAAAGCGGCCGCGCGTTGTTGCCGGGCGAGCAGGGCGCGGTGCTGGTGAATCATGCCTTCATGCAGGCCAACGGGTTGCACCTCGGCGATGCGGTGGTGTTGACTTTCAATGGGCACCGCCATCGCATGCGCCTGGTCGGTTCGGTGCTGTCGCCTGAGTTTGTCTACACCCTCAAGCCCGGCTCTTTTTTTCCGGACGACAGCCGTTACGGTGTTTTCTGGATGAATCGCAGCGTGCTGGCGGCGGCCACACAAATGACCGGCGCGTTCAATGACGCGTCGTTAAAGCTGGCACATGGGGCCGATCTCGAAGCGGTGAAAAGCGCTGTGGACCGGATTCTGGCGCCGTACGGTGGCCTGCTGAGTTACGACCGCAGCCTGCAGGTTTCGAGCTGGTTTGTGGAGAATGAAATCCGTGAAT
>JBNLBT010000094.1:0-12861 GCA_050303435.1 Marinicellaceae bacterium
AGGAGGGCAACGCACAGGCTGTGGCCGATCCCTTGCATTTGACCGCCGAGGCGCAGCAACGCGAACGCTTGTACAGTGCAATGCGGTCTCTGGCTTTGTGCGATCGACAATTGTTGATGCTGTGGCTGGAGAATCTGAGTTATCGGGACATGGCTGAAGTCACCGGCATGCCGGTGAACCGGGTCGGCGTGCGCCTCAATCGCGCGCGCAATGAATTGAAGAGACGGTTGGGTGAAGGCAATGAAGAATGAATTTCCTTGGAACGATTACCGGGCGCTGTGGCACGCTGCTCCACAACACAACCACGGCGTGGATGTGCAACGCATTCGCCGGCGGTTGCATTGGCAACGCATCGGCATGGCACTCATTCAGTTGAGTGAGGTGCTGCTGTTGTTGGGGCTGTTGGGCATGTTGTGGCATGCGCTGCGGGTTGGCTGGCCGTGGCTGCACACGCTGTGGCTGCTGCTGGGGCTCATCTACGGTGTGGGGTTGATGTGGCTCAGCTGGCCGGAACGTGCGCGGCGCTGGCAGTTGAACCGGCTGGACACCGCCAGCTGGTTGCAGCAGCGCATAGAATACCTGCGATCCCGGCTGCGTTCGGCGCGCCTGATGCGCGGTGCCGTTTGGGGCTTCGCGGCGTTGCTGCACGGCTGGTTGGCGCTGGGCTGGTGGCTCGGCGATGCGCCCGCATTCACGGGCACTTCCCTGCTGCATTACGGCCTGGCGCTGGTCTGGCTGGGCGCAGCGGCGGTGCTGGCCGAATGGTTGCGCCGACGCAATGCGCGTGAGCTGCGATTCTGCCTGCGTCAGCGCGCTCCGTTGACCGGTGATTGATTTTTTTTGCCTCAGACGGTAATAAAAACGTGTGCCATCTCACTGTATGTCTGTAAATCACTTTGGAGAAGAACATGCATCGAATCGCATCCATCGCCCTGCTGTTGTGGGCTTTGCACGGCGCAGCCGTGGCCGCCACCCTGTACCGGGATTTCACCTGGATTGACCCCACCCAGCGACGTGTGCTGCCGGATCAGGCACTGGTGACGCAGGATGGACTGATTGCATACATCGGGCCGGCCGATGCCGTGCCGGCGCGCTGGCTGGATGAAAACACGGCCAGCATTTCCTTACAGCAGCACTATGTCGTGGCGGGCCTGGTGGACGCGCACGCGCACATGGGGCTGGGCGCGGTCGCCGCGTCGTTGCAGGACGGCCGGGTGGTGATGCAGGCCAACAATTCAATGGACATTGCGCGGCACAACGGCCTGGTGATGCTGGCCCATGGCATCACCTCGGTGCGCAACCCCGGCGGCGACACCGAATTCAATGTGGCACACCGCGATCGCGTGGCCGCCGGCGAGATGCCCGGCCCGCGGGTGTACACCGCCGGCGCGCTGATTGACACCGCGCCGTTCCCGGGCTTGTCGGTGGCGGTGGAGTCCGCCGCAGCGGTGCAGGCCGAAGTGCACAAGCAGCAACAGCAGGGGGTGGACTTTATCAAGTTTTATGTCGGCCTGGATGAAACCCTGCTCAAGGCCGGCATTGAGGCCGCGCGGCAGGCCGGGTTGCCCAGTGTGGCGCATCTGCACGAGGTGTCCTGGACGCGCGGCGCGCAACTGGGCCTGGACGGCGTGGTGCACGCCATGCCGTTGAGTCCGGATGTGCTTACCGCAGCGGCGCGCGGGCCATACCTTGAATCGCACCGCGGCGGCGCGTTTGATTTTTTTGAATGGTACGAAGCGGTGGATTTTGAATCCGCACCGATGCGCGACATGCTGGCCACGGTGGCGCGCCAGGGTTTACAGGTGGACCCCACGCTGATTGTGTTTTACAACACCTTTCATGGCGATTCACAGGGCGTCATTGCGCACCCGGATTTGTCGCTGGTGCACCCCGAGTCGCTGCGCAACTGGCGCGAGTTTTTCACCTTCAACGTCGGCTGGCAAGACGCGGATTTTCAACGCGCGCGTGCGGTCTGGCCAAAAGTAGAATGGCTGATCCGACGCCTGCACGGCGCCGGTGTGGCGCTCAGTGTGGGCACCGATGTGGGCAACCCGTGGGTCATCCCCGGGGTTTCCCTGCATCAGGAAATGGCTTTGCTGGTGAACGCCGGCGTGCCCATATGGGACGTGCTGGCGATGGCCACTGAAGGCGGCGCGCAGATCACCGGGCAGGCGCATTCGGCGGGGCGATTGCAGGTGGGCCGCCGTGCCGATTTTGCGGTGCTGGCGCGCAACCCGCTGGAGGGCATTGAAAACAGTCGGTGGTGGTGGCGGTGGTGCAGGGCGGCGTGCACCACAGCAGCGAATCCTTGCTTAAAAGAGCCGGGCTGCGCTGAGCAGGCAACCCGGCGTGGTCAGTCAGCCGCGCGAGGCTTTTTTGCGCTCGTGTTCGAGCAGGTGTTTTTTACGAATGCGGATGTGTTTCGGGGTCACTTCCACCAACTCGTCGTCTTCGATGAATTCCAGCGCCTGCTCAAGGCTGAAGCGGATTGGCGGGGTCAACAGGATCGCATCGTCCTTGCCGGCGGCGCGGATGTTGGTCAGCTGTTTGCCTTTCAGCGGATTCACAGTCAGGTCGTTGTCGCGTGAGTGGATGCCGATCACCTGGCCGTGGTAGACGTCGATGTTGGCATCGATCAGCAAGCGCCCACGGTCCTGCAAATTGAATAGGGCGTAGGCCAGCGCCTTGCCCTTGTCTTTGGAAATCAGCACGCCGTTTTTACGCGTGCGGTTGATCTGATCCAGTTTCGGTGCATAGTGATCGAACACATGGGTCATGATGCCGGTGCCGGAGGTGCTGGTCTTGAATTCATTCTGGTAGCCGATCAGACCGCGCGCCGGGATGGTGAACAGCATGCGCACGCGCCCGGCGTTGTCCTGGCGGATGTCCTTGACTTCACCGCGTCGCTGCAGCAACTGGTCCATGACGCTGCCCTGGTGTTCGCTGTCGATGTCCACCAGCAGCTGTTCGAACGGTTCGCACAACACGCCGTCGATCTCGCGGTAAATCACGCGCGGTCGGGCGATGGACATTTCAAAACCTTCGCGGCGCATGGTTTCGATCAGCACCGACAGGTGCAATTCACCGCGGCCGGAGACTTTAAACTGGTCGGCGTTCTCGGTGTCTTCTATGCGCAGGGCCACGTTGTGGGTGGCTTCGCGGTCTAGCCGTTCGCGGATCTGGCGCGAAGTCATGTACTGACCGTCCTGGCCGGCAAAGGGTGAATCGTTGACCCCGAAAATCATCGAGATGGTCGGCTCATCCACGGTCAGCGGCGGCAGCGCGGCGACGTGTTCGCGGTCGCACAGGGTGTCGGAAATCTGCAAACCGTCGATGCCGGACACGGCGACAATGTCGCCGGCCGAAGCCTGTTCGAATTCAATGCGCTCAAGGCCAAGAAAGCCGAAAATTTTCAGCACACGGCCGTTGCGGGTGTTGCCGTTGGCCTCGACGATGGTCACCGGCGTGTTGCTTTTAACCCGGCCCTGCTTGATGCGTCCGATGCCGATCAGGCCCAGGTAATTGTTGTAGTCCAGCGTGGAAATCTGCATCTGAAACGGTGCATCGATGTCCACATCCGGCGGTGCCACCTGCTCAACGATGGTTTCAAACAGCGGCGTCATGTCGCCGTCGCGGCGCTCGGCATCGCGGTTGGCGTAGCCTTGAATGGCGGAGGCGTAGATCACCGGGAAATCCAATTGTTCATCGCTGGCGCCGAGAGAATCAAACAAATCAAAGGTCTGGTCAATGACCCAGTCCGGGCGGGCGCCGTCGCGGTCGATTTTGTTGACCACCACGATCGGCTTGAATCCCAGTTCAAACGCCTTCATGGTGACGAAACGGGTTTGTGGCATGGGCCCTTCGACCGCGTCCACCAGCAACAGCACCGAATCGACCATGCTCAACACCCGTTCAACTTCTCCGCCAAAGTCCGCGTGTCCCGGGGTGTCGACGATGTTGATCTTATAGCCCTTGTAGTCAATGGCGGTGTTTTTGGACAGAATGGTGATGCCGCGCTCACGTTCCAGATCGTTCGAATCCATCACGCGCGACGGTTCGTCGGCGCGGGCATTCAATGTGCCGGATTGTTGCAGCAATTTGTCCACGAGGGTGGTCTTGCCATGATCCACGTGCGCGATGATGGCGATGTTTCTGATGTTTTCCATGAGACGGGGCCGGCTGGCCGGGCAAAGCGGGCGATTATAGCGGATTTATCTTGATATTTACACTAAAATACCCCAAATTGAATTGCGGGTGGAGAAATCGTTCCGGCCAACGGCAAAGGCCCGGATTTTATCCGTCCCGGCGCCTGTGGCGCCCGAAATTTGCAACAATTTGACCCGGGATCGGGTCTGATGCAGTTACACGGTTAAAACTTTGAGGTGAATCAATGAAAAGAGTGCTGTTGTTTGTGTTAACCAACATCGCCGTTTTGGCGGTGATCACGATCATCATGCGGGTGTTTGGTTTTGATGGCTATTTGTATCAAAACGGTCTGGATTACAAAGCCCTGGCGGTGTTTTCGCTGCTTTGGGGTTCGGTCGGTTCATTCATCTCACTGGCCATTTCCAAATGGATGGCCAAGAAAACCATGGGCGTGCAGGTGATTGAAAACCCGCGCAATCAGACTGAACAATGGTTGGTGGAAACGGTGCGCCGTCAAGCCGCCGAGGCCGGCATTGGTATGCCCGAAGTGGGCATCTTCCCTTCCCAAAGTCCGAATGCCTTTGCCACCGGTATGAAGAAAAACGACGCCCTGGTGGCGGTCAGCACTGGCCTGTTGGAACACATGAGCCAGCAAGAAGCCGAAGCCGTGCTCGGGCATGAAGTGGCCCACGTGGCCAACGGCGACATGATCACCATGGCGCTGATCACCGGAGTGATGAATGCCTTCGTGATCTTTTTCTCACGCGTGATCGGTTACGCCTTGAGTGCGCTGATGCGCGATGAAGACGGCCACGCTTCAGGTGTCGGCTTTTTCATTGGCACCATTCTGGCGCAGATTGTGCTCGGCTTCCTGGCCATGATCGTGATCAATTCATTCTCCCGTTGGCGCGAATTTCACGCCGATCAGGGCGGTGCCTATCTGTCCAGCCGCGAAAACATGATCAGTGCTTTGCAGCGTTTGAAACAGGCGCACACCGAGCAGCTACAGGGTGAGTTCGCGGCCTTTGGTATTTCCGGCGGCGATTCGAAACTGATGCGTCTTTTGTCCACGCACCCGCCGCTGGACGATCGCATCCGTGCGCTGCGTCAGTTGAACAACATCAACAAAACCGTGCTGGCCTGAAGGCCGCACGGCGCACACAGAAAAGGCCGCTTGCTGCGGCCTTTTTTTTTCGCCTGTGTTGCCAAGCCGCGAAGGTCAAGGGCGAAATTCGAGGGCGGCTTCCAGCAGTTTTTTCAGACAGTCTTGCAGACGCGCAGTTTTTTGCTCATCCAGTGTGCGGCCGTCGGATTTCAGGTGGGTGGCTTGTGAGTGTTCCAGTTGCAGCGCGTGCACATCGTTATCCTGCCGGTAACGGGTGGTGATCAGGGTCATGTTGGGGTTGCTTTGCCACAACGAATGGGCAAAACGGCGCATGTGTTCAGGCTCGGAATAGGCGTCGGTGTTGACCACATCGCGGTTTTCATCGCTGATCAACACGTTCTCAATGAACTGACTGGTCGCCAGCATCAGCGCCGCGTCCAAAGGTTGGCCGGTGTGTTCACTTTCTGCCGGCACAATCAGCACGCGCTGCGCGGCCCGGGCGGCCACGGCGCTCTGTGCATCGGAATCCTGGCGCTCAAACACTGAAGCGACCATCACAACCGCCGCGACCAGGATCACCAGCGCTGCCAGCAAAGGCATCAGCCAGGCCGGTCGTGCACTGGGTTTTGCAGCGGACCCGGCCGAACTCACGTGCAACTCCGGATTCAGCAAAAACCCCTTGCCGCGAATGTTGGTGATCAGTTCAATGTCCGCGTCCAGCGCGCGGTGGGTCTGGCGGATGTGCGTGATGATCTGCACCACCGCGTTCTCCGAAACGATCTTGCGCCACACCTGCGACATCAGCCGGTCGTAGGTGATCAACTCCTCGCGGTGGGCGAGAAAAAAATTCAGGACCTTCATGCCCATGGCGCTGAGCTTGTGCGTTTCACCGTCGCGGCGAAATTCGCCGAATTCAGCGTCGTACAGCACGTCGTTCAATCGATACAGCATGGCCGGAGCGGGTTCCTCTTCATGCACAAACTATACCCAAGCGCGGCGTGCTTGAGAACAGATTTTTATGCACAATCGGTGTTTTGTGAAGCACTTGGCAACTGGCGCGTTGCGTCGCTTGCGGGGCGGGGCCGATGCTGGGCCCGAACAAAAAGGAAACCGCCCGACGCGGGGGAATGAACCGTTTCGGGCGGTTTCAAAGGGTGATCACAGGGGGTGAATCACTCGTAGCCGTGCGCGAAGATCACATCGCCATTGACGTCATCAGCGCCAATCAGCGGATCGATCATCGGCCGCATCTCGCCGTCGATGTCGATCAGAATCAGCGGGTGGGGCGCGGTGATCAGATCGGGATCATGGTATTGCGGCGCAGTCAGGTGCAGATCGCCGCCCGCCTGATCGACGAAGTTGATCTGTTTGAACAATGAGGCGCCGTCCAGACCGGTGGCGGTCTGATAGCCGATCAGGCTGTTGTAGGCGTTGCCGTTGGCGCGAAAGAACACCGTGGACTGGGTAAAAAACACGTTGTTGTCCGACAGCGTCACGGTCGGGGTTGATTCGATGCGCAGGATCGCCGCGTCGCTGCTGCTGACGAACGAATGCATGATGTTGTTCTGGATGGCAATGTTGCTGTTCAGTCCCGAGGCCACTTCCAGCGCGTAGGTCGCGGTGCCGTTGACCACAAAGCCGGCGGAAATCAGGGTGTTGTTGACGATCTCGATGTTGTGCGAATTGGTGTGCACGTACAAAGCCTGCTTGGCACCGATCAGCGCGTTGTTGATGATCTGTGCGGTGCTGACCATGTTGAGGTTGGTCAGTGACAACTCCATGGCCACCCCGCCGGTGCCGGCGCCGAGCATGTTGACGGTGTTGCCTTCGACTTTGAGGTCGCGCGTCAAGGACAGGCGCACGCCGCGGGCATTGGCTGTGCTGTTGTCTATGCGGTTGCGCGCGAAGCTCATGTTTTCGGTGCCAATGAAATCCACCGCAAAGTGGTTGGTGGTGGCGGTCTGACCGCTGAATTCGTTGTCGGTGAGCGCGATGTTCTGGGTGAAGCCGTTGACCGCCGGTTGCATGCGCACGCCGCCGCTGCCGCCGGCGAACACGTTGCCAACGACGTCGATGTCGGTCAGGTTGCTGCCGCTGGCGGTGTTGATCGCGTAGCCGTCGCTGGCGGGGCTGCCGGCGGTGATCTCGCGGCCATTGAACTCGTTGTTTTCAATGCGAATGTGGTGAGATTCGTTTTCCAGCGTCAATAAATTGGCAAAATCCGTGCCCGTGCCCAGCGCGTTGAAGATCACATCAGAAATGAACACGTGGTGCGCCTGATCCAGCCGAATCAGCCAGTTGTCCAGATCGGAGGTGGCCTCGTATTCCAGCACCGCCGGCTCGTTGGGAAATTGCGAGGCGATGGTCAGCCAGTCCTCGGGATCGCCGAGGCGGGTGAAATTGCCGATGGTGACATTCGTGGTGTAGGCACCGGGCTGCATCAATAATTCCACCGGGCCGGAAATGCCGTTGGCGTCAATGGCCTGCATGGCGCGATCCAGTCCGCTGAAATCGGCGTTTGTATCGCCGATGATGTAGGTGCCGTTGAGGGCATCGCCGCGCGTGTATTCAGCGCTTGAGCTGCCTGCAACCACCAGCGCAATCGCGCAAAGGGCGCAGCGCACACAATCCAAATTCATTCTGTTCATTGACCCATCCTCCGATCATTCATAGCTGTTGACGAAAATCACTTCGGCATCGGCGTCGTCCGCGCCGATCATGCTGTTCAACGGGTGCCGGGTTTCACCGTCCACATCGAACACAATGTCCGCCGGCGGCGTCACAATCAAAACCGGATCGCCGTACTGGCTCACAGCGAGGTGATAATCACCCGTCAATGCGTCGGCAAAATCCACCACCACTTCATTGGACATCGCATCCAGCCCGGTGGCGTTTTGGTACGCTTTGAGGTCGTTGTAATCGATGCCCTCAATGGCAAATTTTTCGGTGTTGTTGCCCTCGAAGGCGTTGTGATTGGACTCGGCGATGGCCGCCAGGTTGTCGGTCAGGAAAATGCGCGCCTCGCTGTGGGTCATTTCACTGCGCGCAATGTTGTTGAGGATTTCAATGTTGGCGTCGTTGCTCAGCAAATTAAACTCCAACACCGTGGCGGTCAGCGCACCGACCGTGCCTTTGGACACCAGTGTGTTGTGACGGATGCGCACGTCGCGGCTGGAGTTCTCGACCGCGATCACGTTCTCCGAAGCCACGATGATGTTATTAAAGATGTCGGTTGTGCCGCCGACGCCGTTGTTCAGATTCAGCGCCGAAATGCCGAAGCCGCCGTTGCCACCGCCCAACATCAGAATTTGATTGCCCTCAATGCGCGTTTCGGTGTTACCCGCCAATGTGATGCCCTTGGCCCCGGAGATTGAGTTGTCGAACAGGTTGCCAATGATTTTGGCATCGTGCGTGGCCACCAGACTCAGCACGCGCGATTGACCCTGAGCGAACTGGTCAATGAAGACGTTGTCTTTGATGGTCAGTCCAGTGAAGGTGTCCGACGAGGAACTTTGAATGTGGATCGCGCCATTGCCGGAAACGAAGGTGTTCCCTTCAATCAACACGTCCTGCATCACCGACGGAGTCGGCGAAACGATCGAAGAAACCAACGCCGGCGGCGTGGCCGGGCCCGAAGCATAGTTTTCAAAGGTGTTGTTGACGATGCGAGAATTGCTGGTGCCATTCTCCAGCAGCACCAGCGCGCTGAACGCAGCCACCCCGGTCGCCTCAAAGGTCAGATCGCGCACACGCACAAAAGTCACCCCGTCCAGCTTCAGCAGCCAGTTGTCCAGATCGGAAGTGGCCGCGTGCTGCAACACCGCCGGATTGCCCGGGTCCAGCGATTCAATGTTCAAAATGTCATTGGAATTGCCCTGCCGATTGAAGCTCGACAAACTCGCGTGCACCGTGTGCGTCCCGGCCTTAAACCGCAAACGCACCGGCGCAGAAATCCCGTCCGACATGATGTCATCCAGCGCGTCCTGCACATCGGTGTAATCCGAAGGCGCCGGCCCAATCACATACGCCCCGGCCAAAGCCGTCCCGCGCACCCCCGGCGCATCGGCCCAACACCACCCAAAAAACAAAAACACCCCACACACCCCAAGCATAGCCCGAACTAATCCGCTCATCAGCACACCTCTCAAATGCCGTTTAACTCAAAGATAAATGTAAACAAAATCAAATATTTGTGTGTGATTATTGAGTGATTGTTGAATGATTGGAGGGTGATTCAGACGGATTTAACTTAAAATTAATATTGAGCAAAAAACGCCTGAACTTTCAAAAATGTTGTGGGTCATTGAGTCACCACATACACAAGCAATGAATTCACAAGACAGTGAAGTAAGACACCTGAATTTTTATTAAATCAGCTGCTTTCTTTACTGATCGATTTTTTCTTACAGCAAATTCAGCAATACTGGAATGGCTCGCACCGCACAGAATCAGTACAGTATGCGAGCCAATCAAATCGGTTGCGTTGTCACGCATTGTATGGTATTTTGATAGTCAGCTATACCCATGGCTGAGAGTTAAACCCAAGAAAGGGAAGTGAATATGAAGTCCTGTTTGTCACGTGCGTTCGTGCGCGCCGTTGTTTTGTCATTGTTTCTGTTAAATCACCCATTACAGGCTCAAGATGATGTTGTAATCCCCGCTTCGAAAAGCAGTGGTTTAAATGCCAAAAGTCTTGAAGACTTTCAATTCATAGAAAAGACACACGGCGTTTCGATCATTGAGTTCAACGGTAATTTTGATAAAGAGATCAACAATCAGTCAAACGATCTGGCGCGTCAAGAACTGTCCCAAATCTACTTTCAAAATAACGACGTTGAAGTTGATTTTCTAATAGTCTTTACTCTGTTCGACATCGAAATGGGTGATGCCTCGGCATTTGCGACATTGATAGAAAATGATGTTTCGGGCATTGGCAAACCCATGTTTGATCTGGGCGATGATTTTGGTTCAGATCGATTACAGTTGATGGTGGATATGGGGTCTTTGCAGCGTTGGCAGTTTAATCCAGGTGACCCTGCATTTGATTGGACGCTCGATGTGTTGATGCACGAGATCATGCACAGGTGGGGCGTGGATATCAGCTATCAGGATGCAGATGGTTTGATTTCTGACCGCTTGCGTGGACACGGCGATGTCCATTGGGGCTATCTTGTCAATTCATCGGCATCCATCATGTATGGTTCTTTGTGGTCGGAAACGCAGCCGGGAGAGTTCGTTACTTTAGATACGTTTCAGGGGCTGAGCCCGGTGGATTTGTATCTTGCAGGATTCATTGCGCCGGAATCGGTGCCTGATTTCTACATCATCAATGCTTCCGGGGCAAATAACAACGCATTGCCACCTGTCAATGGCACCACTGTTTTTGGCGACAAAGAGTCAATCAGTATCAGCCAAATCATTGCCGCAGAGGGTGTGAGGAGCCCAGATCACCTGAATGCGCAAAAAGAATTTGTCTTCGGCACAGTCTTGTTGAAGCGGACAGGACAAGCTGTGGATGAGAGACATCTTGGTCCATTGTTTGTCATGCAGAGACAATTACAGAGACGGTTTCATGCAGACACACTGGGCCAGGGTTCTTTGAAATTTGGGGTGTCCACGGTTAATCAACAAACGGGTTCCCCAACGCCTCTGGGCGTTAACGCCGTTCTTAATGACGAATTTTCAATCGAAGAGGCTGTTGATTTCTTACTGGCCAAGCAATCCGTTGAAGGGTATTGGCAGGATAAATCAGCCACCCGCGTAAAAGACACTGTGTCAGTGATCAATGCATTAAATCGAGTGGATCAGTCACCTCAATTGATTGCTTCAATTGATGTTGCCACGGATTGGTTGAATCAATATGAAGCAACCAATAACGATGAGACTGCTTGGTTGCTGATCGGCGGGTTGCTGGATGGAGAGAAAAGGCAGTCAGC
Source organism: Marinicellaceae bacterium (assembly GCA_050303435.1). Classification (GTDB taxonomy): domain Bacteria; phylum Pseudomonadota; class Gammaproteobacteria; order Xanthomonadales; family Marinicellaceae; genus JBNLBT01. The sequence continues at coordinate 11,188 of JBNLBT010000094.1, forward strand.
GATCCAACACTTGCAAGACACAACGAGTGTATCGGGAGGATGGGGGCTGAATGCTGGCGATCGTTCTTCACCGATGGATACGGCCGTTGTTGCCCGTGCATTGATTCAGGCAGTGACCGATGACCCGTCGATCATTGATTCCGGCAGCTTGTTGTATCTGATTGATCAGTTGCTGCTAGGTGATGGGCTGGGAGTGGTTGAGTCTGGACAGGAAAGTTTGATCAGCACATTGCATTTGTTGCATACACTCAATCGAATTGAGTTGCCAGGGGATGCGCGAGAAAGGGTTATTGGATATGTGCTTGAACAGCTCAATGCAGATGGCAGCATTGGCAGCAATGAGCATAAGGGATACTTCACGGCAGAGGCAGTGCAGGCTTTTCAAGTGTTGGCAGAAGACATCGATCCAGCTGTTTCTGAAAACGCCCGTCAAGCATTGAGACAAATGCAATCAGTGGACGGTGATGTCGGTGGCAGTGTGTATGTGACTGCGCTGACGATTCAGGCGCTTAGCGATGTTGTTCTAGCAAATTTATCCATTGAATTGCAAGGCATCAGCAATCAACATCCGGTGGCAGGAGAATTTTTATCTGTCCAGTTTTTGCTCACGAATACTTCGAATGATGTTGTGCAAAATGTGCCCATAGCCCTTCAATATCTTGAGGGCGATGAATACATTCTTTTCGGTGAAATGCAGATTGTGCAAAGCATCAACGCGCATACATCTATCCAGGGTGAATTTGTCATTGATTCAAGCGACTTTGCGGGGTATCAGGCGTTTCGGCTATTTGTTGACCCGGATGACATCATCAGTGAGACATCAAACGGTGACAATCTACAAGAATTTTGGTTGGATATTGCAACACCAAATGCAATGCCTGAACTCACCTGGAATTCGGCCAGCCTAGATTTTTCACCAGGCTTGGTAGACTCAGTGCCTTTTGAATTCAATCTGCAGGCGAGTGTACAAAACCTTTCAACCAGTTCGGTTGAAAACATTGCCTATGCACTATTTCAAATAAATGCATCTGGAACCATGCAACCATTGTTCACGGCATCGGTTGATCTGGCCGCATTGGCTTCAGAGGAAATCAATGTGGCTGTAGTGGTCGACTCCTTGATGGCTGGTGCGGAGTTTCAGTTGGTGGTGGATCCGGAAAATCTGATAGAGGAAAGGAATGAAGCAAACAATGTTTTGTCATTCAGGCCCGAATATCAGGCATCGGTCGATTTGAACATCTCAACAAATGATTTGATTTTGAATGGGCCAGTGGTGGCTGGTGAAAGCCATGCGGTTGAAGTTCGATTCAGAAATTCAGGCACCCGTATATCGCCAGAGTTTGCGTTGAGTGTTTACGATCAATACACGGATGTCACAAAATTGATCTATCAGTCTGAAATTGTTCAATTGAATCCTGGTGAAGAGGTCGTTCGAAATTTTTCATTGCAACCTTCTGCACTTGGCTTGCACGGCATGCGTGTTGTTCTGGATGAGGCGAATGTCGTGGCCGAAAGCAATGAGGGGAACAATGAATTGCTGCTTGAATATGAAGTGGTTGCCAACGCATTGCCCAATCTGTCAGTTCATGACTCAAATATAAGCCTGCTGCCAGAACCGGCGCTTTCTGGAGGGTCATTTAATCTATCAATCCAGGTCGATAACAATTCATCCAC
>JBNLBT010000095.1:0-12628 GCA_050303435.1 Marinicellaceae bacterium
ACCGACCGGCAAATCGCCTTTGGTGAGACCGCCGATGAATTTTACTGGAACGTCACCGGCAACGGCTGGGACTTTCCAATTCTCAAGGCGCGCGCCATCGTGCACCTGCCAAACGAAGCACACCAGGGGCTGATCAGCCACGAAGCCTGGACCGGTTATCAGGGCGCCACCGACAGAGACTATCTGGCCGATGTGCGCGCCGATGAAATCGCCTTCACCACCACACAACGGCTCGAACCCCATCAGGGTTTGACGATCAGGCTGAGTTTTCCCAAAGGCATCGTGGTGCAGCGCGGCACCGCGCTGGGTTTGTTCATTGAAGACAACCTGTGGTGGTTGTTGATGATGTTCACCGCGGCGGTGCTGGTAGTGTTTTATGTGCTGGCCTGGCACCGCGTGGGCCGCGACCCGGAACGTGGGGTGATCGTGCCCTGGTTTTATCCGCCGGACGACCTTTCGCCCGGGGCCATGCGGTATATTCTGGATGAGAAACTGGACAAGAAAAATTTCACCGCGGCGCTGATCTCGCTGGCCGTCAAAGGGCGCATTGACATCACCCGCGCGGGCAACGATTACCTCATCAAACGCAGCGAAGAAGCCAATCAAGATGCGTCGCTGTCGCCGGGAGAAACGCACATACTTAACGCTTTGCTGCCTGGATCCCGGCCGGTGACTCTGGGCAAAAAGTACAACAAGAGCATCGCCCAGGCGATGAAAAAACAGCACCGCATTCTGCGCAGGGAACACCACGCCGCGTGCTTTCTGGACAACCGCATTTACGCCGTCATCGGCATCGCGTTGAGTCTGCTGGTGATGTTTTTTTATTGGGGGCACAGCAACGGTTTTAACCCGCAGTTTGCACACCGGATTGTTGCCGTACTGTTGATTGCCGGCGTGACGCTTTGGGTGCTCTACCGCGCCAATTCCGGCATCACCGATGCCCTGTCCACGGTGTTTTTTGTGTTGATGCTGGTGGGTGGCAATATATCGAATCTGATGCACATGCCGTTTGAAGCCATTGTCTTGTTGTCGTTTCTGGTGCTGGTCAATGGTTTGTTCATCTATCTGCTCAAGGCGCCGACGCCGTTTGGTCAGGAATTGCGCGACCGCATCGACGGGTTCAAAATGTATCTGAACACCGCCGAACAGGATCGCCTGGATCTTTTGCACCCGCCAGAAAGAACCCCCGAACTGTTTGAGCGCTATCTGCCGTATGCCGTGGCTTTGGGGGTTGAGAACCGCTGGGCCGAACAGTTCGCCGATGTGCTGCGCGCCGCCAGTCAGGACGGCAGTTATCAGCCGGGCTGGTACCACGGCGGGCGCTTTTCCACTTCAAATTTTAGCCAGTCGGTGTCAACACTGGCCTCGTCATTGGGCACCTCGGTGGCCGCCGCGTCCACGCCGCCTTCATCGTCTTCCGGTGGTGGTGGCGGGTTTTCCGGTGGCGGCGGAGGCGGAGGCGGTGGCGGCGGCTGGTGAGTTTCAAATCAGCCCCTTGTGATCAAGCGTTGCAGCAGCTCAGAGGTATTGCGCGGCCAATTCGTTGAGGAATTCCTTTTGTTTGTCGTCCAAAAACGGCGCGATCATCTGCAGGATGTGAAAAATGCCGTGTGACAGGCGTTTTTCCTCGTCAAATGAATCGTCGAAAATGGCGATTGAATAGTTCAGCCAAAAGGTGGCGGTCAGCGCGATCTGGTCGGCCAGATTGGCGACCGTGGCCGCGTCGGCGCGCAACACCCCCAGTTCACGCAGGTCATTGAGCACGCGCATCGCGGTTTGCGATTTGAGCGCCAGAATGTGGCGAAAATGCCGTTTCAGAAACTGGATGCGGTTCATCAATTGAATCAGGTTTCGATACAAAAAACGGTATTCCAGCACGGCGTCAAAAATGCCGTGCAGATACAGCCACATGTCCTTCATGCTGGCGGTTTTCACATCCGGCGAAGTCAGGCGTTCGCGGATGTCGGCTTCGTACTGCAGAAATATCTGCCAGATGATGTCGTCTTTGCTTTTGTAGTGGTAATACAGGTTGCCGGGTGAGATGTCCATTTCATCGGCGATGTGGTTGGTGGTGACGTTGGGCTCGCCTTCTTCGTTGAACAGTTTAAGCGCGGTGTGCAGTATGCGCTCGCGGGTTTTCATTGCCCCTGGAGCCGCTCCACCAGATCGATGTATTTTTGCTTCGCCTCGTCCTGTGGCATGCCCTGCAGTTTTTCCCAGGCTTCGTATTTGGACAGGCCGACAAAATCGAAGAAGCCGGGCTTGTCGCCGTTGACGTCTCCAACGCTGGCTTGCTTGTACAGTGAGTACAATTCCAGCAGGGTGTCGTTGTCCGGTTTGCGCGGCAGGGATTTCACGTTGCCTACCGCATTCTCAAATGCATCATTTAAATCAGTCATGGTATGATTGCTTGCATCTTAAGGGTGTTTCATTGTGACATTTGGGCCTGGGCCCGTCAAATAAAAAAACTGGAGGAGACAGCATGGCTTATTTTTTAACCGGTGCAACCGGTTTTATTGGCAGACATTTGCTGGAAAAGCTGGTGAACACGCGCAAGGGCACGATTTATGTTCTGGTGCGCAGCGGGTCCAAAAAGAAGCTCAATCAATGTTTGCATGACATCAATGCGCCGGCCAAGCGGGTGGTGCCCGTGACCGGCGATTTGACCAAAAAAAATCTCGGTGTCAGCAAATCCGCGCGCGATCAGATGCACGGCAAAATCAAACATTTTTTCCACCTCGCTGCGGTCTACGACCTGGCTGCAGACATGGACGCGCAGTACGCCGTCAACGTTGAAGGCACGCGCCACGCGGTGCAATTGGCCGAAGAGATCAAGGCCGGCTGTTTTCACCACACCTCGTCCATCGCCGCCGCCGGTCTGTACAACGGCGTGTTTCGCGAAGACATGTTCGAGGAAGCGGAAAAACTGGACCACCCGTACTTCCGCACCAAGCACGATTCCGAAGCGGTGGTGCGCAGCGAATGTCAGGTGCCCTGGCGCGTGTACCGCCCGGCGATTGTGCTGGGTCATTCAAAAACAGGCGTGATCGACAAGATCGACGGGCCGTATTATTTCTTCACGCTGATCAAAAAGATGCGCAACGTGTTCCCGCGCTGGATGCCGATGCTGGGTCTGGAAGGTGGTCGCCTGAACATGGTGCCGGTGGACTATGTGGTCGATGCCATGGATCACATCGCCCACGTGCGCGGTCACGACGGCAAGTGCTTTCACCTGACCGATCCCAGGCCAAAGAAAATCGGCAGCGTGTTGAATGTGTTTGCCGAAGCGGCCTCGGCGCCGCAAATGAACATGCGCATCGACGCGCGCATCTTCAGCTTCATTCCCAACACGGTCAAACAGGGTCTGATGATGCTCGCACCGGTGCGCCGCATCCGCGGTCATTTGTTGAATGAGCTGGGCATCCCCGCAGGCACACTGGAATTCGTCAATTACCCGACCCGATTTGACAACCGCGAAACCGAGAAACTGTTGAAGAAAACCGACATCCGCGTGCCCAAGCTGAGTAAATACGCCTGGCGGCTGTGGGACTACTGGGAGCGCCAGCTGGATCCGGATCTGTTCGTTGACCGTTCGTTGTCTGGCCGCGTGGCCGGACGCCGCGTGATGGTCACCGGCGCGTCCTCGGGCATCGGTTTTGCGGTGGCGGAAATGCTGGCCAAGGCCGGTGCGCACGTGATCATTGTGGCGCGCAAAAAGAGCAAACTGGAAGAAACCGCCAAAATTCTCAAACAATACAAGGCCAAAGTGTCGGTGTACACCGCCGATCTGGCCAATCTGGAATCGGCCGATAAACTGATTGAGGCAGTCAACAACGACCTCGGCGGTGTGGACATTCTGGTCAACAACGCCGGGCGCTCAATCCGCCGTTCGATTGCGCTGTCCTACGACCGTTTTCATGATTTTGAACGCACCATGCAGTTGAATTACTTCGGTTCCCTGCGCCTGATCATGGGCTTTTTGCCGGGCATGGCCGAGCGCCGCTCCGGGCACATCATCAACATTTCCTCCATTGGTGTTTTGACCAACGCCCCACGTTTTTCTGCCTATGTGGCCTCGAAAGCCGCACTGGACGCCTTCTCTCGTTGCGCGGCCAGTGAATACAACGACCTGAACGTGCCGTTCACCACCATCAACATGCCATTGGTGCGCACGCCGATGATCGCGCCAACCAAGATTTACAACAACGTGCCGACCATCTCGCCGGAAGAAGCCGCCGAGTTCATTCAGGAGGCCATCATCAAGCGCCCGCAACGCATCGCCACGCGACTGGGTGTGTTCGCTCAGGTGATGCACGCGGTGGCGCCCAAGTCGATGGAGATCATCATGAACGCGGCGTTCAACATGTTTCCCGATTCCTCCGCCGCCAAGGGCGAACGGCCGAACCCGAACCGGCAGGCCTCGCCGGAGCAGATGGCCTTTGCCAGCCTGATGCGTGGCGTGCACTGGTGATGCGGGTTTTTTTACACAAATTTTCTGCGCTATTTTGTAAAATACGACGATTTGTTCTGGAGAAGAGCCGGTGTTAGACATAGTCCTGAGTGGAGGCGTTGTAATGATTTTTCTGCTGGTGCTGCTGGCGCTGGCGTGCATGATCGTCGTGGAAAGGTTCTGGGGATTGCGCAACAAGGAAATCATTCCGGACGGGCTGGCCGCACAAGTGATCAAGTGGTCGCAGCAACGCAACCTGGACGACAAGCACATTGATCGGCTGTCGGAAAACTCGCCGCTGGGTTACATCATGTCCATTGCCCTGCGCCGACGCACGCGTTCACGCGAGGAAATCATCGAAGCGGTTGAAGACGCCGGTCGTCACGTCATGCACCGCCTGGAAAAACCGCTCAACTGGCTCAACGCCATCGGTGAAGTCTCGCCGTTGCTGGGTCTGCTCGGCACCGTGATCGGCATGATGAAGGTGTTTGGCAACATCCTGGAATACGGCGTGGGCAACGCCAATCAGTTGGCCGGTGGCATTTCACAGGCGCTGACCACCACCGCCGCTGGTTTGATTGTGGCCATCCCCGCGGTGTTGTTTTACCGCTATTTCAAAAACAAAATTGCCGACCAGACCATCATCATGGAACAGCAGGTGATGGAATTGATCGATTCGCTGGGTCGCAAGTAAGCCATGAAACTGCGCAACGATGAAAACAGCGGAGGCCGCGTCAACATGACGCCGTTGGTGGATGTGGTGTTCCTGTTGCTGATCTTTTTCATGGTCAGCACCACCTTTGAAAAACAGTCCAAGCTGAAGATCACGCTGCCGGAAGCCAGCGTGGAGCCGCTGCGCGAGAACACCGCCGAAGAACTGATGATTTCGATCAGCCAGCAGGGTGTGTTTTTTGTCAACAACAGCGAGCTGGTCAACAGTCAGCCGCAGACCCTGCGGCAGGCGCTGCAACGCATCGTCAATGATTCACGCGACATGCCGGTGATCATTCGCGCCGATGCCAACGTGGCTCACAAGCACGTGGTCACGGCCATGGACGTGTTGGGTCAGATGGGCTTTGAACGCATTTCCATGGCGACGACGAAAAATCAGTCGACTCAGTGAGCAGCGGTCAAAAAACAACCTGGAAGCGGCTCATCACCTACGTGACCCCCTACAAATGGGTGTTGCTGGTGGCGCTGCTGGGTGTGGCGCTGGATTCCGCCATGCAGGCTGCGTTTGCCTTGATGATGGAGCCGGTGCTGGACGGCGTGTTCATTGAACAGAATGCGCGGCTGGTGGTGATGATGCCTTTCGTCATCGTCGGCATTTTTCTGTTTCGCGCGCTGGGCAATTACATCGGCGCCTACGGCTTCACCTGGGTCGGCCGCAATGTGGTCAATGATTTGCGTTCCGAAGTGTTCAAACAATACCTCAATCTGCCGCACACCTTTTACGACCGGCATTCGGCCGGCTCGTTGATTTCACGCATGACCTACGACATTGAACAGATGGCCATGGGCGTGTCCAAGAACGTGGTCATTGTGGTGCGCGACCTGCTCACCATTGTGTTGTTCATTGGTGTGATGTTTTATCATTCGGCCAAGCTGACGGTGATTGTGCTGGCGGTGTTGCCTGTGGCAGCGCTGATCATCAGCGCCGTCAACAAACGCTTCCGGCGCATCGGTCTGGGCATTCAGGACTCCATTTCCGGGGTCAGTGAAATCGTCGATGAAGTGATTCGTGGCCACAAAGTGGTGAAAGTGTACGACGGCAAGCGCGACGAGGAGGCGCGGCTGGCCAAACGCAACGTGCAGAACCGCCACCTGCACGTTAAAAATGTGTCCACGCAGGCGCTGTCCACCGGTTTCATCCAGTTGATGGTGGCGGTGGCGCTGGGATTCATCATTTTTCTCGCAGTCAAAGAAAACATGTCGCCGGGCAAATTCATGTCGTTCATGGGCGCCATGCTGGGCCTGTTGCCGCAAGTGAAACGCGTGTCCGGCGTGTTTGCCACCATTCAAACCACCCTGGCGGCGGCCGACAGCGTGTTTTACATCCTCGACAAACCGGCCGAGCAGGACAGCGGCCAGGAAGTGCTCAACGCCGAGCAGATCGGGCTTGAGTTTGAGCACGTCAGCCTGGCCTACGACGCCGACAGCGAAGCGGTCAAAGACCTCAGCCTGAAGGTACAGCCCGGGCAGGTCGTGGCGCTGGTCGGGCAATCCGGCAGTGGCAAAACCTCGCTGGTGAATCTGGTGCCGCGCTTTTATGAGGTCAGTAACGGGCGCATCCGCATCAATGGCACCGACGTGCGTGAATACACTCTGGCCAGTCTGCGCCAGCACATCGCCATCGTCAGTCAGGATGTGGTCCTGTTCAACGACACGGTGACCAAAAACATCGCCTACGGCGCCAACTGCGATAAAACCGCAGAGCAGGTCATGGCCGCCGCGCGCAAGGCCAATGCGCACGAATTCATCATGGAGTTGCCGCAGGGCTATGACACCCTGCTGGGTGACAATGGCACGCGTCTGTCCGGTGGCCAGCGGCAACGCATCGCCATTGCACGGGCGATCCTCAAAGACGCGCCGCTGCTGATTTTGGACGAAGCCACCTCCGCGCTGGACAGTGAATCGGAAAAACACATCCAGAACGCACTGGATGAAGTCATGAAAGGCAAGACCACGCTGGTCATCGCGCACCGGCTTTCAACCATCGAGCACGCCGATGAGGTGGTGGTGATGGCCAAAGGTGAGATCGTCGAGCAGGGCACCCACGCTGCGTTGATGGCGCTGGGCGGTGTGTACCATCAATTGCAACACATGCAGCACAGCACGGGTTGACGCATGCCACTGAATGAAGCCAAATTGCAACGCATCTGGTATCGCGGTGAATCGCCGGGCTGGCACCTGCGGGCGCTGGAGCGCGTGTACACCTGGGTGGTCAGATTGCGCAACCGGCTGTACGATCTGGGCCTGCTGAAAACCCATCGCCTGCCGGTGCCGGTGTTTGTGGTCGGCAACATCAACGTCGGCGGCGGCGGCAAAACACCGGTGGTGATCTGGCTGGTTAAACACCTGCAATCCCTGGGGCACCGGCCCGGCGTGGTCTCTCGCGGCTACGGCGGCAAGCGCGACGTGGAACCGCTGTCGGTGACGCCGCACACGGCGGCGGCGGCCAGCGGCGACGAACCGCTGGTGATTGCGCGCAGCACCGGTGCGCCGGTGGTGGTCGGAAAAAACCGCGTCAAAGCGGCAAAAAAACTGATCGAACACCACAACGTCACCTGCATTGTTGCAGACGATGGCCTGCAACACCGCGCCCTGGGCCGCGACTGCGAAATCGCGGTGCTGGATGCGGCGCGCGGACTGGGCAATCGGCGCATGCTGCCGGCCGGGCCATTGCGTGAGCCGGCCGATCGGCTTGATCGCGTGGATCTGGTGATGTATAAAGGCCGTCCCGCCGAGGGCGATCTGTTTTACCGATTCAGTCCGGGCGAAATCCAGCGGCTCAACAAAGCATCTGAAACCACCACCATCGGCGATCTGCGTTCGCGCAAAATCATGGCCATGGCCGGCATCGCCAATCCCGACAGCTTTTTCAGCATGCTCTCCGACCGCGGTCTGGCGGTGATCAAAAAACACCTGCCCGACCACCACCGTTTCACGCCCGAATGCTTTGCCGAAGCCGCGGACATGCCGGTATTGATCACCGAGAAAGACGCGGTCAAATGCGCGGACATCGACGGGGTGGAAGTGTGGGTGGTGCGCATGGACATTCAACCCAGTGAAGCGCTGCGCAAGCGCCTGGATGAATTGATCGAACAGGTGTTCAAGTCATGAGGGCCTGTCACGTGTGCATACCGGCGCGATTCAACTCCAGCCGATTGCCGGGCAAACCCTTGCGCGAAGTGGCCGGCAAACCCTTGATTCTCTGGGCCATAGAATCGGCCGCGCAGTTGCCCAGTGAGGGGCTGTATGTGGCCACCGACGATCAACGCATCGCTGCCTGCGTGGAAGCGGCGGGTCACCGCGTCATCATGACGGCCTCAACACACCAGAGCGGCACCGATCGGCTGGCCGAATGTGCGCGCATCAAGCAATGGCACGATGAAGACATTGTGCTGAATTATCAGGGCGATGAACCGATGATCGATGTGCGCAACCTGCAGTGCGTGGTGGACGCCCTGCGTGAAGATTCGCGTGCGGCCATGGCCACCCTGTACCAACCGCTGCGGTCGGTGGAAGATCTGTTGGATGAGAACGTGGTCAAACTGGTCACCCGCGACGACGGCTCCGCGGCGTATTTTTCACGCGCGCCGATTCCCTGGCGCAAAGGTGGATTCAATGTTGAGAGCGCTGATGACATCGCGGCGGCGCTGGCCTTGCACAAGCACCACGTCGGTCTGTATGCCTACACCGTGGGATTTCTTAAACGCTACACCACCTGGCCGGTGCACCCGCTGGAACAGGCCGAATCGCTGGAACAGTTGCGCGCCCTGATGCACGGAGAGAGAATTCTTGCGCTGCCCGCCGCCGCGCCGTTGGCGCACGGCATCGACACCGAGGCCGATGTGGCCCGATTTGAGGCGCGCCTGCAAGCGGGCGAGTGAGCGGCGGTCAAAAGGGTTGTATCTGCGCAGCAGCTTGCATACAATTTCTGCTTTGAATCACCGCACGTTGTCATGACATCAACATCCCGGATACGCCAGCAATTCCTTGATTTCTTTGCTTCCAGGGGCCACGCCGTGGTGCCGTCAAGTTCGCTGGTGCCGGCCAACGACCCAACCCTGCTGTTTGTCAACGCCGGCATGGTGCAATTTAAAGACGTATTTCTGGGCGCCGAAAAACGCGACTACAAACGCGCGGTGTCCTCGCAGCGCTGCGTGCGCGCCGGTGGCAAGCACAACGATTTGGATCAGGTCGGTTACACCGCCAGACATCACACCTTCTTTGAAATGCTGGGCAATTTTTCCTTCGGCGATTACTTCAAGCGCGAGGCCATTGAATACGCCTGGGAATTTCTCACCGGTGTGCTGGAATTGCCGGCCGAGCGATTGTGGGTGACGGTGTTTGAAGAAGACGACGAGGCCGAAGCCATCTGGATCAATGACATCGGTGTGCCGGCCGACCGGGTCACGCGCATCGGCGCCAAGGACAATTTCTGGCAGATGGGCGACACCGGTCCCTGCGGGCCGTGCACTGAAATATTTTACGATCACGGCGAAGGCATCGAAGGCGGCCCACCGGGCACGCCCGAAGAGGACGGCGACCGCTACATCGAAATTTGGAATCTGGTGTTCATGCAATTTGACCGCCAGGCCGACGGCTCCCTGGTCAATCTGCCCAATCCCTGCGTTGACACCGGCATGGGTCTGGAGCGCATCGCCTCAATCCTGCAGGGGCAACACAACAACTACGACATCGATCTGTTTCAGGCGCTGGTGCGCGCCGCGGCTGAATTCACCCGCTGCACCGATTTGTCATCGCCGTCGTTGAAAGTGATCGCCGATCACATCCGCACCTGCGCCTTTCTGATCTGCGACGGCGTGTTGCCGTCCAACGAAGGCCGCGGCTATGTGTTGCGCCGCATTGTTCGCCGCGCGTTGCGTCACGGGCACAAACTGGGCGCCAACTGGCTGTTTTTCTACAAAATGGTTGCGCCGCTGATCGAACAGATGGGCGAAGCCTATCCGGAATTGCTGAAACAGCGCAGCGCCATTGAAAGCGCCCTGAAGCAGGAAGAGACCAAATTCTCGGAAACCCTGGACGCCGGCATGCAGGAATTCAATCGCCAGCTGAAACACGTCCAGGGCGATTGCATCCCCGGCGACGTCGCGTTCAAATTGTACGACACCTTCGGTTTTCCGCTGGATTTGACGCAGGACGTGGCGCGGGAAATGCAGTTGAGTGTGGACGTGGCCGGGTTCGATGAGTGCATGAAGGCACAACAGGCGCGTTCACGCGCAGGCGGCCAGTTCGTGCAGGGGCTGAATCTGCCCGCCGATCTGATCAGTCGCCTCGAAGCCACTGAATTCACCGGCTATCTGCACAAACACAACCAGGCCAGTGTGCAGGCGCTGGTGCACGAAGGCGAAGCCAGGCACAGCATGAAAGCCGGCGAACAGGGCTGGGTGGCGCTGGACAAAACCCCGTTTTACGCCGAATCCGGCGGACAGGTGGGCGACATCGGATGGTTTGAGAGTTCGTCGGTCAAAGCGCGCGTGCTGGACACGCAGAAAGCCGCCGGCCAATACCACGTGCATCTGACCCATGTGCTCAACGGTGAATTGTCTATAGGCGATGCCGTGGAAGCGGTGATTGACGTGGAACACCGGCAAAAAGTGGTGTTGAATCATTCGGCCACACACCTGCTGCACAAAGTGTTGCGCGATGTGTTGGGTGATCACGTCGGCCAAAAAGGCTCGCTGGTTAACGCGGACAAGCTGCGCTTCGATTTTTCCCACCCCGCAGCCATTGACAAAGACGTGTTGCAACAGATTGAGCGCGATGTGAACCGCGCGATCCGCAACAACTACACCGCCGATGTCAAAATCATGTCCTACGACGACGCCATTGATCGCGGCGCGGTGGCGCTGTTTGGTGAAAAATACGGCGATCGGGTGCGGGTGTTGGATCTCGGCGGTTACTCGGTGGAGCTGTGCGGTGGCACGCACGTGGAAAGCGCGGGTGATATCGGCTTTTTCAAAATTCTGTCGGAATCATCGGTTTCATCCGGCGTGCGCCGCATCGAAGCCGTGACCGGTGACACCGCGTTGCGATACGTGCAGTCCCAGGACGACATGCTCAGCCGCGCCGCGCGCCTGGTGAACACCACCGGCGATACGCTGGACAGCGGTGTGGCCGGCCTGATCGATAAAAACAAAACACTGGAAAAGAAACTCAAAGCGCTGCAAAAACAACAGATGAGTGGCACAGCATCGGGCGACGAGCCGGTGCGCACGGTGCATGGCGTGCCGGTGCTGAGCCAGATCTTCGACAACGCCGACATCGGTCAGATGCGCGATCGCGTGGACGGATTCAAGGGACAGCACGCCGACGGCGTGGCGGTGCTGGCCAGTGTCAACGACGGCGGCAAAGTACACGTGCTGGTGGGCGTTGGCAAGGCACGCATTGACCACGTGCGCGCGGGCGATTTGATCAAGGAAATACTGGGTCAAATCGGCGGTCGCGGCGGTGGTCGACCGGATTTTGCCCAGGGCGGTGGAGAAGCCGACAAGGCCGAGATTGAAAAGGCCGTGAACGCAGCGCTGGAAAAGTTGCAAAGGTAACAATTTGTCAAATTAATGCTTCTAATTTGCAGTAAAATATAGTCTAATTTGCAACTTTCCTGAATGTTTGGGTTGATCCCCCTGATGCCCAATTCAGTAAGCATTTCAGGCTTTCTTGTCCCGAATAGAAAGCTCAGAAAAGACACAAAGGAGACAATATGTTAATCTTGACGAGAAGAGTGGGCGAAACGTTGATGATCGGAGACGATGTCACTGTCACAGTGCTGGGCATTAAAGGCAATCAGGTCCGCATCGGCATCAACGCACCCAAGGAAATCGCTGTTCACAGGGAAGAAATCTATGAGCGCATCAAAAACGAACAATCCGAACCGGACACCGATCCGGTTGAAGCCGTTGCCGAAGCCAGCGAGGACAACATCGGCAATCGATGATCCGGCCCCGAACGCCGGACATCAACAGCATTGAGCCGGTCCTGTAAAAACCGGTATAATTGCACAACACAAAACAAAGGAGAGGTGGCCGAGCGGCTGAAGGCGCTCCCCTGCTAAGGGAGTATGGGTGTTAAAAGCTCATCGAGGGTTCGAATCCCTCTCTCTCCGCCATAAACAAAACCGCCCACAAGGCGGTTTTTTTATGGCTGAAGTGAGGGCGAGATCCCGAGCGGATCTGTGAAATGTCAAAGAAGTACGAACTTTCAAAACAAAAATATTTTCCTTATCGCCCGCGGGTTCGACAAATTTACCTGGAGCAAATTTGAATCGGCGCAGCCGGGCCCGCAGATATTTACCCAATGAAATTTTGTCAACACGCACATCTGGATATAGAATGTTTGTGGCTTTGGGCACATCGCCATTCATGTTGATCATTTGAGGGATTTGGCCGGGAAAAGGGCCCCACTTATTGCGACCGCGCAAGCAGTTGCTGC
>JBNLBT010000096.1:0-12586 GCA_050303435.1 Marinicellaceae bacterium
TTTGACCGGCGCACAAATTGAGTTTTTTTACGACGCGGATCGACGTCTGGTGCGCGCTGAGCGCAGCAACGGCACGGTGGCCGAATTCACCCTGGATGATGCCGGACGCCGCGTGCGCATCGTCGGTCGACCGGCCAGCGGGGCGGCGCATCTGGACCTGCAGTATCTGCTGGACGTCAACGGCGCGCCGATCCAGGTCACCGGCACCGCGCCGGCACAGATCATGTCAGGGCAGTTCCCGCTGGGCACCCAGGATTTGACCCACGACCCGGCTTCGCAGATCAGCAGCGCCAATTACACTTTTGATGCACGCGGTCGCCGCACGGCCGCACCCGGGCAACAGCATCAATGGGACGGCGCCGGTTGCCTGGTGTCGCTGAACGGCCAGGGCATGACGCACAACGGCCTGGGCGATCCGTTGACCCTGGGGGCGGTGCGCTTGCATCAAAACGCCGCCATCGGCGCGGGCGCACTGGTCGCCGAGCAATTGGGGGCCGGGGCGTTTCTGCGGTACTACGTGTACACGCCAAACGGGCAACTGCTGTACCTGATTGATGCGGCCAATGGCCACGCGGTGTATTTCTACGACTTTGATTATTCGGGCAACACCGTGGCGCTGACCGATGCCGGCGGCGCGGTCAGCGATGCCTACGCCTATCTGCCGTTTGGTTCCCGCTTGCTGCACAGCGGATCCGTCGATCAGCCGTTCACCTTTAATGGGCGCTTCGGTGTCTTGCAATTGGACGCCGTCGGGCGTTATTTCCAAATGGGCGTGCGCGTGTACGACGCCGACACCGGCCGTTTTCTCAGCCGCGAACCGCTGGCGCCGCAGCTGGACCAGCCGCTGGCACTCAATCCGTATCAGTTCGCCTACAACCAGCCGCTGCACCGGCTGGATGTGGATGGCTACTACGTGATTTTGACGGAAGCCGAGGTTCAAATGATCCAGGAATACGAGAACTCGGACAAATTCGGCAGCGAGGTGGCCAAGGCCATTGGCGTGCTGCTGGACGATGAACCGAAGGTGAAAAGTGGCCCGTCGCTGTCGGATCTGTCGGGCCAGCTGTCCGGACAAGCACTGGCGTATTTGCAGGAAGAAACCGTGCGCACAGACGAGGCATTCAAATTGGGTGACAGCAAGAGCCGATACGCGCAACTGGATTTCCTGGACGAATTTCCGTATTTGCAAGAGTCCAACGATGGGGGCGGCAAACCGCGCGCGCAGTCATTGCGCTCCAGCGCGCAGGATTTGCACAACAAACAGGCAACTCCGTGGTCGGTGAAAGACAAAAAACCGACCGTACAGGTCAACATGGGTGGCATTTTTGTTGCCTCTCCCGGCCGCGATGGATTCGTTGGTGAAGACGCCATCATATATGACCCCAATGACGTGAGTTACGATTTTTCTGGTCCACTGTTCGGATCAACAGACACTGCGACGCCGAGTCCAACAAATACACCCAAAGATGTTTCTTCCGATCCAGAGGATTTTGACCCGGAAGACCTGGACGACGGCGACAGCATCTTGTAAATGGCATGGGTGTTTGCTGCGTGCATCAGCGACGCCCCGGCCAGACCCTTTAATGCGTGCATTAAAACGTGTTCTGTGTTGTGTCCGCAGGACTCGACACGCCGGCTGCTGAGGCCGGCAAACGCGGTGCCTGAGCTCCTTCACCGCGCGCTTGAGCGGACACAAAATTTGGTGGGCCCGTGTGTTCACCCCCTGTTGAAGCCATCGGCATGTCATCGTTGCGCAGGCAACACTCCTTTCTCTCCCGATGGCTTCTTTTTTTTTCAACCACAGGCCGTGTGCGCCGCACAACACCGGCGACAGACGGTCTGGCAAGCGATGGAGGTTTGGCATGTTCAAACTCATGACGATGGGTGCCCTGGGACTGATCTTCAGCCAGTGCGCGGTGGCGCGATTTGATTTTTTTCAATCACTGATTCACAGCGCGCCGCAGGCGCGACCGGCGATGCTGCGCAGCGCCGATGTGGACGGCGACGGTGATGTGGATCTGTTCACCACACGGCTCGGCTGGCCGCGACTCAGCTGGCATGAAAACAACGGCGCAGGCCGGTTCACGGAGCACGTGATGGCGCTGGACAACCCGCTGGAAGTCAGCGACATGCAGGTGGCCGATGTGAACGGCGACGGGCACCCCGATTTGCTGGTGTCTTCCCTGTTTCTGATCCAATGGTTCGCCAACGACGGCACGGGTGTGTTCACGCCCCAGGTGATTCTCAACGCCGGTTTGCCGCGCGCCATGGCGGTGGTGGACGTGGATGCGGACGGCGACGTGGATGTGCTGGCCGGCGGGCGTTTCGACCACCGCCTGACGGTGCAATTGAATGACGGCACCGGGCAGTTCACTGAGCAGGTCATACGCGACAACGCGCTGGAATCGCAGGCGCCGGTGCGCCTGGCTGCGGCCGATGTGGATGGCGACGGCGACGTGGATTTTTTCGCCAACACCCAGTTTGGTTCATCGCTGGTGTATTTTGAGAACACCGGGTCCTTAAATTTTGACCACCGCCTGTTGATCGCGCCACTGAACGCCGGCGGCATGGCCATTGCCGAGTGCAACGGCGATGGCCATTTGGATCTGCTGGTGGCCAATGCCTTTACGCCCGGAATCGATCTGTACAGCGGCGATGGCGCCGGTGCGTTCACGCTGCAGCGGCTGATGGACCTGCCTTTTCCCGCCATTGCCCTGCACAGCGCGGACGTCGACGGCGACGGCGATGCGGACGTGTTGACCGTGGCCTCCGATGTCGGCGGTCTGCGCACCGATCATCTGCTGTTGCGCAACGACGGCGCGGGTCAGTGGACCATGCAGACGTTATTGAGTCAGGACAACCCGCCGTTTGCACTGACCGCACAACTGGACGCCTTTGAAGTGGTGGATGTGGATCTGGATGGCTGGCTCGATGTGTTGCTGGCGGTGATGCAAGGCGATGTGTTTGGAAAGATCAGCGGCAACCCGTTCATCCTGTTCAACTCAGGGTTTGAATCGTTGTGATGGATCAGCGCGACCTCGCCGCGCATGGACATCAAGGCCCCGGCGCAACGGTGTGTTGTGTCGGGAAAGGGCGCCGGAGCCCGGATGTGCCTTTGAGGTTGTTCACTGCATATACGCACCGCGCAGACGAGCGGTTCATGCAGTGTGACTTTTCTGTTGGTCACCAGCGCACCACCATCCACCAGCCGGCCAACAGCGCGACCGCAGCAGACGCGGTTTTTAACGCACGCGCCGGTTGCGCGGTGACCGCCATCAGCGCCAGCGCCGCCGGCAGCAGCACCAGCAACAGCAGAATCTGACCGGCTTCAATGCCGAGATTGAAGGCCAGCGCGGCCTCCAGGCGCTGGTTCACCGGCAGGCCGATTTCAAGCAGCACACCGGCAAAACCCATGCCGTGCAGCAGCCCGAACAGAAAACCCAGCGCACCAATGCGCCGCAACAGCGGTTTGATGTTGTTCAAGGCGGTGATCAGGATGCTGGCGGCGATGGCGGTTTCAACCCAGCGACCGGGCAAAGCAATCCAACCCAGCGCCAGGGCCATTAAAGTGATGGAATGGGCCACGGTGAAGGCGGTGATGACCTTCAGCAATGGGCCGGCCTGAGACCTTAAGATGTGTGGCCAGGGCTGGCCCGGTTGCGCCGAATGCAGCAGACAGGCGAGCAACAGGCACAACACAAACACCATGTGGTCCAGTCCGATCCAGATGTGCACCACGCCGAGGCGGGCGAATTCTTTCAGGGTGTCCAGCAAGACGCTGGCCTGATGTGCCAGACGAACGCTGGGGTTGTGTACATCCAGCACGCGTCCGCTGTCCTCACCGTTGTGCTGCCACAGCAGGATCAGCTTGTGCCCCGGCGGCAGCGCCTGCGCGCCCAGATAGGTCAATTGCGGTGCGGCCGGTGTGGGGCAGCGCACGCTGTAATCAAGCACCGCATAGGCCCGACCCAAATGGTGGTCCAGCCGCAGCGGCTCGGCGCGCTGCATCTGGCAGCGTTGTGGACCCTGTTCCAGCAATACGTGGGTCACGGCCCAGGCTTCAATGCGCGCCTGTGCAGCGCTGATTTCCTGCCAGCTCAATTGTGCGTCCCGGTTGCTGTCCAGACCCAGCATCTGGTTGAGATCCAGCGCCTCAACGCGCAGTTGCAGCTGCACCCGATCGGCCTGCATGCGGGCGTTGAGATGCGCGGTACTCAAGGGGTGCGCCAGCGCCGCAGTGGCCAGCCACAGCAGGGCGCCGATGACCCCTGCGCGTGTGCTGATGTCAGCCTTCATGGCACACCTGCCATTGCGCCGGGTCCAGTGCGGCGTGCAAGGCCGCTTCCAGCAGGCGCTGATCGGACGGTTCCCGCGCCTGTTGCCAGTTGAGCAGCGCCCAATGCATGGCCGCTGTGACGTTGTGCTGCAATTCCAGCTGGTATCGGGCCAGTTCAGCGGCGTGCTGCGCATCGTTTCTCTGCTCGCGCAGGTCCATGCGCTGCTGCGCCCGCTGGCGCCAGATGCGCGGCCCCTCGCCGCGGCCATGCACGGCGTTTTCAGCCAGGGCCAGGCGCAACAGCAGACCGTCCTCCGCTTGCTCCAGGGGTTCAATCAGTGGCGCCAATCGCTCGAGAACCTGTGCGGCCTGGCCACGTTGCAATTGCACATCCGCCCATGCCATCAGCCAATGGCTGTCGCGGTGTTGCTCGCTCGCCATCCACGCCTCAGCAGCCGCCCAGTCGTGCATGGCCCCGGACGCCTCGGACAACAGCAAACGCATCCACCTGTCGATGGCGCCCTGCGGCTTGAACCGCCGGTGCAGTTCGGCCAGCCGTGATCGCGTGGCCGCCACATCGCGGCCGCCCAGGCCTGCATCCAGCTGACACAGGCTGAACATCAGCACGTCGCCCACTGGCAACACACCGGCGCAGGTTTTTTGCGCCGCGCGCCGCTGCCCCAGCACGCTTTGAATGCGCGCCAGCAGCAGGTGGGCATTGAGCGCCGTGTGCGGTGAATCCAGCGCCGCACGCGCGGCCTGAGCGGCTTCTTCGAAGCGGTGTCGGTGCTGCAGTATGCGCGCCCAGGTCAGCATCACAGCGGCGTCGGCCTGCGCGTCGATCCAGGGTTGCAGCACCCGTTCCGCCTCGTCGTACAGCACCGATTGCCCCGGCATGGCCGCCTGTCCTATCCAGGCGTTGGCCTGTTGCAGGGCGGCACCGACATCGCCGTGCGGCGATGCCGGTTGCGCTGAGAAAGCCCGCGAGGCCGGCACCTCAGCGACGATGTGCGTCGGTGACGGGCGATGCGGTTCCGCATTCGTGGTGCCAACGGTTGCGCCCACAATCATGAGCACTGCCGCTCGGACGACACGCCAACCCGCCATTCAGTTGCCTGCGCCGGGTGAGCCGGCCTGTGGTGTGACCAGGTAGGGGAAGCGCGCACTGAAATCCATCGCAGAAATGGGCGCGCCATCGGTCAGCGGGGCGTTGCCAATCGGCGCATCGGCCGGGCTGCACAATCCCAGATTGATGGCCGCGCCGCCGTCACCCAGTGGCAGGTCGTGGCACAGCGCGCCCATGGCCACACGCAGCGCAATGTCGACCGCGTCATCGCCGGGGCGACGACCGTTGGGGAAGCCGGCCAGATCACCGGCGGCGACCCCCAGCGGGTGCTGTTGCGCGCGCGGCGTGGCCTGGATGGCGGTGTTCAGGCGCAGCATTTCCGACGGCGTCACCTGCGCCAGCTGATTGAGTCCGGGAAAACCGGTCAGAAACCCGGCCACCAGATCGCCGCGCGGCACATTGGCCGGGGCCAGATTGTCGATCTGCGTGCCCAGGGTGGCGTTGACCGCATCGCGGAACAGCAGATCCACGATCGCCGGGAACACCGGGTGGGTCACGTAGTCGGCGAACTGGCCGTCGTTGACCGGACGCGAGGCATTGAAGCGGTCTTTGTCGGGAAAGCCGATGAACAGTTCATTCACCAGGATGCTGCCCAGTCTGGACACCTGGGTCCAGGTGCCCAGGGTGAAATTGGGCCGCTCCAGGGTCGGTGTTTTATTCAGCACATTCAGCTGCGGCAGGCTGGCCGTGGTCCAGCCACCGATCACGCCGTTGCCGTTGCCCACCAGGCAGGATTTGGGAATTTCCAGGGCGATGGTGGTGACGTTGTTGCGCGCCAGATCGTTGCGCGAAGGATCCTGGGTGATGCCGCCTGGAAAGCCCGCGCCATCACCGGCGCCGGGGGCGCTGTCGCCTTCCACCGGCACAAAATTCACCAGGTCAAAGGCCTCGCCCAAGGCTATTTTAAAGCCCTCAAGCCGTTGACCGACGAACACCCGACCGGGCGCGTCGCAATCCGGGATGTCGATGCTGTGAATGAATTGATCGGCGTAAGCGGCGTAGCCGCCCGGCGCGCTGAAGGTTTTGTTGCCGCTGTTGTCAAACGGTTTGGCAAACTGGTTTTCACCGCTGTCGCGGTTGATCACATCGCGCGCCACGCCGCGGCGACGGTCGCCGGACACGTGCACCAGACGGTAGGTCTCACGGTAATTCAGACCGTCGGCGTTGACCGCGCTGATCGGCGCGACGTTGCGCAGTGTGGCCGGAATCATTTTGCGGTTCGGGCCTTCACCGATGGGCAGGCTCAACACACCGGATTGCGGTCTGCGGTTGTCGAAGCGGAATTGAAAGGTGATGTCTTCGCGCGCATCGCCGTTGTTGTCGATGTGAATTTCGTACAAGGCGTCCGGATTCAGCAGGAAATAGTTCGGTCCGCCATAGGCGGCCTGCAATGGCAGGTAGTTGGCGAGAATGGTGACGCTCTCCTCGCGCCCGTTCTCGTAACTGTTGAACAAATAAAAATCGGTGCCGTCCAGCTGCGGCAATTTGCTGATGTGCGGCGCTTCGCGGTGGCTGGATGCCAGCAGCGTCATGGGCAGCAATCCACCCAGCAATGCCAGTGTAGTGAAAGGGTGTTTTTTTAATTTCATGGATGAACCTCAATGGGATGTTAAATCGTATCTGGTACGCGCCGGGTGCGCCGCATGGATGGGTGAGTGGCGGGGCAATGTTTGAATTTGTGACGCGTTTGGCATTTTGCCTCTGCAGCCTATCCGGCCGCCGCCGTGCAGTGGGTGACAAGCACACCGCGCGTGCTATAATGTTTTGGACTTGAACGTTTGAAAGAGGGGTTCTTGCATGGCGCTGCATCACTACGATATTCGCCTTGAGGAATTGCAGCATCCGACCGGTTTCATTGTGATCGAGCGGGTGTATGGATTGAATTTCGATGCCTTTGACGACCGCGACTGGACCGAGCTGATGAACATCTATCGCGCCTTGCCGGCGTTCATTGAGGTGGACAACACGTCGGTGCCGTGCTGGTTTGGTTCGGATTGCCGCAAGGCACCTCACCTGACCGCGTCGGTTGAATTGCCCGGCTTGCAAGTGGTTGGTGCGCTTGAGCGCGGCGACTTTGAAGCGTGGGATGTGCAATTCAAAACGCTGGCCGATCACCTGCCGCAACGCAACGTGGCCTGAATCGCAGCGAAGCTCGGGAACATCCGCCGCTGCACGGGGTCCATTCCAGGGAGCGGCACAGCAACAGGAGGGAGCATGGACAAATCGACACCGTGTGAAATTCGCATGGCGGGGCTGGATGATCTGGAATTCATCTGCGCGGTGGATTCGGATATTTTCGATTTTCCGGTGGAACGCGACTGGGCGCGGGAATTTCTGCAGGATCCCAGACATCACCTGGCAATCGCCGTCGTTGATGGCCGCATCATTGGCATGGCCAGCGGCATTCACTACCTGCATCCGGACAAAGCCTCGCAGCTGTTCATCACCGAAGCCGGGGTGGACGTGTGTTTTCAAGGCCGCGGCGTGGGCCGCAAATTGATCCGCAAACTGTGTGAACACGGCGCCCAAATCGGTTGCACCGGCGCCTGGGTGGCCACGGAAAACACCAACGAAGCGGCGCGCAAATGCTACACCGCCGCCGGCGGTCGCGAGAGCAACGATTTGTGTATTCTGTATGAGTACCCATTAACGGACACGTAATCCAGGCACTGAACGCCCGAATACGGGGTCGGGTTCACCCACGATTTGGAGAGATTGACATGTATTTGGAACAGGATGCAACGGCGCTGGTTGTGGTCGATGTGCAAGGCAAACTGGCCTCCTTAATGCACCAGCGCACGCAGCTTTACCAACACCTCGGTTTGTGCATCCAGGCCGCGGATCTGCTTGAATTGCCGATTCTGTGGGTTGAGCAGTACCCACAGGGTCTGGGTCCGACCGTGCCTGAAGTGCGGCAGTGGCTCGGCGATCGCAGTCCACTGGTGAAGAACAGCTTCAGTTGCTGCGGAGAGCCTGCATTCAATCAGGCACTGGAGGCCAGCGGGCGGCGCCAGATTGTGCTCACCGGCATTGAAGCGCACGTGTGCGTGTACCAGACCGCCGTTGATTTGCTTGCGCGCGGGTACACGGTTCAGGTGAATCAGGACGCGATTTCATCGCGCCACCCCGACAACCGGCAATTGGGGCTGGCACGCATGCAAGCCGCCGGCGCGCTCATCACGTCTTCTGAAATGCTGTTGTTTGAGCTCATGCGCAGTTCCGCGCACCCGCAATTCCGCGCGGTGTCGGCGCTGCTTAAAAACATGTGAAATTAAAGCATCAGGGATTCTCTTCAACCGGCGCCTGGTTGCCAGCCGATTGTTTTTTGATGATGTCCTGCAGGTGGGCGGAAGTTTCATTGATCCAGGAATAGGCGGGCAGATCGCTGTTCAGGGTCCACGGTCCCTGCACTTCAGCCAGTCGTTGATCGAATTGTTTGTACAATTCATTGATGCTGGTGTGCTGGTGGAAATTTTCCTGCAATGAACGGCCGTCGGGAATGCGTTTGCTGCCGAACAACACGGCCTGAACCCGGGCATCAAAGTACAGCAGTTCCGGGTGGTTGACGCGCAGGGATTCGCCGAGAAATTCCCGGTAGGTCAAATAGTCATTGAACGAAGTCACCAACGGATGGGCGCGCGTTGCGCTGACGTCATCAATCATCAGATTGGCGTAAATCTGGCTTTGCAGCTGGTTGGTGCTGACGGTGAAGGCCGAGTTGACTTCACTGACCACTTCATCGAACGGATTGAATTCCAGCAGTTCTGAATGCGTTTCATTGTCCAGTTTTTTCAGCCACTCCTCGCCGTCGTTCCAGTTGCTGGTGATGATCTGGTTGATGCTGGCGCGTGCGGCGGTCAGAAACGTCAGGCGATTGGGCAGCAGACCGAAGGTGCCGCGATCCAGTGAAGTGACGATCTGTTTGCCGATGATGGGCAGCGGACAATACATGTCCAACACCTCGGCGGTGTTTTCGCCGAACAGGTAATTGTATTCCTGTTGTGAGTTGATTTGTTTGACAAACACCGTTTCGCCGCGGAACTGGCCTTTCAGCTGCATCGACAGTCGGCCATGAAAGTTGGCGATCTTGTTGTTGTCCAGATGGGTCGGTCCGGTGCGGCGTTCGACCCAGCCGATGCGATCGTAGCACAGCCGCAACTCACCCAGGCCGAGTTGCTGGGCCAGGCGCAGGTGATTGGGAAACAGCGCCAGTAGACCGGAGGACGGTTCCAGCGTGACCTGAGCGCCGCACACGCTGGTGGTGTCACAGGCCTGGATGCTGAAGCCTTCGGGCACGTGCTGGGTGAACTGCGTCACCGGTTCAAAGAAATTGATGTCGCTGCCGGCGCTGAGATTTTCCTGGCTGTAGCTGCGAATGTAATCATCGGTGTCCAGCTTGACTTTGTTCCATAAACTGGCCAGCCGCGCAATCTGGTCAGAAAATTGCGTTTGTGTGGCGCAGCTGTTGTCATCGCGCAGACGCAGGCCCGCCTGCAGCATCGACTGGTAGGGCGCAAGGTGGCGGTGTTCCTGCATCAACGCAGGCCAGCGATCGAACAGCCAGATCGCCGTTTCACTGGCCAACAACCATTCCAACGGGTTCACGAATGCACGTTGTTGATCGTAACAGCCGGCTTCATGGCTGGAGGCTTTGAGGTAATTGATGATCTGCCACGACGGCGACTGCAGCGCGCGTGACAGCGTGGCGCTGTCGTACAGGCCTTCGAGGTTGCCGGAAAGATTGGCTGAAGCCGCCTCATCCACCGCCCAGTGGCGCAGATCTTCCAGACAGCCCTGCAATTGGTTGGGTTGGATCGGTTCGGCCGGCAAGGGCGGAAATTCTGCGCTCAGATTCAGACACACTTCCAGTTGCGTGTGAACCGCCTGGCGAAAGGGCTGTTCCATGTAGGTGGCCAGGTCGCGCACGCCACTGAGCAGTTGCGCGATGCGCCGGTTCAGTTCACTGTCGACGTAATCCGGGTTGGTCAGTTTGCTGCGGATCGCAGTGAACACGCCGCTGAGCAAGGCCGGGTGCGCGGCGTTCAGCGCGGCAATGGCTTCGCGGTTTTCCTGCAACCAGGCTTCGCCGCGTTGCACTGTGGTATCCAGCAGTTTTTGATGCGCTGCCGCAAATGGATCGGCGGCCAGCCAGATCCACTGATGCAGCTCGACCCAGTCGTAAAACTGTGGCAGTAACAGGTTTTGGCTGCGGTGGTGTTGCAGGCGCAGCAGGGCAATCTGCCAGCCATCCAAATGCACCGCGTCGCGGTCCAGGGTGGCCAGCAGGGCGGCCAGCGGCGCGTCGGGTGCATCCTTGACCACATGGCGCAACACCCGGTCGGTGGCCGAGGCGGGATTTTCTGTGGCCGCAGCCGAAGGCACACCGGTCAGCAGATCATCGCCCAGCCAGTGCAGATTTTGCTGATTCTTGCGGGCGAATTCCAGCAGCAATTGCCAGTATTCTGCAAGCCGCGCATGGATCGCGAAGAGTTCATGGTCGTTGAGGTCATCCTGCAGCCGCAACAGATCCGGCGGCAGTTCAAAACGGGTGAAGCGCCATTCATCCAGGCCCATGCCATCGGTGGACAGGGTCAAAAGCAGGGCGGCCAGCAACGATGAATTGATGCCGCTGAACGCTGTGTTCTCCGGGGTGTTCGCCGCCGCTTCCCTGGCCAGTTGCCACTGCGTCTCGGCCTGCGATGGCGTGGCAAAGGAGTTGATGATCAACCACGCTGAGCGGGTCAGCTCAACCGCAGCCCGGATGCCGTGCTGCGTGCGCAGCCGGTCGGCGATGTGGCGTGCCAGGACCGCGCTGTCTGGCAGCGCTTCACTGGGGGCATCCTGTGCGTGCACCGGGAGGCACAGGAAACACAGCAACAGGGTCAATGCGGGTGTTCTTCTTGGCATGCAATTATTGTAGCAAAATAGCGCTGTAACTTTTATTTTGTAGCGGCTACAATAGCGTTTTTGTGTCACATTGTGAATGAATAATTTAAAAATCATCACCACAGGCGGCACCATCGACAAATTGTATTTTGATGATCTGAGCGAGTATCAGATCGGTCAGCCCATCATCGGGGAACTGCTCAACGCCTTTCATGTGAATTTCGAATTCGAAGTTGTTTCACTGTTGAAAAAGGACTCATTGCACATCACCGATGAAGACCGCGAATTGATCCGCGGTGTGATTGAGGCGGCCCCGGAGCGCCATTTTTTGATCACGCACGGCACCGATACCATGATCGAAACGGCGAAACACCTCGCGCAGGTCAAAGACAAGGTGATGGTGCTCACCGGCGCCCTGATGCCGGCGCGCTTCAACAGCAGCGACGCGGTGTTCAACATCGGTTGCGCCATCGGCGCACTGCAGACGCTGCAGCCGGGCGCGTGGGTGGCCATGAATGGGCGCATCTGGGCCCCCGATGCGGTGCGCAAAAACCGCCGCGCCAACCAGTTTCAGGCACTGGACTAAAAGCACGAAGCTCAATGAAAGCAACTCAACAAAACAACACCACCGCAGGCGTGCATCGTGGCTGACATTCTGCGCATGCATCCGGACAATCCGCAGCCGCGCCTGATCAGCAACGCCATCGAAACCCTGCGCAACGGCGGCCTGATCGTCTACCCCACAGATTCAGGCTACGCCATCGGCTGGACGCTGGACAATCTCAAAGCCGAACGCATCGTGGCCCGCATACGCGATCTGGACGCGCAGCACCACTACACCGTGATGTGTCACAGCATTTCCCAGATCACCGAGTTCGCCCTGGTGGACAACGTCGCCTTTCGCATCATCAAGCAGCACACCCCGGGTCCATACACCTTCATCTTGCCGGCCACGCGCAAGGTGCCGAAAAAAATGCAGCACCACAAACGCCGCACCATCGGTGTGCGCATCTCGGACCACCCGGTGGTCAACGCGCTGCTGGAAGCCCTGGGCGAACCGATGATGAGTTCATCCCTGCAACTGCCGGATGAGGACATGTACGAACTGGATTCCCAGGACATCAACTTGCGCATTGGCCACAAAATCAATTCGATCATCGACGCCGGCTACACACCGCCGGAACCCTCCACCATCGTCGATCTGACCGGAGAGGCGCCGGAGATCATTCGCCACGGCAAGGGCGAGGTGGACTTTGTCTGAGCAGCCGGTGCAGTCTGAAATGCCCTTTGCGGTGGTG
>JBNLBT010000097.1:0-12528 GCA_050303435.1 Marinicellaceae bacterium
CGATCAGATCGACGCCTTCGGTCTCGGCGTATTTCTTGATTTCTGAGGCCACCGAACCAAGCAGCACGTGCACATTTGAACGGTCCAGACCGTTGTCGTCTGCCATGGCGTGCAGCTGTTCATTCACCCATTTTTGCGTCTGGTCATTGATTTCTTTGAGATTGACCAGGGTGGGCGCGTAGGGTGAGCCACTGAAAATGATGCCCACGTCCACCACAGCCACCAGTTCCAGCCGGCCGTTTTTGCCCAGCATCTGTTTGGCTTTTTGTACGATGGCGCGGTTGTCCAGAGAAGGGTCCACCGCCACCAAGATTTTATTGTAATCCGACATCCGCTTGCTCCAGTTGATTGATCCGCTGTGACCCAGGCAGTCACACGGCTTCATCATATACCAATTTTGCCCATAACGCAGCGTTTCACAGTCGCGCATTCGTGCGCATGACCGCATTGTCTCACGCCGGCTGCACGGCGAGGTTGATGCAGGTCAATCATTGTCGACACGGCGGGATTTATATGGCGCCGCCTATTGGATTGGCAGCGCGCTCAGCCGCAGCGCCTGACCGCGCGCGACCGAACAAAAACCCGATCATCACCGCCAGCAGCACCGATCTTAAAATATCAATAACGACGTGCAGCGGCAGCATGTGGCGCAGAAATTCGGGCGGCACCGAGCCGATCACCGACATCAGATTCACCGACATCACCAGCGCTGAGACCAGGCCCATGATGAGACCAAAGCGGGCGCCTTCATACAGTGGGTGATCGGCGCCGCGGTACATTAAATACAGCAACGGAAACGCGACGCTGTAGAGAAACACACTGTAGCGGCAGCCGCTGAAAACTTGTCTGAGGGCGTCGTAGTCGGCGTAGTGAGCAAGGTTCTGCCATTGACTGCACAGCCACAGGGTGAGCAGGCAATGCAGGGTCATGGCAAGGGTCAGTTTGAAAGCGTTGACTTGGTTCATGGAGATAGCTTGTTATTTGCAAGTTATTCCATTGTAGTTAATTACTTGCAAATTGCAAGCTTTATTTTTAAAATGCAGTCATGAGTAAAATTCGCATCAGCAACACCTCCCTGTGTCCTTTGACCCACGTGGTCGACATGATCGGCGACAAATGGTGTTTTCTGATCATCCGCGACATGATTTTCCACTGCGCACACACCTATTCGCAGTTCATGGACACCGACGAAGGCATCGCCACCAACATTCTGGCCAGTCGTTTGAAGCAATTGCGACAGCACGAAATCATCAGCAAACACCGCAATCCCTACAACGGCCGTGAGTTTTTTTATTTCCTCACCGACAAAGGCCTGGATCTGACCCCGGTGATTCTGCAAATGATCAAATGGAGCGGACGCCACGACGCCGACAGCATCCTCAGCGACAAACACAAATGGCTGCTGGAAAACCGTTTTGACGAGTCGGTTGACCAGTTGCGTGACTTGTACCTGCAAAGCAAAGCCCGCTGTTTGCGCGACGACTGCCAAATCGATCACAGCAAAAAAGCCGAACGCCTGTTCTAGACGCAACCATGCAATCACCCTGAGTCAGACCCGAGCCATGGCTCAGACACCTTAAAACAGCCAACTGCATCACAACCCGTTCACAGCATCTGTGATTTAATGAAACGGTTGACCCAGTCCGGATTGCAGCCTGATGCGTCAAGGATTTGCCCATCGCGCCAGCGCGCGCAGCGACAGACCCACGGCTCAATTGATCCAGTCAAAGAATCCCCCGTTTGTGCGCGAGGACTGAGCACACGGCAAAGACCACACGAGGATGAGTGCCATGAACAAATGCACGTTTTTACTGGGACTGTTGCTCTGCCCGCAGCTGCTGGCCGGTCCTGCGCTTGAAATCCGCCTGGACAGCGTGGCCGACGGTTTTGATCAGGCGGTGGCGGTGCGCAGCGCTGGTGACGGCAGCGGACGGCTTTTTGTCCTGGAACGGCGTGGATTCATCCGCATCATCGACCGTCAGGGCCAGGTGCTGGCGCAACCGTTTCTGGACATCGACGCGCTGATCACAGTGATCAATGAAGACGGCCTGCTGGGATTGGCTTTTCATCCGGATTTCAGCACCAACGGCCTGTTTTATGTCAATTACATCGAATTCATCGACCAACCGGACCCGGACCCGGACATCGACATCACCCGCATTGTGCGTTACAGCGTGGATGCCAAAGACCCGAACCGGGCCGATCCCGCCAGCGCACTGGAAATTTTTTCATTGCAACAAACCTTCGGCAACCACAACGGCGGCGATTTGCATTTTGGTCCGGACGGTTATTTGTATTTTGCCCTCGGCGACGGCGGCGGCTCTGGCGATCCATTCAATCAATCGCAGGACATGACGCTGCTGTTCGGTAAAATGCTGCGCATCGACGTCGACAACCCGGGCAACAACAGCGCCGGCGCCTGTGGCGCGGCGGTGAACTACGGCATCCCGGCAGACAACCCGTTCCTGGGTGACGGCGACGGGCAATGCGATGAAATCTGGGCCAGCGGCCTGCGCAACCCCTACCGCTTCAATTTTGACCGCCTCACCGGGGATCTGTTCATCGGCGACGTCGGACAGGCGCGGGTGGAGGAAATCAATTTTGAACCGGCCGCGTCCAGCGGTGGCGTCAACTACGGCTGGGACTGTCGTGAAGGTTCCACCGACTATGGGCAACCCGGCGACCCCGGCGTGCCCTCGCCAGATTGCAGTCTGATGCCAACGCTGCAGGACCCGATCCTGGAATACATTCATGAAAACGACCGCTGCTCAGTGACTGGCGGGCTGCGCAATCGAGGCCCCGACCCGGATCTGCACGGGGTGTATTTTTACGCCGACATCTGCACCGGTGAAATATTTGCCGGCAACGCAAACGGCAACGCCTGGGACAGCGAGTTGCTGTTGGACACACCCCATCTGGTGAGCGATTTTGGCGAAGACGAAAACGGCTGGACTCACGTGGTCGACTACGCCGGCAATGTGCTGAAACTGGTCAACCTCAACGGCTTGATCTTCAAGAACAGTTTTGAATAATCGCGTGGCCCATACCGCGCGGGCACACTGAACTTATTGTTCCGCCGACAAATTGCGCACCAGGCGAAAACCCACGTGGCTGTAGGCGTCGTCGTTTTTATAGTGTTCAAATGTTTCGGCCAATGGCGCTTTCAGCTTCTCGGCACCGGACGCCCAGGCGCTGCCAAAGGCGGTGTAGCGATCGCACAAGCCGTCGTCCTCGCGCAATTTATCGATGAACGATCGAAAAGCGCCTTTCGGGGCACAGGCCGTGGTCCATTCCTGCACATTGCCCACCAGATCAAACACCCCGGCCATGTTGGCTGGATAGCTGCCCACCGACGCCGTGTACTGATCGGCATCGCGGCAATTGGCCGGCGCCTCATCGCCCAGGGACTCTGCGGCTTCAGCACCAGCCACATTGCCCAGCTGACACACCGACAGTCCGCTGCCGGATTGATACAAAGCCGCCAGGTGTTGCCACTCGGCCGCGCTGGGCAAGCGGTAGGCGTGACCGCTTTTTTCACTCAGCCAGCGCGCATAGGCCCGTGCATCCAGCCAGCTGACACAGATCACCGGATGATTGTCCTGCTGATAAAAATAGCCTTTGTCCCAAGTTTTTGAACTGAATGAAAAGCCGCTCGCCAGTGCATCGCGACAGCGCGCCGCTTCGCGCCCGGTGTCCACCACAAACGCCTGGTACTGCGCGCGCGTGATCTCGTGTGCAGTCACAGCAAATCCGTTGCCACGGTAGCGGCTCGAGACCCCGTCCATGCGGGCCGGAATGAACACCGCCCGCACGCCCTGATCGCGGCTCAACACCGCACCGGCCTTGGGCAAGGCGTTGCGGATGCCCAGCAATTCACGCGTGCTGACGCTCTGTTCATTCAGCCTCTGCGCCAGTTCCAGTAACTCGGTGACGCGGTCACGGTGATAGCGCCCGCGTTCAACCTGAGCCCGCTCAACAAATAAGAGCAACAGGGCTTCGCTGGCCTCACGCACATCGGTCGCATCCAACGGCGATCGGTCCAGCACCGTCTGCGCGGCGTCAATGTAGGTGCCGGCCTCAGCGTATTCGCCGGCATTCACCTTGCGCTCAATGAAACCGTAATACACTTTGACCACGTCCAGCAAACCTCTGCGCGCGCGTTCATTGTCGGGGAAACTTTTCAACACCGTCAAATAGCGGTCCAGCGCATTGTCATCCGCTGGCAAAGTCAATTGCCGCGATTGCACGCGGGCTTCGGCTTCATCCAGCAACAACTCAACCTGCGCCATCGCCAGATCCACCTTGGACTGCTCGATCGGCGACAGGGGTTCAGGCACCGTCTCTTGCGGGCGCTGTGCACGCGAATCCATTTCCGTGAAAATTAAGTCCGTGCGTTGCGTCTGTACTTCCGGTTGTTCAGCTTCATTGCCATTGCCAACAACGGGTTCATCCGGGTTTAACCCGTCATCCAAACCCGCCTCGGTGCTCTCATCAGGCGCCGCGGCGATCGCTGTTTCGCTGAGTGCCAGCTCAGGGTGTCTGCGCAGGTACTCAAGCCACACCAGGCCACCGACCACAATCAAAGTCAATGCCAGCGCACCAATCAGTCCAATCAGACGCTTGTGGTGCTTGTACCACAGGCTGATGTTGGTTTTCAGATTGCTGAATTTTTGTGTGATGGCGTATTGCGGCACTTTTCTCAGCGCCTGTTTGACCTCAAGCACATTCTGGAAACGCCGCCCGGGCGATTTGGCCAGACATTTGTTGATGAACGGCTGCCAATAGCGTTTGTCGGCCGGCAGTTCCGGCACCGGTTCAGACACGTGGGCCATCAAGGTCGACAGATCATCGCTTTCTTTATACGGCACACGCCCGGCCAGCAACTCAAACAGAATGGCCCCCAGAGAATAGATGTCAGAGCGCGCGTCCACGTGACGCGCCTTGGCCTGTTCAGGGCTCATGTAATACACGCTGCCAAGGATGTGATTTTCCTTGGTCCAGCGCTGTTCCCCTTCACTCAGGGCGATGCCGAAATCGGCGATCTGCACGTTGCCGAATTTGTCGAACAAAATGTTTTCAGGCTTGATGTCGCGGTGCACCACGCCGTGATTGTGGGCGTAATTGAGCCCGTCACACAAATCGTGCAGCAAACGAATCAGCTGGCGGTCGTTGCTGTAATTGAATTCGGTCAGATCGCCGTGTTCCAGAAACGGCATGGAATAGTAAAACACATCGTCGGACAGCGATCCCACCTCATAGATGCTGACAATGTTCGGATGATACAGTTTGGCAATGGTTTCGGCTTCGTGGATGAAGCGCTTGGTCACTTCCGGGTCATCGATGATGCGCGGTCGCAGCACTTTCAGCGCCACTTCGCGTTTCAGTGAGTCCTGAATCGCCAGATACACCACAGACATGCCGCCTTCACCGATCTTCCGGATGATGGTGTATCCGGGGATCTTGATGTCCTTGGTGTTGATGTTGAAGTTCATGAAAGGGTGGGGTTCCGGTGCGATCAGCGCTTGCGGCGGTCTGCGCCCGAAGCGCGAGCGTCGCCAGTGTTCGACCGGCTTGTGTTTGAATCAGTCATATTCACCGTGTGCAATGTCCTGACCCCATTATAACTTGAGCCCGGTTTGAAAATCCATCAACACGTGCCGGCGTTGCGCCCGGTGCAGCCCCGCAGCGCAACCCTCAGAGCGACTCAATCAGATCGTCAATCCGCGATTCAGGCGCCTGGACGCGTACCAGAAATACAACACCGGGATGATCACCAGGGTCAGCAGCGTGGAAATGAAAATCCCGGAAATCAGGGCCACGGCGAGGCCGTTGAATATCGGGTCATCGAGGATGAAAAACGCACCCATCATGGCCGCCACGGCGGTCAAGGCGATTGGTTTGGCACGCACCGCCGCAGAATCGATCACCGCCTGACGCAACGGCTGTCCCTGTCGCACTTGCAGGCGAATGAAATCCACCAGCAGAATGGAGTTGCGCACGATGATGCCGGCCAGCGCGATCATGCCGATCATCGAAGTCGCGGTGAATTGCGCGCCCGCCAGCCAATGCCCCGGCAAGATGCCAATCACAGTCAGCGGAATCGGCACCATGATGATCAGGGGCACAAAATAGGCGTGGAACTGCGCCACAATGAGCAGATATATCAGCACCAGCCCAACCGAATAGGCAATGCCCATGTCGCGAAATGTTTCAAAGGTGATTTGCCACTCGCCGTCCCATTTGATGGCGTAGGCGTCGTCACTGGCCGGCTGCGCGGTGTACAGGTGTTGCACTTCAGGGTGCGCTTCTTGCACCCGATCAATCACCGACAGCATGCCATACAGGGGCGAATCCTGACCACCGGCCACGTCGCCGGTGACGCGATCCAGCGGCATCAGGTCCTTGCGATGAATGCCGGCTTCCCAAGGCGCTTGCTGCACGTGCACCACTTCGCCGAGCACAATCATGCGGCCATCGCGGTTGCGCACCGGCACACTCAACAGAGTGTCGATCTCACCCTGAACTTGTGGCGCCAGGGCCAGACGGATCGGCACCGCGTATTTCAGTGTGTCGTCGTGCAACCAGGACACGTCCACGCCCGAGATTGCGGCGGTGACCGCGCGGGAAATTTCGATTTGCGACAAGCCCAGCAAAGCCGCTTTGGCGCGGTCAACCACCAGAATCTGTCGCGGGCTTTCGGCTTCCACGCTGGTGTCCACGTCGGTCAAATGCGGGGTCTCATTGAACAGCCCCTCTATTTTCAGCGCCAATTCACGTCGACCCGCCGCGTCGGGGCCGTACACTTCGGCCACCAGTGGTGCCAACACCGGCGGTCCGGGCGGCACTTCAACCACTTTCACCGAACCCCCGGCCTGCTGTGCGATGGCCTGCAAGGCCGGGCGTATGGCCAGCGCGACTTCGTGGCTTTGTCGATCGCGTTGCGCCTTGTCCAACAGGCCGATTTGCAAATCCCCCATGTGCGGCGATTCGCGCTGAAAATACTGTCGCACCAGGCCATTGAAGTTGATCGGTGAGGCCAGGCCTGCGTAGCCGGTGATGTGCACAATTTCCGGCACATCGTGCAATGCTTCGGACATCTGCACCAGCACCGCATTGGTGTGTTCTACGGTGCTGCCCTCGGGCATGTCAAGCACCACCTGAATCTCCGATTTGTTGTCGAACGGCAACATTTTCATGATCACGCCCTGCGCCGGCACCAGCCACACCGACAACCCCATCAACAGCACCACCCCGGCCACCAGCAGGTACCGCGCCAGTCGGCCACCCTGGGGTTTGAGAAACGGTTGCAACACGCCGG
Source organism: Marinicellaceae bacterium (assembly GCA_050303435.1). Classification (GTDB taxonomy): domain Bacteria; phylum Pseudomonadota; class Gammaproteobacteria; order Xanthomonadales; family Marinicellaceae; genus JBNLBT01. The sequence goes on from JBNLBT010000097.1 coordinate 7,319, forward strand.
CAAACAGGCGCCGACCACGGTCGGCAGATTCGTGCTGTGCCGTTGCGCGCTCGCCGATGATGTGCGCATACAGCCACGGCGTCACCATCAGGGCAATCAACAAAGACAGCAACATGCCCATGCTGGCATTGATCGGTATCGGGCTCATGTAAGGGCCCATCAAGCCGCTGACAAAGGCCATCGGCATCAAGGCCGCCATGACCGTGAAGGTGGCCAGGATGGTCGGTCCGCCGACTTCGTCCACCGCCGCCGGAATCATGCCCCACAACTTCGCGGTGCCGCGCGCGGCGTGGCGATGGATGTTTTCCACAATCACCACCGCATCGTCGACCAGAATGCCGATGGAAAAAATCAGCGCAAACAGCGACACGCGGTTCAAGGTGAATCCATAGGCCCAGGAAGCAAACAGCGTCATGGCCAGGGTCATGCCGACCGCCAGTCCCACCACCAGTGCTTCACGCCAGCCCAGGGCAAAACCCATCAGCAGCACCACCGAGGCGGTGGCAAACAGCAGTTTTTTGATCAGCTGATTGGCTTTGTCGTTGGCGCTCTGGCCGTAATCGCGGGTCACCAGATGGTGCACGCCGTCGGGGATGTGGCTGTGTTGCAAACGCTCCAGCGCCTGCATCACCTCAGCGGTGATGGCCACCGCGTTGGTGCCCGGTTTTTTTCCAATCGAAAGCGTCACCGCGGCATCATAGCGGGCCGGCGCAGGGTTATCCCAGGCGGCGCCTGAACGGATCCACACGTGTCGATCGGGCGTGTCCGCCGCGTCACTCACGCTGGCCACATCGCGCAAATACACCGGCCGGTTGTTGTACACCGACACCACCAGATCGGCCACGTCGTCCGCGCTGCTCAGCAATGTGCCGGCCTGCACCGGCAGCGAACGGTTGCCACTCACCCTGTGGCCCGAATGTGCCACCTGGTTGCCCATTTGTATGGCCTGTTCCAGGCCGGCAAAATCCACGCCATAAGCCTGCATTTTGTCGTTGTCCAGGGTCACGCGCACCACCCGTTCACCACCGCCGTGGGTGCGCACCATGCGCGTGCCGGGAATGCGTTTCAACTCAGATTCCAGCGCGTGCGCCACCTGCTGCAACGGCACCGTGCCGTAATTCGCATCGTCGCTCCACAGGGTCAGGGTCATGATCGGCACGTCGTCAATGCCCATCGGCTTGATCAACGGCGGTGTGGCCCCCAATGTGGCCGGCAGCCAGTCGGCATTGGATTGCACCTGATTGTACAGCCGCACGATGGCGTCGCGGCGCTTGATGCCCACTTCAAAGCGCACGGTGACCACGGCCATGCCCGGCAATGACACCGAATACACGTGTTTCACCCCGCTCATTTCATCCAGCACCTGTTCAGCCGGCGCCGCGATCAATTGCTCGACCTCGCGCGCCGTGGCGCCGGGCAGACCGATGTACACATTGGCAAAAGTGACATCGATTTGCGGTTCTTCCTCGCGCGGCGTCACGGCCACGGCAAAAAGCCCCATCAGCGCCGCCATCAACGCGATCAGCGGGGTGATCTGGTTGTTCTGAAAATACGCAGCCAAACGGCCGGAAATCGCGTATTTCATGCGCGCATCCCCGGACTTCATTGCAAGGCCAGCGCTTCGGGCGCAATCCATTCCCCGGCGCTCAGTCCGGCCACCACAATCACGCGATCATCGATGCGTCGCCCCAGGCGCACCTGACGCAACAGCGGGCCATTCTCGCCGCGCACACTCAACACGCTCAACTCGCCGCGTTGCACCACCGCCGTGACCGGCACCATCACCACGCGCTCGCGGCCCACGGTGAACTGGGTTTTCACGGTCATGCCGGGGTACAGACCCGTCTGGCTTTCCGGCAATTCAATGCGCACCCGAAAAGTGCGCGTGGCGCTGTCCGCTCGCGGAAACACCGTCACCTGCTCCGCCGCCAGCAACTCACCGCCCGGCAGGATCACCGCGGCGCGCGGGTCCGGGCGCACCACATTGATCAGGTTTTCCGGAATCTGCGTGATCACGCGCAATTGCAGCAGGGACAAACCGGACATCAGCGGCATGCCGGGCGTGACGGTTTCGCCCACTTCAACGTGGCGTTCCGTGACGATGCCGTCGTACGGCGCTCGGATCTCGGTATATTCCAGCTGCGTTTGTGCGGTGCTCACCGCCGCCGCCGCGGCCTGCACTTCCGCTTCGGCGGTGTTGCGTTGTCGCTGTGCACCATCAAAATCACTCTTGGCAATGAGCTTGCGTTCAAACAGATCCTTGACCCGGGCAAAATCGGCTTCGGCCTGGCGCATCACCGCGCGCGCCGAATCCAGCCGTGCCTGGGCTTGGCGCAATTGTTCTTTTTGTTCACCGTCGGTCAGGGTGAGCAGCACGCTGCCGGCCGGCACAAAATCATCCACATCGAAGCGGATGGCCGACACCCGTCCGGTGGTCTGGGCCGAAACCGTGGCCTGATTGACCGCTTCCACTTCGCCGTAGAATTCACGGGTGCGGTCGATTTCAACCGCCTGCACCTGCAACCACTCGGGCGGCGCGGCGTGTGCCACTCCAAGCCAGAGCCCCACGGCGGCCAACTGTAAAATAAAAATCGTGTGCTTCGAAAGTCTCATGAAACCTGGTTGATTGAGTTGAATAAGTGCGCCCAGAATACATGAAATGCGCCCGCATTTGTTTAATCCGTGTCAAATTGGCGTCAATTGAACCGACAAAGCCACGCGGCGGTTTACAGCGGCGCAGCAAAGCCGTACCATTGAAGGACCTTTCTCGCACACACGGAGGGCCCCCATGAGTCGGAAAATCATCGACAACAAAACGCAGTTTGGTCGTTTCAAACAGATCGCCCGGCATTACCCGGAAATCATGCCACTGATCAGCGAAGGCGATTCCTGGTATTCCTACCCACTGGCCGGCAACAACATCATGGACAACCTGCTGTTCAAATTTGCCGGCACCATCAACTATTTTCGCCTCGAAAGCAGCGGCCACCTGGCCACCGAGATGTTTCGCGACTGCAAGCGCGACCAATTGAAACTGCTGGCCAAACTGGTGAAACAGTTTCGCGTACCCATCGTGCTGATCTCCGCCGGCGGCAACGACGTGGTCGGCGTCAGCACCGGCGGGCTGTTGCGTCGCGCCGCGGCACCCGACGACGTCGACGGCGTGTTGGACAGCCCCAAACTGGACGAACGCATGGGCATGGTCAAAACCGCCTACAACACGATGATTCAATGCCTGCTGAACGCCAACCCCACGGTGCGCATCGTCGCACACACCTACGATTACCCCATCGTCAGCGGCGCGCACGCGCCGATCACGGTGAATTCACTGGGTGTGGCCGCTCCGCTGATCAATCTGTTCACCCAGATCGGTCCCTGGCTGAAGCCGCATTTGATCGACGCCGGCCTCACCGACGCGGCCGCGCAACAGGCCTTCTCCATTCGCCTGATCGACCGTTTTCACGACCGCGTGCTGATGCCTTTGCGCAATGCGCACCCAGCTTTTGAATTCGTCGATTTGCGCGACACCCTGCAACTGCAGCCGGACATGTGGAACGATGAAATTCACCCCAGCACCGAAGGTTTCGCGCGCCTGGCGGAGAAATACTGGACCCACCTGCAACCGGTGTTGCAAAGCTGTTACCACACCTGGCTGAACCCCTGAGCACCGCACACACGAGAGGAACTCATCATGCCCAAGCCCACACACCCGAAAAACATCGTGCTGTGCGCCGATGGCACCAGCAACAGCGGCGGCGTCGGCCACAACACCAACGTCTGGCGCATCTACAACGCGGTCGACCTGCACGACGAAGAGACGCCACAAATGAGCTGTTACGACGACGGCGTCGGCACCGACAAAAACATGCTGATGAAAGGCATCGGACTGGCCTTTGGCTGGGGCCTGAGCAAAAACATCCGCGATCTGTACCGCTATCTGGTGATGCACTACAACCCGGGCGATGCCATCTACCTGTTCGGTTTCAGCCGCGGCGCGCACACCATTCGCCTGCTGGCGGAAATCATCGGCCAGTTCGGTGTGCTGGACCGCAAGGCCTTCGACTCGGAACACCGCCTGAATCGCACCATTTACGGCATGTCGATGCAGTTCAAACAGGCGATCCGACGCGCCTGGTTTCTGAAAACCTTTCGCTTGCTCAGCCTGGAACCGGCCTCATCGGTGAATTTGCGCGCCACCACCGACCAGAAGCTGCACAACGAAGTGCACGATTTCGATCAAAAACAACAGAAAAAACGCGGCGAATCCGATCGCTTCAGCGACGTCAAAATTCGCTTCATCGGGGTGTGGGACACGGTCAGCGCGGTCGGCGTGCCGATCGACGAAATGCGCGATTCCTTTTTATTTGCGCAACACGCCTTTGTCGACAATCTGCTGAACGACAAGGTCGAACACGCCTGCCACGCGCTGGCCATCGACGAATGCCGCAAATCCTTTAAACCGGTGCTCTGGGACCAAAGCCGGCCACAGGACAAAAAGCGCATCCAGCAGGTCTGGTTTGCCGGCGTGCACGCCAACGTCGGCGGCGGTTACCCGAAGGATCAGCTGGCCCACGTGTCGCTCGAATGGATGATGAGTGAAGCGGCCAAACACGGGCTGAAATTCAAAGCATCGGCCCTGCAAAACATCGCCGAGGCCGCCGACATCAACGGCCAGTTGTACAATTCCCGCGTGGGCATGGCCGGCCTGTATCGCTACAAACCGCGCCACATCGGGCGCCTGTCCGCCGAAGTCTTTGGCGCCGTGGAAGACGTCACCGCGCACATCCGCGTGCACGATTCGGTGTACCACCGCATCAGCCATTCATCGGCCGAATATTCACCGGCCAACCTGCCGAAAGATTGCGCCATTGAACACAACAGCGACGTCGAGGTCCCGGTCATTGCCCGCGCCAACGCGGCGCAGGACCGGCAAACGGAAAAAATCATCCAGGACATCAAAGACCACACCCCCAGCGACGCCCAGGGAGAGCCCTGTGAACTGACCGCCACAAACAACCCTTGGAACATCGTCTGGCTGCAGCGCGCCCTGCACTTCGTGCTGTCCATGCTGCTGCTGGCGTTTCTTGCTGGTGGCGTGTGGCTGACCAATGACTGCCTCAAATCTGGCCCCTGCGAACGCTTGGAGAGTGGCCGCATTGTGCTGCATGAAACCAGCGCCTATGCGCCGTTGGGCGATGTGCAACAGGGTC
>JBNLBT010000098.1:0-12167 GCA_050303435.1 Marinicellaceae bacterium
CGTCCATCTGCGCCGCACCGGTGATCATGTTTTTCACGTAGTCGGCGTGACCCGGACAGTCCACGTGGGCGTAGTGACGAACGTCGGTTTCGTACTCAACGTGCGCCGTAGCGATGGTGATGCCGCGCTCGCGTTCTTCCGGCGCGTTGTCAATTTGGTCGTAATCCTTGAATTCGCCGCCTTGCTTTTCCGCCGCAATCTTGGTGATCGCCGCTGTCAAAGTGGTCTTGCCATGATCAACGTGACCAATCGTGCCCACGTTTACATGGGGTTTGTTGCGTTCAAATTTTGCTTTTGACATTGCGTGTTCTCCAAGCGTTCTTATTTGTCAATAATTTCGGCGGCAATGTTGGCCGGCGCTTCATTGTAATGGCTGAATTCCATTGAGTAATTGGCTCGACCCTGAGTGGCCGAACGCAATGCCGTGGCATAACCAAACATTTCTGCCAGAGGAATCTGACAGCGAATGATTTTACCGGTCGGCGACTCATCCATGCCATCCAGAGTGCCACGACGTCTGTTGACATCGCCCACCACATCACCCATGTAATCTTCAGGCGTCACAATTTCAACTTTCATGATCGGCTCAAGCAAAACAGCTTTGGCTTTCCGCGCACCTTCTTTAAAGGCCATGGAACCGGCCACCTTGAAGGCCATTTCATTGGAATCCACTTCATGGTATGAACCATCAAACAGGGTGACTTTACAATCCACCACAGGATAGCCAGCAATGACGCCGTTTTCCATTTGCTCGCGAATGCCTTTGTCGACCGAGGGGATGTATTCCTTGGGAATCACGCCGCCAACGATCTCGTTAGCGAATTCATATCCCGCGCCCTGCTCTTGCGGCTCAATGCGAATTTTGACGTGGCCGTATTGACCGCGACCGCCAGACTGCTTGACGTATTTGCCTTCCTGCTCGACGGTTTCTTTAATGGTTTCACGGTAAGCCACCTGCGGATTACCCACATTCGCTTCCACCTTAAACTCACGCTTCATGCGATCAACAATAATATCCAGGTGCAATTCACCCATACCGGCAATGATGGTTTGACCGGATTCTTCATCGGTGGACACACGGAACGACGGATCTTCCTGAGCCAATTTACCCAGCGCGATGCTCATTTTTTCCTGATCGCTTTTGGTTTTGGGCTCAACCGCAACCGCAATCACAGGCTCCGGAAACTCCATGCGCTCCAGAGTGATGACGTTGTTCAGGTCACACAAGGTGTCACCGGTGCCGACGTCTTTCAGACCCACCGCAGCAGCGATGTCACCGGCGCGCACTTCTTGAATTTCTTCACGGCTGTTGGAGTGCATTTGCAACAAACGACCGAGGCGTTCTTTTTTGGTTTTCACCGGGTTGTATACGGTGTCGCCGGATTTGACCACGCCAGAATACACACGGAAAAATGTCAAGGTGCCCACAAACGGGTCGGTGGCAATTTTAAATGCCAGGGCTGCAAACGGCTCATCATCGGATGATTTACGCGTCGCTTCCGTTTCATTGGCATCGTCCAGCACACCACGGATGGACGGCACGTCCACCGGGGAAGGCATCAATTCAATGACCATGTCCAACATGGCCTGAACGCCTTTGTTTTTAAAGGCCGTTCCGCACAGGCACACCACGATGTCATTGTTGATGGTACCCTGGCGCAAACCGGCAATGATGTCTTCACGCGACAATTCACCGTTTTCCAGGTATTTCTCCATCAACTCTTCGCTGGTCTCAGCGGCTGCTTCCATCATGAATTCGCGCGCTTCATCGCATTTGTCCTGCAGCTCAGCCGGAATGTCGCGCAACTCGTAAGTTGCACCCATGTCATCCTTGTTCCAGTAAATTGCCTTCATTCTCAGCAGGTCGATCACGCCCTCAAAATCCTCTTCGGCACCGATGGCCACCTGAATGGGCACAGCGTTGGCACCCAGACGGGTTTTAATCTGTCCAACCACGCGGTCGAAATCCGCACCCGCGCGATCCATTTTATTGACAAACGCCATGCGCGGCACACCGTATTTATTGGCCTGACGCCATACGGTTTCAGATTGCGGCTCCACACCACCCACGGCACAAAAGACCGCCACAGCACCATCCAAAACACGCAGCGAACGCTCCACCTCAATGGTGAAGTCCACGTGTCCCGGGGTGTCAATGATGTTGATCCGGTGCTCTTTGAACTGCTGGTCCATACCCTGCCAGAAACATGTGGTGGCAGCAGACGTGATGGTGATGCCGCGCTCTTGTTCCTGCTCCATCCAATCCATCACAGCATTGCCTTCGTGCACTTCGCCAATTTTGTGCGAAATGCCGGTGTAGAACAATATCCGCTCGGTGGTGGTGGTTTTGCCGGCATCAATGTGTGCCATGATGCCTATGTTGCGATACCGATCAATGGGTGTTTTACGTGCCACTTTATTTATCCAGTTAAGTCTTAGTTGTTAATTACCATCTGTAATGCGCAAACGCACGGTTGGCTTCCGCCATTCTGTGCACTTCTTCACGTCGCTTCATGGCTGAACCACGATCGTGCAGCGCGTCCACCATTTCTGCAGCCAGCTTGCTGGGCATGTTGCTTTCGCCACGTTTGCGAGCCGCTTCAATCAACCAGCGCATGGCCAAAGCCATTTGGCGCTTAGGACGAACTTCCATCGGCACCTGGTAGGTGGCACCACCCACGCGACGGGACTTGACTTCCACCATCGGCTTGACTTTTTCCAGCGCCTGCTTGGTCAATTCCACGATGTCGCCCTTTTCCTTTTGGGCCATGCGCTCCATCGCGCCGTATACAATTTTCTCAGCCGCTGACTTTTTGCCGTCGCGCATCACCATGTTGATGAACTTACTGATCAGCTCGCTGCCGAATTTCGGATCCGGCAACACTTCTCTGTTAAAATTTGATTTTTTTCTGGACATTGATGTTTACCTTGTACTGTTAGCTCTTGGGCCGCTTGGTGCCGTATTTTGAACGGCCTTGTTTTCTGTCGCTCACACCGGCTGTATCCAATGCACCGCGCACAATGTGATAACGCACACCCGGCAAATCCTTCACACGGCCACCGCGAATCAACACAATGGAGTGTTCCTGCAGGTTGTGCCCTTCACCACCGATGTAACTGGTGACTTCATATCCGTTGGTCAATCTGACCCTGGCAACTTTTCTCAAGGCAGAGTTTGGTTTTTTCGGCGTGGTGGTGTACACGCGAGAGCACACACCGCGGCGCTGCGGACATGCTTCCAAAGCCGGTACATTGGTTTTTTCTTTATTAGCTTTACGCGGTTTTCTAACCAACTGATTGACTGTAGCCATCTTAAATTTATCCTATAGAAAACAAACGACAGGCCAGTATATAACCGGCCTGTCGAGCAAAGAACGGGGATTTTAGTTATTTCCCCTAAAATAGTCAAGGGTAAAATTCAGTTTTTAGACTGCAATCCTACTCTTCTGAGACGTCCGCTGAAGCGGCGCTGTTTTCAACTTCATTCTGCAAAGATTCAGTCATTGCTTCGAGCTCGGATTGCAGCTCGGCCTCTTTGCTCTGGGTGTTGGCCTGATGATACGCCAGGCCGGTGCCGGCCGGAATCAGTCGACCCACAATGACGTTTTCTTTCAGTCCACGCAAATCGTCCACAGTGCCTTTGACCGATGCTTCGGTCAACACCCGGGTGGTTTCCTGGAATGAAGCCGCCGAGATGAACGAATCGGTCGCCAGCGACGCTTTGGTGATGCCCAGCAGGAGCATCTCAAAGGTGGCGGGAATACCATCGCGTTTCAACACCTCGCGGTTGGTCAGTTGCACTTCTTTCAAAGTCAGCTGCGTGGTGCGCAAATGATCGGTGTCACCCGGCTCCACAATTTCAACCTTGCGCAACATCTGACGGATGATGCACTCAATGTGTTTGTCATTGATGGCCACACCCTGTAGACGGTAAACGTCCTGAATTTCATTGATCAGGTAATCGGCCAACCTGGCCACGCCCTGCAGTCTGAGAATGTCGTGCGGGTTTGGTTCACCTTCAACCACCACATCGCCTTTTTCGACGTGCTCACCTTCGAACACAATGATCTGGCGCCATTTCGGAATCAGCGTTTCAATTTTCTCGCCATCCGGGTCTGTGATGATCAGGCGGTTTTTACCTTTGGTGTCTTTACCAAAACTGACCACGCCGGTGGCCTCGGCCTGAATCGCCGGATCTTTCGGACGACGGGCTTCAAACAAATCGGCCACACGCGGCAGACCACCCGTGATGTCACGGGTTTTACTGGACTCCTGGGGAATACGCGCCAAAAAGTCACCGACGTGCACGTCTTGTTCATTCTGGATGTTGATGATGGCACCGGGTGAAAGGAAGTATTGTGCCGGCACATCCGACCCGGGGATCATCACCGGCTTGCCTTTCTTGTCTTCAATCCGCACCATCGGACGCAGGTCTTTGCCGGCTGAACCGCGCTGCTTCGGATCAATCACGATGAAGCTGGTCATGCCAGTCAGTTCATCCACGCGCTCTTCCACGGTCACGCCGTCCTTGAAATCTATCAGGATGGCTCGACCAGTCACTTCAGACACGATCGGATGGGTGTGTGGATCCCAATTGACAATCACATCACCGGCGCTGATGCCGGCGTCGTCATTGACATTGATAACCGCACCGTATGGCACTTTGTAACGCTCTTTCTCCTGACCGCTCTTGTCGATCACAGACAACTCGCCGGAACGTGAAATTGCAATCAGTTTGCCGTCGGAGTTTTTCACTGTTTTGATGTTGTGCATTCTCACCGAACCATCGGATTTGGCCTGCACGTGATCGGAAGCCGCTGATTTTGAAGCCGCACCACCGATGTGGAAGGTCCGCATGGTCAACTGGGTGCCAGGCTCACCAATACTTTGTGCCGCCATCACGCCCACGGCTTCACCGATGTTGACCTGGTGTCCACGCGCCAGATCACGGCCGTAGCACTTGCCGCAGATGCCGAATTCAGATTGGCAGGTGATCGGAGAACGCACCTTGACACTGTCCAGCGAATGGTGATCGATGTTGGACAACACCGTCTCATCAATCAATACGCCTTCGGACAACACCAGTTTGCCTTCGTGGTCTTTGACATCTTCAGCCACCACCCGGCCCAGAATCCGGTTGGCCAACGGCTCAATCACTTCACCGCCGTCAACAATCGGATGCAACACCAGGCCTCGGTTGGTGCCGCAATCGTGTTCTGTGATGACCACATCCTGGGCCACGTCCACCAGGCGACGCGTCAGGTAACCGGAGTTGGCTGTTTTCAATGCGGTATCGGCCAAACCTTTGCGCGCGCCGTGAGTTGAACTGAAGTACTGCATCACGTCCAGGCCCTCACGGAAGTTGGCCTTGATCGGTGATTCAATGATTGACCCATCCGGCTTGGCCATCAAACCACGCATGCCGGCCAGCTGACGCATTTGCGCCTGTGAACCCCGCGCGCCTGAATCGGCCATGATAAACACGGAATTCATGGACGCCTGTTCCACTTTCTTGCCATCGGCGTTTTTCACCGATTCCTTGCCCAGAACTTCCATCATGGCGCGCGACACGTCTTCATTGGCCTTGGACCAGATGTCGATCACTTTGTTGTAACGCTCACCAGCTGTCACCAGACCGGAAGTGTACTGTTCCTGGATTTTCAGGACCTCGGCTTCGGCTTCGCCCAAAATGACTTTTTTGCTGTCCGGGATGATCAGATCCACCACGCCAATGGAGATGCCCGCCGACGTGGAATAGCGGAAACCGGTGTACATCAACTGGTCAGCGAAAATCACCGTGGCTTTGGTGCCAAGCTGGTGATAGCAGGCATTCAGCACCCGCGAAATGGCTTTCTTATTCAGCAGGGTGTTGAGATAATCAAAGGACAACCCCTTGGGCAGAATTCTACCCAGAATGGAACGCCCTACGGTGGTGTCAACCAGCCCGACCGAAACTTGCATTTCACCGTTTTCATCCAATTCTTCGCGGCGCATGCGCACTTTGATTTTGGCTTGCAGCGACACCGCGCTGTTTTCATAGGCGCGCACCACTTCGTCGGTGTCGGAGAACACCATGCCTTCGCCCTTTTGATTGATCAGCTCACGCGTCATGTAGTACAAACCCAGCACCACGTCCTGAGACGGCACAATGATGGGTTCGCCACTGGCCGGCGAAAGGATGTTGTTGGTTGACATCATCAAAGACCGGGCTTCCAGCTGGGCCTCAATGGACAGCGGCACGTGCACCGCCATCTGGTCACCGTCAAAGTCGGCGTTGAATGCGGTACACACCAGCGGGTGCAATTGAATGGCCTTGCCTTCAATCAACACCGGCTCGAACGCCTGGATGCCCAGTCTGTGCAAAGTCGGCGCGCGGTTCAACAGAACCGGGTGCTCACGAATCACTTGCTCCAGAATGTCCCAGACTTCGGGTGTTTCTGCGTCCACTGAGCGTTTGGCTGCTTTGATGGTTGAAACAAAACCGTCTTTGAGCAACCGTCCTAAAATGAACGGCTTAAACAACTCCAGCGCCATTTTCTTGGGCAGGCCACACTGATGCAGGCGCAAAGTCGGCCCAACAACAATCACCGAACGGCCGGAATAGTCGACGCGTTTACCCAACAGATTCTGGCGAAAACGACCCTGTTTGCCTTTAATCATGTCGGCCAGTGACTTCAACGGCCTGCGATTGGATCCAGTCACGGCGCGACCGCGTCGGCCGTTGTCCAACAACGCGTCCACCGCTTCCTGCAGCATGCGTTTTTCATTGCGCACAATGATGTCCGGGGCGTGCAGATCCAACAGGCGTTTCAAGCGGTTGTTGCGATTGATCACGCGCCGATACAGATCGTTCAGATCCGACGTTGCAAAGCGACCGCCGTCCAGCGGCACCAAAGGACGCAAATCAGGCGGGATGATCGGCAACACCGTCAATATCATGTGTTCGGGCTTGTTGCCACTTTTGTTGAAGGCATCAAACAGCCCGATGCGCTTGGACAGTCGTTTGATTTTGGTGGCTGATCGTGTGGATTCGATTTCTTCGTGCATCTTCACCAGCTCGGCATTGATGTCAATGTCCGAAAGCAAGTCATAGATCGCCTCAGCGCCCATCAATGCTTTGAATTCATCGCCCCAGGACTCAATCGCACTGGTGTACTGCTCATCGGTCAGCAGGCTGCCTTTTTCCAAGTCAGTCATGCCCGGATCGACAACCACGAAGGATTCGAAGTACAGAATCCGTTCAATTTCACGCAGCGTCATGTCCAGCATCAGACCGATGCGCGAAGGCAGAGACTTGAGGAACCAGATGTGTGCCACCGGGCTGGCCAAATCGATGTGTCCCATGCGTTCACGGCGCACTTTGGACATGGTCACTTCGGTGCCACATTTTTCACACACCACACCGCGGTGTTTCATGCGCTTGTATTTGCCACACAGACATTCATAGTCTTTGGTCGGACCAAAGATTGCTGCACAGAACAAACCGTCGCGTTCTGGTTTGAACGTGCGGTAATTGATGGTTTCCGGTTTTTTCACCTCGCCATAGGACCAGGAGCGAATCAGTTCGGGCGGCGCCAGGGAAATTTTAATGGAATTAAAATCCTGGATTTCTTTTTTCGGATTAAATAATTTAATCAAGTCTTTCATCTGTTATCTCCCGAACGTTATTTCTTTTCCAGTTCCATGTTCAAACCCAGGGCCCTGACTTCCTTGACCAGTACATTGAACGATTCCGGAATGCCGGCCACAATCTTGTGATTGCCGTCCACGATGTTTTTGTAGGTCTGGTTGCGGCCTTGCACGTCATCCGACTTGACCGTCAGCATTTCCTGCAAGGTGTACGCCGCGCCATAGGCTTCCAGCGCCCACACCTCCATTTCACCGAATCGCTGGCCACCGAACTGCGCCTTGCCGCCCAGCGGTTGCTGAGTCACCAGAGAATACGGCCCCGTGGAGCGCGCGTGCATCTTGTCATCAATCAGGTGATTGAGTTTCAGCATGTACATGTAACCCACCGTGACCGGTCGATCAAATTGCCGCCCTGTGCGGCCGTCATACAATAATGTCTGACCGTCTTCAGGCAGCCCCGCCAGTTTGAACAACTGACGGATGTGTTCTTCCTTGGCGCCATCAAACACCGGCGATGCCATGGGCACACCGTCGGTCAGATTGCCGGCCAGTTCCATGATTTCCGCATCAGTGAAACTCTTGAAGTCCACCTTGCCGGGTTCATCGATGTTGTACACCTGGCCAAGAAATTCCTTCAATTTGGCCACTTTCACCTGCTCATCCAGCATGTTCTGGATGCGGTCACCCAGACCTTTGGCCGCCATGCCCAGATGCACTTCCAATACTTGTCCGATGTTCATGCGCGAAGGCACGCCCAAGGGATTCAAGGCGATGTCGACCGGGCGACCGTCTTCAGTGAACGGCATGTCTTCTTCTGGCACGATCATGGAGATCACGCCCTTGTTGCCGTGTCGGCCGGCCATTTTGTCGCCCGGCTGAATGCGCCGCTTGACCGCGAGATACACTTTAACCATCTTCAACACGCCCGGGGCCAGATCGTCGCCAGCGGTGATTTTGGATTTCTTCTCCTCGAAGCGTTTGTCAAAGATCTTGCGTTGTTTCTCCAACTGGTCGGCGAACTGATCCATGCGCGTGGCCACTTCGGCATCGGCCGGTTTGATATCAAACCATTGATCCAGTTCCAGGGTGTCAAAGTAGTCTTCCTTAATCACCGCGCCTTTTTTCAGACCCGGCGCCTTGGTGACTTTTTCTCCGATCAACATGTCTTTGATGCGCTGATGGATCACCGTGCGCATGATGCGGAACTGGTCGTTCATGTCTTTGCGAACCTGCTCGATCTGTTCCTGCTCTATTTTTTCGGCACGGCTGCCTTTTTCAACGCCTTCACGGGTGTACACCTGCACGTCGATCACAGTGCCGGATGTGCCCGAGGACACCCGCAGCGAAGTGTCTTTGACATCCAGCGCTTTTTCACCAAAAATGGCGCGCAACAGTTTTTCTTCCGGTGTCAGCTGGGTCTCACCTTTCGGCGTGACCTTGCCCACCAGGATGTCGCCCGGATTGACTTCCGCACCAACATAAACAATGCCCGATTCGTCCAGTTTGGTCAGCGTGCTTTCACTGATGTTGGGGATATCCGCGGTGATTTCTTCTGAACCCAGCTTGGTGTCACGGGCCACACAGGTCAATTCTTCAATGTGTATGGTGGTCAAACGATCTTCTTTAACCACTTTTTCAGAAATCAGAATTGAGTCCTCAAAGTTGTATCCATTCCAGGGCATGAAAGCCACCAGCATGTTCTGCCCCAGAGCCAGTTCACCCAGATCGGTGGACGGACCATCGGCCAGCACATCACCCGCTTCAACGCGGTCGCCAACTTTAACGATTGGTCGCTGGTTGATGCAGGTGTTCTGGTTGGAACGCATGTATTTAATCAGGTTGTAAATGTCGACACCCGGGTCGTCTTCACCGATGGCGTCCTGATCCACGCGCACCACGATGCGCGCGGCGTCGGAAATTTCCACCAGGCCACCGCGTTCAGCGATCACAGTCACGCCTGAATCACGGGACACAATGCGCTCCATGCCAGTGCCCACCAGGGGTTTTTGCGCACGCAGCGTAGGCACCGCCTGGCGTTGCATATTGGAGCCCATCAGCGCGCGGTTGGCGTCGTCGTGCTCCAGGAACGGAATCAGCGCCGCAGCCACGGAAACGATCTGTTTGTGCGAGACGTCCATATAGGCGATCTCGTCTTTGGGTTTCAACACCACCTCACCGCGGTGGCGGCTGAGCACAAAATCTTCGGTGAATTTGTTGTTCTTATCGAGTTTCGCGCTGCTTTGGGCAATCGCGTTGTCGGCTTCCTGAATCGCCGACAAATAGACGATTTCATCCGTTACTTTGCCGTTTTTCACACGGCGGTACGGTGTTTCAAGAAATCCGTAGTCGTTGGTGCGCGCGTACACCGCCATGGAGTTGATCAAACCAATGTTTGGCCCCTCTGGCGTTTCAATCGGACACAGACGACCGTAGTGCGTTGGATGCACGTCGCGCACTTCAAATCCGGCGCGTTCTCGCGTCAGGCCGCCAGGCCCCAGGGCCGAAACGCGCCGCTTGTGCGTAATTTCCGACAATGGGTTGTTCTGATCCATGAACTGAGACAGCTGGTTGGAACCGAAAAACTCCTTGATGGCCGCTGAAATCGGCTTGGCGTTGATCAGATCCTGTGGGGTCAAACCTTCAGACTCGGCCACGGTCAGCCGTTCCTTCACGGCGCGTTGCACCCGCACCAGGCCCACACGGAATACATTTTCAGTCATTTCACCGACTGAACGCACGCGGCGGTTGCCCAAGTGATCAATGTCGTCGATCTGGCCTTTGCCGTTACGGATGTTGACCAGTTCACGCATCACATCGACAATGTCTTCTTTGCTCAACGTGCCTTCACCAGTCAGTTCCTCACGACCCAGGCGCATGTTGAATTTCATCCGGCCCACAGAGGACAGGTCGTAGCGATCGATGGTGAAAAACAGATTCTCAAACAACGCGCGGCTGGCCTCTTCCGTGGGCGGCTCACCGGGACGCATCATGCGGTAAATCTCAATCAACGCCTCTTCTTCAATGGTGGTTGGATCGATCTCCAATGTATTGGACATGTACGGACCTTTGTCCAGGTCGTTGATCACCAGTATCTTGAATTTCTTGATGTCGGCTTCGCGCAGTTTTTCCAGCACGTCTTCGGTGACTTCGGTGTTGGCCGCGTACAACACTTCACCGGTTTTCTTGTCGACCACGTCTTCGGCCAGTTTTTTCTCAATCAGGTAATTGTCTTCCAGCGTCAATGCCTTCAACCCCGATTTGATCAATTTGCGCTCATTGCGTGAAGTGATCCGTTTGCCCGCTTCAACGATGATGTTTTTGCCTTCCTTGATATCGAATGCAAAGGATTCACCGCGAATCAGCTCGATGTCCAAAGGCATCTTGGCGTTGGTTTTCTGCAATGTGATTTCGATCTGGTCAAAGAACAAATCCAGAATCTGTTCATTGTTGTAACCCAGTGCACGCAACAGAATCGATGCCGGCAGTTTTCTTCTGCGGTCGATGCGCACGTACACACAGTCCTTGGCATCGAACTCCATATCCAGCCAGGAACCGCGGTAAGGAATCACGCGCGCGGAATACAGGATTTTGCCTGAAGAATGGGTCTTGCCCTTGTCGTGATCAAAGAACACACCGGGTGAACGGTGCAATTGATTGACGATCACGCGTTCGGTGCCATTGATCACAAATGTACCGGTTGGTGTCATCAACGGCAAATCGCCCAGATACACCATTTGTTCTTTGACGAATTTAACTTTTTTCTTTTTCTTGGTGCTTTTTTCCTTGTCGTAAATGACCAGCTGAATGCGGCCGCGAATCGACGCGCTGTAGGTCAATCCACGCAGTTTACATTCCATCACTTCGAATTCAGGTTTTTCCACTTCAATGCCGAGATATTCGAGGCGCGCAAATCCAGAATAACTCTCAATCGGGAACACCGATTTCAGCGCGTCATCGAGTCCGTTAAAACCATCGTCGTTGCGGCCCAAAAAGGCATTGAATGACCTGATTTGCGTTTCCAGCAGATAAGGCACGTCCAGTACAGCGCCCACACCTGCGAAATCTTTGCGGATCCTTTTTTTCTCAGTAAATGAATAACCCATTGTTAAGCCACCTGCGTATCTTATGCATTCGCTGCCGCGAATGTCGTGTCATTTTCTGTTAGCACTTCAAGGCCAAAAGCTGTGAAGCGACTAAAGGCCGGCAAAAATGCCAGCCTCTAGATTTTCTGATTTTGAAGCGTAAAGCGTCTATTATTTCAACTCTACAGAGCCACCGGCTTCTTCGAGTTGTTTTTTCAGATCTTCAGCTTCGGCTTTTTCAACGCCTTCTTTGATCGGTGAGGGCACGCTCTCAACCAGGTCTTTGGCTTCTTTCAGGCCCAGACCGGTGATGCCGCGAACCGCTTTGATGACACCCACTTTCTTGTCACCGAAACCGGTCAGAACCACGTTAAATTCAGTTTGTTCAGCAGCGGCAGCGCCATCGGCAGCAGCGGCCACAGGGGCAGCAGCCACGGCAGCAGCGGCGGAAACGCC
>JBNLBT010000099.1:0-11986 GCA_050303435.1 Marinicellaceae bacterium
ACCAGACGCATCGCCCAGGTGATCGGCCGGCGTCGCGGTGGCCGCGCGCAGGGTCTCGGCCGGATTCAGGCCGGCGCGTTGCAGGGAGAGCAATTCATCGTGCATGGAAAACCCCGGCACCGCGACCGGCACGTTGGCATCGGTGCCGGCCAGCAGGCGCACGCCGGCGGCGTTCAGCGCCCGCAACAGAATGCGGTTGGCTTCGGCGTAAGCGTCCCAGTAACGGCGGTTGCCGGCGCGCCGGTCGGCCGGGTAGTCGGCCGGCAAACGGTAGATGTTGACTTCGGGCAACCAGCCGATGCCGCGTGAGGTCAACGGCGTGCCTTCGGTGATGCCGGGGTTGGCGTATGCAAGCGCCACTTCATCGAGCACAGCAGGCAACTCGGCTTTCTGCCGTGCAAACGATTCCATCAGCCACAGGGTGCTGACCACGGCGATGTCCTTGCGGCGCAGATTCTCCGCCAGCGCCGCGCTGCGCTGCTGCACAAAGGCCAGAAATGCGGCGGTGTCATCGCGGGTGAAGCCGCCGAATTCCCGGTCCAGGGCCTTCACCAGTTCCTCAATGTGCGCCAGTTCGGTCTGCCGCGATGCCCACAACGCATCCAGATCCACCGCCAGCGGCAAATGACCGATGATCGGAACATCCAGCGCAGCGGCCGCGGCATTCACCGCGGCGTAGTGCTCGGCGCTCAAGTGGCTGTAAACCTTGATCGCGTCAAATCCGGTTTCTTGCAGGTCCTGCAACAGCGGCGCCACCGACGGCGCCGAGGCGACCGGCACGGTCTTGCTGGTCCAGCGCGCAAACCAGCCCTTGATCAATGAAAAACTGTTCAGTCGCCCGGAGGCCACGAACAGGCGCGGCCCCAAGCGGCCGGTGCTGATTTCTTCGCGCCAGCGCAGGTGTTCTTCGCTGCCGTTCAACTCGCGCACATGGGTCACGCCGTTGGCCAGATACAGCAACAGGTCATTGGCGCTTTGCCATAAATGCACGTGGGCATCCGTCAGACCCGGGATCAGGTAGCGGCCGCGGCCATCAATGCGCACGCCGTCTGCAGGCGTCACCACCTCAGCGTCCAGCACCGCAGTGATCACGCCGTCTTCGATCACCACCGTGCGCTCCGGCAACATGGCCTCGCCGTTGGGTGAAAGCACGTTGACGTTGGCGATCATCAGACGCTGACGTTGTGCGGCGAACTGAGCGGGGTCGACGACCTCGGTGTGCGCGCCGTACATTTGATTCAGCTGGCCATCGATCCAGAAAAAAGTGCCCACACCGCCCACCAGGCTGAGCAGCACCAGTCGCACGAGCCATTTTTTGAGTGTTCTGATTTGCATGCCGTTCTCTCGTTGTTTTGAATGGCTCCATTGTCTGAAATCCCGCGATTCAGGTCCGGTCGATTGCGCGCGAAAGCTGGTCGATTGCTTCATTTTTCCTGAAAAAGACCGTCCCTGGCCTTTTTCAGGGACGCGCAAAAACACGGATCCGCAAAGCGCGGTTTTGCGGGTGTTTGTGCGCTCACTTGGGCCGTTCGGCCCAAGGCGGCACTTCCGTGTGCCGCGCCCTCGGTGGACAATTCGGTGTTTTGTTGATCGAATGGATTTGAATTTCCCATTGAAATGGCCACTGCGCGATGGCTGTTTTTCCATAAAAAGGCCGCCCCTGGCCTTTTTATGGGACGCATTGAAAACACTGGCCGCGAATTGCGATTTCGCTTGTGTGATCAATGCGCACTTGGACCGTTCGGCCCAAGACGGGGCATCGCTGTGTGCCAATTTTCAATGGTGGGGAGAGGGGTGGGTTTGATCCGGCAGGAATTATTTCGGATTCTTGCGATACGCCGAAGGGGTGGTGCCGGTGATTTTGCGGAAGGCGCGGTTGAACGGCGGCAGCGAGTTGAAGCCGTGGTTCAATGCCAGGGTCAGGATCGGCAGCTGCGCATTGCTCGGATCGGCCAGCGCGGCCTTGACCGCGTCGATGCGCAGGCCGTTGACGTAGCCGCTGAAATTCTCGTGCCCGAGGCGTTGGTTGATGCACCCGCGCAGGCGATGGGTGCCGACGCCGAGGTGTTTTGCCAGCGATTCCACCGTCAGCAGCGGGTCCAGATACAGTCGCTGATCGCGCATGGCGCTTTGCAGATTCTCCGCCAGCGCCGCCGAGCGCGCATCGCCGGGTGAACGCATCGCGCGCGCATCAAAGGCCAGCGCGCCGTCTTTGGCGCGCGCCAGCCACAGGGCCCCGGCCAGCAGCGCCGGCCAGATGCTCAGTGCGTTGGCGGTGGGCTGGTGGCGCGTTGCACCGGTGGCCAGCAACAGCAACCCCAGGCCGATGGCCACGGCGGCGGAAACCGCCAGAATCAGCACCAGACCAACGCGCGAACGGCGCCGCGCCTCGTTCAGATCGTCCGCGCGACCGCCCAGTGTGACCGCCAGCATGTGCGCCAGCAAGGCCAGGTTGACCGCGATCACCAGCACAACCCACCAGCCAGGCAGAGCCTCTATCAGACCGAACTGCACACCCCGTTCCATCAGCATCGCGGCGCTGTAGACAATGAAACAAACGCCGTGAAACAGCCTGAAGCGAAAATCCTTCTGGAACAAGGACAGCGCAAACAGCCAGATGAACAGCAATTGAAACACGTCGATAAACCGCAACGCCATGCGCAGCGTCTCGGGTGGCGCCAGCGCAGGCGGCGTGAAGCCCAACAGATGCGCGGCCACCGCCGCGTTGGCCAGCAACAAATAACGCCGCGTCTGCGAGCGCGGCACATCCCGCCACACCAGCGCACTCATCAGCACCAGCACACCGACACCGGAATAGCGCAGCAAGGCGTCCAGTGCGATCACAGTGGGTTCTCTGATGGATTCTTGTTCATTTCAAGCAGCGGCCGTTGATTTTGTTGCAGGGGATGATAACGCATTTTTGCACTGAAACCCCAGCGGCGATGTCAGGCGTGTTCGCTCACAATGGCATGAGGTATACTGTGGGAAAAGTATACACACCGAGCCACCCAGGGTGTGCATCGGTGCATGATGAATGCATTGAATGGAATGGTATTATGATGACATTTCTTAAACTCCTGTTCTTTTCCAAAGTCATCCTGCTGACACCGGTGCCGGTGGATTTGCACGTGGGTGCCAACACCATCCCATTGCCCGAACCCATCGAAGCGATTTCACCGGGTGCCAGCGTGGAGATTGATGTGACGTCTCTGGTCAATCCGGGCATGGAAAGGGATTTAATAAAGGACTTATTGACGCTCGATGACAAAATCAAGAAACTGTTTTCTGGTGAAACGATTGTGGCATTATTGGTCAGTGAGGAGGGGGAACGTGCGGAATTGATCCATCATGGTGGGTATACAATCGGTAAGACGGATGTCAGAATTTCTTTGTTGAACAAAGATGGAATGCCTGTCGATGTTGAATTCATTTTCTTGCAAATCAACACCACCTTGCCCATGAAAGATGTCAGAATCTATTGGAAAAACCATGTCCATTGAATCACGCAGCAAAGCCAGCAATGATCTTTCGATAAGCAGGATGCCACCCTTTGAGCGCAATGCACTGTATTATCTGATGCTCAGCACGGCTGAACCTGGCCGTGAAAACACCGACCCGTTGATTGTGACCTTGCAATTCACCGGCACCGATGCCGACGCGGACGGCCAGGAACTTTGGGTGTTTGCCGTGATCAGCGGTCCGGCGGCTCATTTCGACGGTGAACTTGATGCGGCGCAGCGCTTCCGCTTTGATGCCGGGATGCTGAAAAACGTGTACACGTGGTCAGAATTGCTGCGGGAGATGTCAATGCCCATCGGGTCACACACAGCTGTTGCACCGCCATGTTCGATTCAAAAAAAGACCCGGTTTGTGAGTGCATTTCGAATCATTGGGATGTAAAAGAATTGAGTTTAGAGTCCATCTGTTATGCAATGTTTGTGTGAAATTGGGTGCCTGGCTGGCCTGATGCAATGACTTAAGCATGGGTCATAAGCATATATTTTTTGATGCTATTGTTGGTGGACTGTATAGAAATTGTGCGGATAAGGCAGGAGTGGGCTGGTTTGATCTACAACACCAGTCCGATCATCAGTTAATATCATGGATGCATGAGAACAGTTGTGAACAATGTTGTAAATAAATATCAACCAAGCCCTGTTATAAAGATCGCCGTTGTTGCGTTTTTGTCATGCTTGTTGTATGACTTGATGTACTACACCGTTGTTTACAAGGGGCGTGGGATTCACTATGCGGACTATTTCAGTTTCAAGGTTCTGCTCTATTATTTTACTGTTTTTACAGCATATGCCTGGATCATTCACAGTGCAATGAATGGGGTCTTTAATAGGTTAGGTTACCGCATGATTGAAACAATGACCGTTGTTTGGGTTGTGTTGAGTATTGCGACTTATAAGTATTTCATGCAGGTGCTGGTTCCAATCAAGCTGGTTGTGATGTTTTTGATCACAATGGCTGTGTTGGTATTGTTGCATTGGCTGACCCATTTTTCATGGTTTGATGCGCAACCATCATCCACTCATTCTCAGGCCGATGATTCAAAATTTGAGCGCAATGCACTGTATTATCTGATGCTCAGCACGGCAGAACCTGGCCGTGAAAACACCGACCCGTTGATTGTGACCTTGCAATTCACCGGCACCGATGCCGACGCGGTGGGCCAGGAACTCTGGGTGTTCGCCGTGATCAGCGGTCCGGCGGCTTATTTCGACGGTGAACTTGATGCGGCGCAGCGCTTTCGTTTTGATGCCGGGATGCTGAAAAACGTGTACACGCGGTCTGAATTGCTGCGGGAGATGTCAACCCTGTGAAAAACCCCCAGGTCATCTTTAAAAGGCTGCAATCAAAGCGCCTGACGCGCGCACGCAAAGAAATGCACAGCTCTGTGCTGTGGATGATGCTGTTGCCTGTGTTTTTGGCGTCCTGTATAAAACAACCCGTTTATCCACAGGATGGCCAGTACGTGCTCAAGAAAAGGTGGATCTTTCCGCGTTACGCGATGCATTTCGATGTCTTTGAGGCGGTTTCGCATGCGCGCCAGAGTTTCTCGGTGGGCGCGTTGCCAACGCAGGAGTCGATGCTGGGTTTGTCTGTGGACATTCGCCACACAGGCGGGTGCATGGCATTGAAAAACGGGCCATTGGGTGAGGCGCCAGTCACATTGACTTTATTGAACGATTTAGGGCAGACAATTTTTCAGCACAGCGCTTTGCTGTCAGAATGGACCTGGAGTCACCATTCGGATTCGACACCGGAAATCTGGGAAACAGAGGATTGCTTTATTTACTCCAGAACAGGTTTTTTCATGCCTGAACATCGGGTCAATTACCGTTTCAATGCTGAATTCGGTGCGCTCAACATTGAGGGCGTTCGGGCCCGATGGGTGATGCAATCCACGGTTGCGTATTCCCTGTGAAGGTCTTTCAGCACTGCAAACCGCCTAAGTTTTGGTGTATATTGAAATTTCTGAAGTCTTTAGGAGTGAAGATGAAAGGCCTGTTCAATTCGATGACACTCGGTTGTTTAGTGCTGAGTTCGGCGGTGGCAATGGCTGAGGCAGTCGATCCATGCCAGGACGCGGTGTTGAATCAAGTGGCGCTGGCGCACGGTGCGTCAATTTCTGAAAATCTGTCGCTGCTGGATCTATCGCAAGCGGACACGCACTGCGCCATTTACAATCGTGTGTGCGCGCATTTGCTGAACGATCTGGCTGTGGGTGAGACCGTTCTCATGTCTTTGACCTCAGATGAATCACTGTCACACGATGCATACATTGACAGTGCGGTGCAAGGCGCCATTGCGCATGCGGCGAGCCTCTCTGCGCTTGATTGGCTGGAGGTGTTTGCTGAACTGCCGCAGCCCTTGCGCTCGCAATTGGACAGCGACGGTGGCCGCACACTGTTTTCGGCGTTTGTTGCTTATCACAAGAGCCAACACGCGGAACGCTGTACCGATCAGGGGCTTGGCGTGTTGCGAAGAGATTGTCCTGTTGATGCAAACAACAGCACATCGAAAAGTGAAATCACGGATGTGCCTTGCACGGATGGACCGCTGTGAATGTGTCGCGCGCACGGGCGTTGTTCTGTTGCAGTTGTTACCCGCGCTATTTTTGGTGTCAAACTTTCAAGCCATGGCTTGCATGAAACAATCCCTTCACTCACTCGATTGCATGGAAAAACTGTTGGCCGCGGATGCGCAGATCTGGTCAGTGATTGAATGGATGCAGGCTGGACAAGCGGCTGGGAGTGAAGCGCAGGTGCGCACGTTGATGCGCCTCAGCGGTGAATTGCATGTTGAACTGATGCGACCGCTTTATCAATCCAATGTGGCCATTCAGGCCGCGTTGTTTGATGAGTCGGGGGTGTTGAATCACGCCGATGCCATAGAAAATATACGCCGCTTGCGGGGGGCAGCCGATGCATGAGTTCATTGAGGAAAGAGCCTGATGCGCTGCCTGTCTCTTGCAACAATGACGCTGATCCTGGCGCACCTCCTGGCGATGTATACAGCCCAGCTTGTGGTGCGGAAATTTCGATTGCAACACAACGACTGGGTGTTGATTCTGTTGCCGTATTGGTCTCTTTTGTTTCTGCCGATTCTGCCCACAGAAACACGGGAAACAGACGCAAGCAAAGACAACACAATTCGTGCATCGGACGTGTTCATTTTGCTGGTTTTGGTGGTCATGGCGGTTTACAAACTGTATTGTTGATGCATGCAATGAAGGTGGAAATGATTCAGCGCAGCGTTGCTGCACATGCGATCACAAGTCATTGGAGAAAGAACGGATATGGTTGATGCACAAAGCCAATATGAACAGGCGCTGGCCGAAGCGCGAAAAGAAACGCCGGACATTCCCCGCGTACTGCAGCTGTTGAATGCATCGATGGCTGCAGGCAACGCGGATTCCGCCTACGCACTGGCCACCTGGCATTTGTTTGGTCACCACGTTGAGAAGGATTGGAACAAGGCGGTGTTTTTATTGAAGAAAGCCACGCGCGGGAAAATTCCCAGCGCCTTTTACGATCTGGCCATTTGTTACGAAAAGGGGCATGGCGTCAAAAAGGATGAAGCCGAAGCGTTTCGTTTGTATTTACAGGCGGCCTTGCGGGGCGATGATCAGTCGCATGCTGAAGTGGCGAGGTGTTACCATTACGGCATTGGCATCGAGGAAGACCGGGACCTGGCCGAAATCTGGTATGAACGGGCGGATGAATTGGGTGTCGATTGACTCTTTTGAAGGGGATTTATCGTGAAAACATGCATTCATTTGCCGAGTGAAGAGGCCTGCCTGTTGTCTTATTATCGGACATTGGACGACGCAGCAGGGTTTGTTGGGGCTTTGAATGCTTTGCAGGCCGTGCGTTGCGATGAGTTCAGGTCCAAGTTGGATTATCTACAAGAAGACGCGCGGGGCAATGCGGCGCTGATGCACGCCTTTCTTTCCCAAGAGGGCGAATGCGAAGATGAATTTGCACGGCGGCGCGAACGGGTGTTCGCGGACGCATTGCAGCGCGGCAATCCGATCGCACAGTACGCCGAGGCCTGTCGCTGCGACGATGGCGCGGGCCGGGTGCAGGACAAAAGGCAGGCCTTTGCTTGGTATGAACGGTCGGCGGCACAACAATTTGCGCCCGCAATGACCTGTTTGGCCATCTGTTTATTTTATGGCGTGGTCTGTGAAACCGATCGGCCACGCGCTGTGCGGCTGCTCACCGAGGCCGAGGCGCTGGGCGATGCGTTGGCGACCGATTATTTAAACATTCCTGAGGTGCGCGCGTTTGTGCAATCCGGGGAAGGGGCCTGAAATGGAATCTGCTGAAGACCGTTCCTCACGCCTGGTGTCCGACATTTTATCGCACACCGCGGTGCGCTGTTTCAAACTGGATGCGCGCGCGGCCATGGCCGAGTTTGACCGGGCCGGGACCGAATGCAAACTGAAAGTGGACGATGCGCGCCTGCACGTTGAGATTGATCGACGGGTGGCGGAATGGCAGCTGCGTTTGTTGTGTGATAAGAAAGCACCGATCGCAACGGTGGAGGCGGCCCTGGCTCAGCTGCATTCGTTGGGGTATGAAAACGCTGGGTGGCAGGCAGAAAATGAATTGTATTTCGCGATTTACTGCGTGCGCACGCGTCGATTTGACCGGGCCCGTGAAATGTTGCAGGGCATTCACGCGGAATTGTCGGCGGCCGAATTGCCGGCGGAATATAAAAACCACTTGATCCAATGCGTCAAGGACTGGGCTGCGCGCAATGAAAAGGCGGCCAAAAAAAGCACTTGAGCGCGTCGGGTGTTGATTCAGACACCAAATTTCACAAAAATTTAAGCCGCGCGGGGCCATCCTGTGCTATTTTTGGGGTGGTACGGCGCAATGCGCGGGTGGGAGCTATGAAAAAATTGAATTGGCATGAAAACGCGGGCGAGATGGACCCGGCCTGGATCAATGGGCATGCGGACGCTTTAACTTCTGCGACCGGTCGGCGCGGGCGGGGTGCGATGCAATCGAAGAAATCTTGGGGCGGTCTGCCGGCGCTGCAATCGGCGCAACATTTCAAGGTCGGGCAGCAGTATTACCTGGTGATGGGCGATCTCAACGACGCGGCACAGCCGCTGATCGTCAGTCTGGTGTACGTCAAAAAAGAGCGCATGAAAAGCGGCGCGTTTCGCTGGCATTTCCGCAACCTCGATGCCAACAGCTGTTTCCGCAACTACGAAAACCCCAACGGCGAATTGACCTTCGACAAGACCACCGTGATCATGGTCAAGTCACTGGACCAGCTGACCGAAGAACTGCAGGTTCTGAAAGATCTGCTGGCGCGCCGCCAGCGCCGCTGGCGGGGTTGAGTGCGGGCGCGTCCTGCGACTGCACAACATTGAATTCAAATCAGCATCGCGCCAGCGTGGCGCGGACAGAAATAACGCAGCGTCTCATTCAAACGGCGATGAGTTGAAGCCGTTGTTCCAGATCAGATCGGTCAGTTGCACCGCGCAGTTGTAGCACACCAGAGCAAAATCCTGCCGCGGTGTGGTCGGGTTGTGCACATCCAGGGCGTCGTCAGCAATGTTCGCGGCGAGCACGTTCAATGTCATCAGACCGCCGTTGTGCTGATCCGGGCGCAGGAACGCCCCTTCCATGTTGTTGACCGCATCGGCGCTGCCGCCTGTCTCGGAAAAGGCGTCGACGCCAAACACGTTGCCCAGGTAGGTGTCGCCGCCAGCGCTGACACTCAAATCCAGATCATTGACCCAGGCCTGTGAAGTGCCGCCCAGTCCGGCGCCAGGGGCGTCGGTCCACACCAGCATGATGCGCACCGGCAGGGATGGGTTGACCGCCTGCAGTTGCGCAGTCCACTGTTGCCCGCTGGCGGTGAACACGTGACTCTGATCCAGGTGATGCATCGGCGCGGTCGGATTGATCACCGCGTCCAGATCGATGCGGCCCCAGCCCTGTTTGCGGTCCGGGCGGTTGCCCAGCGTGCCGCCGTCGGCGTCGCGAAAACCGGACAGATTCATCGCCACTGCAGTGAACACCGCTTTGATCAATGCCGGACTCGGGTCCACACCGTTTTGCGCTTTAAAACGTTGCCAGAACAGCGAAACCGAACCGGACACCACCGGCGAGGCCATTGAAGTGCCGCATTTGGTGCCGTAACCTGAGGCGCTGTCGGGGGCATCGGTGGAACAACCGGGGGCCACGATGTGTGGCACCAGACGGCCGTCGCAAGCCGGACCGTGCGCGCTGTTGCCCGACACATCGAAAATATCGGTGGTCTGATTCAGCGAACCGTTCTGCAGTTTGGTGGAGCCCACGGCGAACAGATTTTTGGCTTCATCCGGTGAACCCAGTGAGCTCGGTGAACAGGCACCAAAGCTGTCGCCGTTGCCGTTCATGATGGACCACACCGCCAGCACAGGCTGCGGGCCCGGGGTGTCCGGGTCGGCGTCGCGGCTGATCATGTCGACTTCCATGGTGGGGATGTCGTAGCCTTGCGGGGAGCCGGTCGGCCCCCAGGAATTGTTGGTCAGCAGCGCGCCGTTGACCGCCGAGTCTTTATAGATTTCCAGCATGCCGCCGGGCACCATGCCACCCGGGCCGGCACCCAGCAAGGGGCCGTAGCGCTGCTCCAGCAGGGTCACGCCGGGGGCCACACCCAAGCCACGCAGAAAGCCATTTGGATCGGTTGTGCCTGATGCCGCGGTGCCGCCGATGGCGCCGGCCACGTGGGTGCCGTGAGAATTCACCGAATCGCTGCAGCTGGCGCCGGGGCCGGTGCAATTGATCACGCTGCCGCTCAGGTCCGGGTGGCTGTTGTAAACGCCGCCATCGACCACACCGACGGTGATGCCGGCGCCGGTCAGGCCGGTGGCGCTCAGCCAGGTCTGATAGCCGGTGGCGATGATGTTGCCGCCGTCGTAGTTGCCGACGATGGACTGCTGGCTCATTTCACCGCGCGGACCGGCGTCCTGTTGGATGCGCTGCACCGTCAGCACGCCCGGTGTTGTGGCCAGCGCCGTGTATTTATTGCCACTGAGATAGAACATCAGGGCGCTGAAGTCGCGGTTGATTGGACGCACACTCACGCCGCGTGCCTGCAGTTGCTGCAGACGATCACTCAATGCCTCTGCGGCATCGCGGTGCACCAGGGCCATGGTCGGTTCGGGCGCATCGCCCAGATCGCGCAGCGATGACTGCAATCGCAACGCCGGAAAAAACGGACCGCCCCAGCGCGCCGCGCGGTGCGCGGTTGCAAACGCTTGCACCCCTGCGGCATCGGCCCACACCAGTTGCGCGTACGGCTGGAAAGTTTTCAATGGCTGAAGTCCGGCTGCACGCATGGCCCTGAGCCACTCGGATTTCATCGGTCCGCGCATTTGCAGCAAATAAAAGTCTTTGGCGCCGCCGGCGTGATCGCGCAGCCAGAAATCGTCCGGTACGCCGTCCAGCGGGTCCAGAGTTTGGTCACCAACGCGCAGGTGAAACGCGTCATTGATGTACTGCGTGCGTGCAGCTGAACTTAAGTTGTTCAGCGCATCCGCAGGTTCTGACAGCCACAAAAAAGCGCCGTAGTCGATGGCCTGATCGGCCAGCAGCTGGCGGTCCTGGGCTTGCGGATGATCAATGCGGATCGCTTGCGTGGCGGCGGCGGTGTGCACTGCGGCCAGCCACAGCGCAGCGCTTAAAAAGAGGGGTCTCAGTGCAGTGTTGGTTTTCATGGTGTCAGGTGCCTCCGGGTGTTCATGCTGACCGACCGGATGTATTTCCGGTCAGATCATTCTACACGCGCAGCGGGGCTTGGCAAGCGATATGTGCCGATGCTTCTGACCGGCTGTTGACAGAATGTGTGCGCATCGCTGCGGCCGCAAGGCAGGTTTTTGAACGACTGAATGTGTTATTCAACCAAATGGTTGAATAATCAATCGACACGTGCTATATTTAACCGCATGGTTGAATATACAGAGCAGCAACTGGATCGCCTGTTTCAGGCTTTGGCGGATCGCACCCGGCGGGCGCTGTTGCAGCGCCTGCAGGGCGGGGCCTGCACGGTGGGCGAGCTGGCGCGGCCGTTCAGCGTGTCACTGGCGGCGATTTCCAAGCACCTGAAAGTGCTGGAACGGGCCGGGCTGGTGCGGCGGCGCACGCGCGGCGTGACGCATCACATGGAGATCGACTGGGAAGCGTTGCAGGGCGCAGAGGACTGGCTGGCATCGCACACGCGCTTTTGGCGGGCGCAATTGGGGCGCATGCAACAGCGGCTTGAAGCAGATCATGCAGCGGCCGCCAACACACAACAAAACTCTGGAGAGGAAACGACATGAATCTTGTCAGCGAAGAATTAAAAATCGAACAGTTCATCCGCGCGCCGCGCGCACGGGTGTTTGCCGCCTGGCTGGACCCGGCCGACGTGCGGCGCTGGTTTGAGCCGCCCGAAATGCGCGTGACGGTGGCCGAGATCGATCCGGTGG
>JBNLBT010000100.1:0-11958 GCA_050303435.1 Marinicellaceae bacterium
GTTTGGTCAAGACTGGTTTTACACGATTCTGTACAACGACTATATGGGATTTGCCTATCTGGCCTATATTGCTGTCATCTTCGCGGTGTTGCTGGACATTGCCTTGAACAAGGCCAGGGTTTCATCCAAAATCATCAATTTCTTTGGACAAATTTTGAGTGCGGTCCCAGTGGGGCCATGCTGATAACACGAGCACACCAATCGCGTAAACCGGTCGACTTGCAGGTCGGTTGAGGCCATGCGGCGGATTCGGGGTCTGGGGCAACAGGCTGCAGTAATCAGCGCGCGGATCGCTTTCGCTTACTGCAGTTTATCCACGTCGATGCCCAGTCGCTGTGCCTTGCGCCGCCACTGGCGTCTGGCCAGAATTTGCATGTCTTCGGTGAGGTCACTCTCATCCACGATTTCAAGACCCACCAGGGTTTCAATCACGTCTTCAAGTGTGATCACGCCTTTCAGTGTGCCGTATTCATCGACCACCTGCATGATCTGCGCGCGGTGGGTCAGAAAGTTGTCAAACGCAGCCAGCAGTGACAGCCGGTCTGGGATGGCTGCGATGTCGCGGCGGTAATTGAGCAACGGCGTGGTGGCGTTGCCGCGCACCTGGGCAACCAGCAAGTCGCCGCGCAGGACGAATCCGACGATGTGATCCGGCGTGTTGCGGTAAATCGGGATGCGTGTAAAACGCTGTTCCGTGTACTCGTTGTTGTACACATCGACGCTTAAGTCTTCGGGCAGGGCAAACATCACGTTGGCCGGTGTCATGACGTCGGCGACGCGTGCCTCGCGCAGTTTGAATACATTTTGCAGCACCCGGGCTTCGGCGTCGGACAATTCGCCTTCCTGTTGACCCAGATGGGCCATGGCGGCAAATTCTTCGCGGTTGAAGCCGGGTGGTGCCGTGCCGTGGGTCATCTGGCCGGTGATTTTCTTGGCCAGCCAGACCAGCGGGTACATGGCTTTGACCAGAAATTTGATCGCATGGGCCATGGGCGGTGCCAACTGGCGCCAGTAATAGGTGCCCAGGGTTTTCGGGATGATTTCTGAAAAGATTAAGATCAGCAGGGTCAGAATCGCCGAAGTCAGGCCGAGGTAGGCGTTGCCGAACACAAACGCTGCCTGCGCACCCACCCCGGCGACACCGACGGTGTGGGCGATGGTGTTGAGCGACAGAATGGCCGCCAGGGGCGTGTCGATGTCACTGCGCAGGGTGCGCAACAAACCAGCCACAGGACGCCCCTGTTGTTCCAGCAGCGTGATGTATGAGGTGGAGACGCTGAGTAAAACCGCTTCGGCCACCGAGCAGAAAAAAGAAAAACCCAAAGCGATGAACAAGTAGATAAAAAGCGCCAGCATGCGACCACCTTAAGCCAGCGACCGGACAAATTCAATGTTTTTACACGACGTCGTGATGCATCAAATGTTCATGTTTTCTGCTTGGATTGTGGTGTGATTTTTCAGCCTCAATACCGTTCCCCGGCCGTTTCCTGCGGCAGACGGCGGCGGATTTCCGCCTGTTCATCGCGGCTCAGTTGCACGTCCCAGGCGCCGAGGTTTTCTTCCAGCCGGGCGATGCGTCGCGTGCCGGGGATGGTGAAGATGTCCTCACCCTGGGCCAGCACCCAGGCCAGCGCCACCTGCGCGGCGGTGGCCCGATGCGAGGCGGCGATGTCTTCAAGCAATTCGACAAACGCGGCGTTGTGCTGCAACGCCTCTTCTGAGAAGCGGGGGTTGTCAAGGCGCCAGTCGTTGGCATCCAGTGCGGTGCGGTCGGGGATGGCGCCGGTGAGAAATCCGCGCCCCAGCGGAGAATAAGCCACCAGGGCGATGCCCAACTCGCGGCAGGTGTCCAGCACGCCGTTGTTTTCCACATCGCGGGTCCACAGCGAATATTCACTCTGCAGCGCGGCGATCGGATGCACCGCGTGCGCGGTGCGAATTTGTTCAGGGGTGAATTCACTGACGCCGATGTGGCGCACCTTGCCTTCTTGCACCAGTTGCTGCATGGCGCCGACGCTGTCCTCCACCGGCACTTCGGGATCCGGGCGGTGTTGATAGTACAGGTCGATGGTTTCAATGCCGAGCCGCTTGAGGCTGCGTTCACAGGCTTGTTTGATGTATTCCGGGCGCGCGCACACGCCGGTGAATTCGCCGTTCGGCCCGCGCTGCACAGCGAACTTGGTGGCCACCACCACGCGGTCCCAGCGGTCGCTGAAGGCTTTGGCAAGCAGCGCTTCATTGCGGCCGCTGCCGTACATGTCGGCGGTGTCAAAGTGGTTGATGCCGCGTTCGATGGCCGCGTGCAGGGTTTTGATGTGGCCGGCTTCGTCCAGCGCGCCGCTGTAGAATTCCGACATGCCCATGCAGCCGAGGCCGATTCGGCCCAGCTTCAGATCGCTGTGGCCCAGCGTGTTTTTTGGATTGTTCATGCGTGCCTCTTGCCTTGTGTTTTTGGATGAGCCCATTATACGGGGTGCCGCAGGGCGTGGCCTGCCCATTCATCCAAAGTGTGTGCCCGATTCTGCGCCTGCGGGTGTTTGATCCAGGTCTGTGTGGTTGCAGTCATGAACCCAGGCAAGGCGCATGGAATCGCAGCATGTTTTCCCTTGGGCTGAAAAAACCGGTTGACAAACTACAGGTGTAGTATTAAATTAGACTACAGTTGTAGTTATCAATTGAATCCAGGTGCGAAGAATCCACAAACAAATCAAGCTCAGCCAGTCGCAGATCGATGTCATGAAAGTATTGTGGCAACACAATCAATTGAGCGCCAGTGAGGTGCACAAACAACTCAATGCACACAAACCGCTGGCCTTGACAACCGTGGCCACGGTGCTCAAGCGTCTGCAGGACAAGGGCATTGTGGCGCATGAAAAAGACGGCCGGCAACACCTGTATTACGCCTGCGTGTCCGCCGATGAAGTGCGCTCCTCGATGCTGGGTCACTTGCTCAAACACCTGTTCGACGGCGAACCGGACACCCTGGTGCATCACCTGGTGGATCAGGACGACGTGTCCGATGCGGACGTGCAAAAAATTCGCACTTTGCTGGATCAGGGGGTGAACGATGATTGATGCAGTGCAGGGGCTGGCCGATGCGTGGCTGCTGTTTTCGCTCAACTATTTCATCCACTCCACGCTGCTGATCGGCGGGGTGTTGCTGGCCTGGCGCTTGCACCACTTGGCCTTCGATCGTCTGGGCGAATGGACCGTCAAATCGGCGCTGTTGCTGGGCTGTTTGACCGCCGCGTTGTTGACCGGTGGCTGGCTGCACAGCGGCGATGGCCCCGACGCCGCGTGGCAGGTGCAGTGGGCACACAGCCCGGTTGCACAGCACGCGGACGCAGCGCAAATGGCCTCGCCGGTGCATGAAGCGCTGATCACTCCAGCGCCGCCAGCGCATGGGCCGCAAGGGGATGCCGACGGACACATCCCGCAGCAGACATGGGCGCAGACGCCGCACAGCGATGTGCGCACGCCGGTCAATGAAGTCAATGTCTTCAATGGCGCGGTGCTGTGGCTGTCTTTGTGGGGGCTGGGCGCGGGATTTTTATTGGGCCGACACGGCCTCAGACGGCGGCGCTGGCTGCGTTCAATGCGCAGCAGAACACCGGTCACCGATGAACGCATAACGCGCCTGTTTGCAGAACTTTTGCAGCGCAGTGGATTGCCCGCGAACGTGCGCCTGAGCCAGAGCACCGCGCTGCGTTCACCCATTGCCCTGCATCGGGAAGTGGTGTGTCCCGCGGCGTTTCTGCAGCAGCACAACAGCGCTCAGATCGAGGCCGCCCTGGCGCACGAACTGGCGCACATCAAACGGCGCGATCACGCCTGGCTGCAAACGGCGCAATGGTTTGGTTTGCTGTTGTTTTTTCAACCCCTGAACCGCGCCTTGATGCAACACATTCGCCGCGCAACAGAACACAAGGCCGACGCGCTGGCGGCGGCCTGGACCGACAATCCGCGCGCCTTGGCAGCCACCCTGGTGGACGTCGCCAAAGCGCACACTCATTCAACTCATGAACCAATGGTGCCTGCCATGATCTCAAGAAAAAGCCAATTGCTGCAGCGTGTGGAAAACATCCTGCAACCCAAAAACCTGAAATCCAGCCGCGCGTGGCCCCTGGGTCTGTTTGCAGCGCTGCTGATGCTCGCGGTGGGTGGCCCCGGCGTGGTGGCGAAAACCCGCGTCGAACACACCGATGGCGACGGTGCACAACACCACATCATCCGTTCCGGCGGTGTGACCGAGATGTCCTTGAGTCACACCCACGAGGACCGCGCGATGAAGCTGAAAGCCAAACTCACCGGCGAGATTCAGTTCAACGACGCTGAAACAGCGATCGTGGATTTCCCCGCCGACAGCCGTTTTGATCTGAGTCTCACGGCAAACGGCCTGACCCAGCGGCTGCAGATCGAAAGCGCGCCCGGTGCCAACGCTGAAAACGCCGAATACACCTTCTGGTCCGACGGCGATGAACGGCCGTTTGACGCGCGCGCTAGACAGTGGTTCGCCGAGGCCATTCCGCAGGTGTTGCGACAGACCGGCCTGCAGGCCGAAGCCCGCGTGGAACGCATTCAGGGCAGCCGCGGCGACGCCGCTGTGCTGGATGAAGTGGCCCTGATTGACAGCGATTTCGTGCGCAAGGCGTACTTGAATCATTTGTTTAAACTGTCCAGGTTGCAGGCGCAGGATGTGCAGCGGGCGATGGTTTTGGCCGCAGACATTGATTCGGATTTTGAACTCAGTCATGTGCTGTCCGCTCTGGTGGACAGCCAAAACATGTCCAGCGAAGCGTTGTGGCTGGGCTATTTCAACAGCGCGGCGGGCATCGAATCGGACTTTGAAATGGCCAAAACCCTGCTCAACGCCCTGCCGCAGCTGCCCCACAGCGAAGCCATCAACCGCGCCTGGTTCAATGCCGCTGAAAGCATCGATTCGGACTTTGAGATGAGCAAAGTGTTGATCGCCTGGTTGCAGCGCAACGCCGAGCAGGCGGTGAACCTGGAACATCTGTTTGCCCTGGCGGTGCACATCGAATCGGATTTTGAGCTGGCCAAAGTGCTGCTCGCCGCCAACAAAAAAATGGCCAGTGCGCACGGCAACAACGATGCACTGTTCACCGCCTATCTCGATCTGGCCGCGCACATCGATTCCGATTTTGAGATGAAAAAAGTGTACGCCGACTTGCTCAAAAACGATCTGTCCGAGCGCCATCTGCAGCGCATGATCGAAGCCGCCGCCGAACACATTGGCTCGGATTTTGAGCTGGCCAGCGTGTTGCTGACTGTGGTGAAAAAACAAAACCTCAACGCCGCGCTCAAATCGCACATCAAAACCGCCGCGCAATCCATCGGCAGCGCATTTGAACGCAATCGCGTGCTGGAAGCCATCGGCTGAGGCGGGACGATACAACGCACGCGCCGGCGCCGGTGCTGCTTGCGTCTTGCCGGGTGCATTTCTCAGGGCAACAACGTCGTTGCAAAGGTGTTAAACAGCCCTGACCATCGCTGGCATCAGCCGTCCTGCTTCAGCGGTTTTTCTGCCCGCACCTGGCCGCGGTAAATCAGGCGCCGCCACAGCGCTTCCAGCGGGCCGGCGCTGTGGCGGCGCAACCACAACCCGCTGATCAACAGCTGCATCAGGCCCAGCCCCAGGACGATGGGCAGCAGCTGCCAGCGCGACAATTGATTGTGCAGTCCCAGCCCGTAGCCATAAAAAAGCAAGCCGCACACGATGCTTTGCCCAATGTAATTGCTCAGCGCCATGCGCCCCACATGGGCCACCAGGCCGCTGAGCCGGCCGCGGCCAAATGTCTGGTACAAACCGTTGAACAGCAGCACGTAGGCCAACGCCAGACTCTCTCGGGGAAAGCTGAACAACAGCCCCCGCCACCATTCAACCACCGGCTGTTCGTAGTGGTAAGTCCAGTGATGATAGCGATAAAAATTCATCAGCAATGCCGCGAGGCACACGCCCAGGGTGATCCAGCCGTAATGGCGCACCGCCCGATAATCCTGAAAGATGCCTGAGCGGTACAGCAGCACACCGACCAGCATCATGATCAAGGTGCGGTACAGGATGCTTTGATGATAAATCACGCCCTGGTGCACTTTGACCTGGGCAAAATTGGCCTGAATGCTGCTCAGGTAGGTGGGTCTGATCTGTTCGGCAGCAACGGCTTCGGCGTCGCGTTTTTTAAGCCTGGTCTGCCACTGCTTGACGTGCGTCTGTTCATCCGGGGTGCGCGCCTCGACGGGTGTTTGCAGAATCGTATGATATTTTTCCAGAGACTCGGCCCGCTCGGCGGTGCGTTGCAGCGCATTGAAAACCAACACCGCAAGCAGGGCCGCAATGATCAAGCCCAGGTGCTTGCCATTGAACGGTTCAAACAGCAACAGCAGCGCGCCGCAGACGGCGTAGTGGTACAGAATGTCGCCGTCCCAGATGAAATAGGCGTGCACCAGACCGAGGATGAACAGCCAGAACAGCCGCTTAAAATACAGCGGGTAGGCACGCACGCCGTGTTTTTCTTTGGCGCGCTGCAAAAACAGGGTGAAGCCGACGCCAAACAAAATCGTCAGCATGAAGTAAAACTTGCCCTGGGCCAGCCAGTAGACCCCGAAGCGCACCGCACGATCCGCCTCGGAGGCAAAGCCAAACGCCGAGGGGCTCCAGGGCTTGGGGTAGGCGAAGGATTCGATGTTGATCAATAAAATACCCAGAATCGCTACGCCACGCAGAAAATCCAGCGATTGAATGCGTGTGTAATTCATGCAGGGATTGCTCATGGACGGTTCCTATGGGCCCACTGCGCGGGGCCGTGCGACCAGTTGCTTGCGATGCGTCAAGGCCAGGCATGGCCGCTGGCATTGTAGCAAAATTCTCTAGACGGTGTGCGCGCCGTTCAGTGGCTTGTGCCGGCACCTGAAGATGTGCTTGATGGGTTTTGGCGCATCCGTTGCCAGGCACTGTGTTGTGAGCACAGCGCCTGGTCGGTATTTACTGCAGCGCGCAAGCGGTGGGCGCGAGGAACTGCGGGACCTCGAAACCGCCGGTGGAGATCAGATCGGCGTCGGCGCTTTGCCCGGTGATGCGCAGATCGTCCATGCGGCCGTTGGCGTTGTTGAGCAGAAATCCGGCGTAGCCGACCGGCGCCAGCAGGCGGTTGTGCGGCAGTTGCAACAGGGTCTCACCGTCCACGCTGCCGTAGAAAAACTGCGCGTCGTAGCGGATCTCCAGCTGATGGGTCTGGTGTGGAATCAGGGAATCGGCCTGGCTTTCCACAAAGGTTTCACTGCCGTTGACAAACGCGCTCAGGCGCCAGCGATTGGTCAGTTCATCCATCGCCAGGGCCACGTGGTCAAGCGGACTCTGGTACCAGCCGACCAGACCGATGTTGCGCAGCGGGGTGCTGCTGAACGTGGTCTGGGTGATCTGACCGCTGACTTTGCAGTCGCTGCAGTAACTGCTGGCGTTGCCGTCGATGGCAAAGCCCGCGCCACCGCCCAGCAACGCGCCCGACAACTGCGCCTGATCGACACTCCAGGCGCCGGCCGGGGAGACGACGAAGGCCGCGGGCAGGGTGCCGGCGGAAAAATCTTCGTACAGCAGATGCCCCGATTGCAGCACGTTTTTGTTGATTTGCGTCATCAGATCGTCGCTGTTCAGGGTCAACAGTGCCGAGCGGTTGCTTTCGCTGTCGTTGGCCAGCACCTGCACTTCGGCGATTTCATCGCCCACGCCGGCGGCGTTGGTGTTGACCTGCAGCCAGGGTTGATCCGAATCCAGCGTCCAGCCGCAACCGGCCGTGGCCAGCACGCCGAGCAAGTCCGTAGTACCGGCCGCGCAGACGTTCCAGGCGCTTGGGTCGATGTCGTACAGACAGGGTTGGCCCTGTTGATTGACGGTGAAAATGTCGTCGCCGATCTGTACCGTGCCAATGCGCGGAGTGACCGACGGATTTTCCAGCACGCTCAGCACCACTTCACCAAAGCCCTCGCCAAAATGGCCGGAATTGATGAGGATCCACGAGGCGTTGCTGACCGCCGACCAGGGGCAGGCGGCGCCTTGCATGTCTGGCGCGATGACTGAGGTGGTCAGGCCGCTTTGCGCGCCGTCACCGACGTCAATGGATGTCGCACTGAGCGCGTAGGAACAGCCGTTCTGGTTGACCGTCACGGGGTTGAGGAACGGCGCGTCCAACACGCTGCTGCGGTCGGCGGTGGCGACATTGACCGCGCCGGTGTTGTGCGTCACGGAAAACTGCACCACGCCGTCGCCAAAGGTCGGACCGGTGGGCGCCGTGATGGTCAGCCAGGCGTCGTCACTGAACACCTGCCAGCCGCATTCGGACACCGCCGAAACCGTGAAACTGCCGGTGCCGCCGGTTTCATCAAAGTCAAAGACCTGCTGGCCGAGGGTGAAGTCACACAGGCTGGGATCGCCGTCCTGTTCGACCGTGTGCGTGACCTGGCTGACCGGAGAGAGCAGGTTGACGTCGATTTCGCCGAAACGGGTGTACACGTCGGGGTTGCTGCGCGCATCGACGGTGTATTCAACCGTGGCGTCGCCGGTGCCCGAGGTGGGGGTGGTGAAATGGATCCAGTCTTCGGCGGTGGCCAGCGTCCATTGACACCCCGGCAGGGTGTCGATGTCAAAGCTGCGTGTGCCACCGGCCAGCGGCACGTTGTGGCCAATGGGCGAAAGTTCCGCGCCGCACAGGGTGCCGTCGGTGATGCCGATTTCGAGGATGGGTTGCACCAGGGTGACGTCGCTGGCGGTGGTGAAGACGATGCGGAATTGCTCGGTGCCTTCGGTGGTCAAATCGCCGAGAATGGTGACCGAGACGGTGGTTTCAGTCGACCCGGCCGGGATGTTGACGATGCCGCTGCTGTACAGGTAGTCGCTGCCGGCCGTGGCGGTGCCGTCTTCGGTTTCGTAGGTGAAGGCGATGTCCAGTTCTTCCGGCGCGGCGATGCTCAGGGTGATCTCCAGCAATTCGGGGTTGCCCGGCAACGGTTCGGCGATGGTTTTGCACAGACCGCCGATGTTGTCGCAGTCGTTGTTCACCGGCGGCGTGGCGTCGTCGTTGAGGATGGTCACCAGTGCCTCGTCCACGCGGATCACCGCGTTGTCGGCCAGCTCCAGATTGACGCTGAAGGTTTCATCGCGCTCGTAGGCGTCGTCCGGCAGGATCGGCACTTCGATCTCCTGCAGAACTTGACCGCCGGCGAAACTGAGGGTGCCGGTGGTCAGCGGGTAATCAACGCCCTGCGTGGCGGTGATTTCACGGGTGAAAAAATCGACGTTGACGGTGTCGTTGCCGGGGTGCGGTCGGTTCAGGGTGGCGGTGACCACGGCCACCGGTCCCTGCCCAAAAATCGGGTTGCCTTCCAGCAGCGACACGTCGCTGATCTCAATCTCGGCCGGCATGTAATAGCGGCGTCCGTGAATCGCCCACTGGGCGCCGGGGTTCGGTGCGGCGTACAGCATCAGCATGCTGGCGTCGGGCAGCAGCACCGCATCAATCATCTGATCGAAACACTGGGGCGGCGAAAACGACGCTTCCGGGTTCAACTGACCGTGCAGGATAAAACGGCCGTGCAGAAAACATGAAGCGGTGAACGCGTCGGTGAGCACAGCAAAGGTGGCGCCCTGGCTGCCCGCGGCGACGCGCGGGTTGATGTGAGGCACCACGGCGGTGGCATTGGTCGCGGTGCCGGTGATCACCGACAGCGTGCTGTAAAATGATTCGTGGCAGGTGCCGCAATTGGATGGGTCCAGTTCATCCCACACCGCAATGAAATCGCCGTGTTGATCCACCGCAGCGCTCGGATTGCCA
Organism: Marinicellaceae bacterium; assembly: GCA_050303435.1. Lineage (GTDB taxonomy): Bacteria > Pseudomonadota > Gammaproteobacteria > Xanthomonadales > Marinicellaceae > JBNLBT01. Next base: position 9,846 of record JBNLBT010000100.1, read on the forward strand.
AAAAACGCCGGGAAATCGGTGCCGCTGAGGTATTTATAGTCGTTCAGAGGCAGGCCCGATTCCCTGAACAGGCGCGAGACCACCTGGCCCCGGCATTCATTGAAACTGGAGTTGATCTGATCCGGCTGCACCCAAGTGATCAACAGGTCGCCCGATGGGTTGGCGGTGACCGTGGCGTTGCAATTCAGTTCGGTCCCGGCCGGGTTGATCTCGGCACTCTGGATGCCCACCGTCAAGGCGCTGTGATTGTAGCGTCTGATCAGGTTGGTGTTTTGCCCGTTGGTGGTCAGTCGGGAACCGACCACCCAGAAGCCCGAAGGCGTCAGCGCCAGCGACAGGCTTTGCCAGGGTTGCGGATCGCCCAAGGTTTCGCTGAACACATTGAAGGTGGGGAAAATGGGCGCGCCGAGGTTGTCGAAAACGGCCATGCGGGCCTGCGCCGAGCTGGTGGACCACAACAGGTACACGTCGCCGGCGTTGTTCAATTCCACGTCCATGCGGTCGTAGTTGATTTGCGCGGTGCCGTCCACCGTCAACTCCTGCACCAGGGTGTCGTCGGCGTTGCGCTGAGAACAGCGGATGTCGGTGCTGTTGTTGGTGGCTGAACAGACCACGTATTGACCGGTGGCGTGATTGACGTCGGAGGCGATGACGTATTCCGTGCCCACGCCAAAGCCGCTGAGGTTGTGCAAGGCAAACGACGGGTCGGCGTGGATGGTGGCGGCTTTGCTCGCCACCGATGTCAGCAGCAGGCACACAATGGCGGCGCGTTTTTGCGGAATTTTCATGATCAAAACTCCGTTTTCTGCAGCAATTGATAGGCCTGCGAGTAGGCGCTGTAGGCCGATTTGTACTGCCCGTTGTTGTAGTGGCCATCGCCGCTCGACAGCGCCTGGGCGGCGGCTGTGACATCACCTCCCAGTGCGCTCAGGGTGCCGATTTTACCGGCCACTATTTCCCGCACGCTTTCCAGCACGCCGCCCTCGGCGATGGGCAGCTGATAGGCCAGCGGCGCTTTATCGGCGACCCGGCTGAGCATGAATTCAATCTGAAAACGGGACTCGGCGTCGATTTTCTGCTGCGTGTTCAGATCCAGGCTGAGCAGTTCACCGCGCAGCGAGTTCAGACCGGCAATCAGCGCCTGGGTGTCGTCGCGAATTTCTTCGGCGCGCTGTTGCACGTCGCTGCTGATCAGTTCGATGTTTTCGATTTCAATCTGGTTGATCTGGGTGCGCTGCAGCAGCGATTCGGCCTGCGCCAGCAATGTGGACAGGGACGTGTTGGCCTGATCCAGGTCGATCAATGCGGTGTCGGTCTGGTCGTTCAGGTGATCCAGGCTTTGGTTGGCTTCATCGAGCGAGTCCTGCGCGTCGTCCACCGAATCCTGCAAATCATCCAGGGATTCCTGTGAAGCCCGGCTGGTGATGGTTTCGTCGACGTTTTCATTCAGGTGTTCGCCCACGGAACGCACGGTTTCCAGCGTGGCGTCGATGTTGGCCTCGCCGCGGTTGCCGAGGCAGAAGTGCCCGAATTCGAAGGTTGCCGTGATGATGTGCGCAAGGATTTCCGGGGTTTCACAGGCCAGCGCGTTGTTTTCGCCAAACACCGTTTCATGGCACAGCCATTTGGCGTAGGCGATGACCTCTTCGGCCACCAGTTTACCCCCCAAGGCGACTTCCACATCGCGCGGGTCGACGTGGGTGCATTCAGGCACCGGCACCGCGATGGGGAATTCAACGGTTTTGTTTTCGCTTTGCACCTGCAAATCCGCGGCCTCGGCCAGCAGGCGCTGCAAACGCGCGCGCAGCGCGTCGTGCGTCTGTGTGTCGATGGGCAGGCTCTGCCCGGCCAGGGCTTGCGCATTGATTTTGCTGCGCAAGGCGCCGTGGCGGGTGTCGGCATCGCGGCCGTAGAGCCGGTCAATGGCTTCACTGAATTCAACCAGATCCAGCAACAATTCGCGGCCGTCGACCGATGGGTTTTCAAGGGTTTCGGCGGCGAGCAGAGACAGCGGCCACAGCAGCAGCCAGAGAAGCGTGTGTTTCATGACATCAATATCCAAATTTATGTGCCCATCCATTATACCCAAGACGTTGCGGTGACTCGCTCAATT
>JBNLBT010000101.1:0-11801 GCA_050303435.1 Marinicellaceae bacterium
TGAATCTCCGCGGCCCCGGCGTCGATCGCCGGCGATTCGGGTGACAGCGCCACCACACCGGCTTCGTCGCGCGGCAGTGCCTCGGCATCGGTGGCGTTCATATCGTCCGGTGCATTGAACGGACAGGTGTCGTCACTGCTCAGGTTGTAACCCAGCGAATCCAGCACAGCGGAGGAATTTTCATTGAAAAAACACGCGGTGGGGAAAAACGGTTGCGGCACACCCACTTCGTAACGCTGGAAATCCAGCAGATTATTGGCCGCCACCAGCCGTCCTGTGAACGGTTGCCAGGCGGCCGCGTAGTCATGGTGCACCCAGGTGTTGCTGTGCAGCCAGATCACCGCTTCACTCTGAGTTGTCAGTGAATAGTAATCGCTGTCAAAAGTGTTGTTCAGCAGCATCACTGTTGGATTCAAACCGTTCAGCAGCGGTGGTGAGATTGCGCCCGCTGTGTCCAGATACAGATCGGACGTATAGAAACCGGCAATGTTTGCCCAGAATCGGCTGTGTTCTATGACCGCCGTGGCAGACTCAGCGATTGCGATGGCCCCTCCGAACAAGCCGGCGTTTTCAGAAAACACGCCATCGATGATGGTCAGATGGGCGTTGTTGCGGGCCATGATGGCGCCGCCGAAACCCTGGGTGAAGTTGAGGTTGAAGCGCACCCCTTGCATGGTCAGGCGACTGTCGTCAAGCAACGACACGGTGCCATTCGCAATGTGCGAGAATTGCCGGATTTCAAACGGCCCCTGCAGCCGCACATCGGCGCTGTCCTTCAGCTCCATCAATTTAAAAAATGGCGGCTGGGTTAAATCGGCCTGCGCGCGCTGAAAATACACCGTCTCTCCGGAGGCGTTGATCAATGACACGTCGCTGAAAATGGCCGGCAAAGCCAGCACGCCATTGAACGCCTCGGTGAATTCAAAAGCCGCGCCGTCGCCCGGCACCACGCGAATTTCATCCGCATCGGGCGCGTTGTTTGCCTGCACCAGCGCCTGAATCAACGCCGCCTCATCGCCCACCGGCACTTCATACACGGCCGCGCCGCCGTGACCGGCACAGAACAGAGCCACCCACGCCATGGCGGTTGTTGTCCTTATATTTCTCATCCATCATCTCCTGTTGCGCGCGCCAAACCCGCCGTTGCAGGCATCCATTGGCCGGCGCGCCATTGCATGATTAAAGATACTGCACTCAGAATTAAATACACGTTAAACGCAGACAAATCACGACAAGCGCAAACAAAGCCGTTCAGCGGCATGAATTTGGCCTGTTTTGCGCTTCAATTACGCACGAATCAACAGAGAAGCGGACACATTCATCCGCACGCGCAAGGGAGATCATCATGATTGCACAGTACGCAAGGCACGCATCCACCGCTCAGGACTGGCAGAACAACAGACACCACATCCTCGCTGCACTGCTGCTTGCGCTCTGCTGCTGCCCGGGTCTGGCCACAGCCCTGCCGGGACCGGAACAACGCATCGATGCACTCAACGGCGATGCCGGCGATTTGTACGGCCACGCGGTGGCGGTGCACGGCCGCTGGGCGGTCGTTGGCGCGCCGGGCGACGACGACGCCGGCATCAACGCCGGCGCCGCCTACATTTATCGCTTCAGCGGCGATGCCTGGGTGGCGTTCGACAAACTCACCGCCGGTGCCGGCGCCGACGATTTCGATGAATTCGGTTACGCCGTGGCGGTGGAGCGCGACCTGATGGCCGTCGGTGCGCGCTGGGACGACGACGCCGCGTTCGACGCCGGCGCGGTGTATTTGTACGCCTTCGACGGCGTCGCATGGAATCCACTGGAGAAACTGGTGCCCACCGACGCGGTGGTCTCGGCTTTCGCCTTCGGCTCGGCGGTGGACATCGGCATCGCGGTGCCCGAAGCCGGCAGTGTGGAACTGACCAATGTGCTGGTGGGCGCGCCGCGCGCCGACAATTTCCAGGGCGCGGTGTATTTGTTTCAACAAACCGGGCCGTTCTGGCCGGCACTGGGGCGCTTCAGCGACAGCGACGACAGCGGACTGCTGGACGCCGGCGAGTTCGGCACCGCGGTGGCGATGCGCGGCGATGCCTTCATCGCCGGGGCACCGCTGGACGATCAATTGGGCAACAACTCAGGCGCCGCCTATCTGTACGGTCGCACCAACATCATTGACATCTGGAACGAGGTGTTGGCGCTGTACCCGAGCGCGGGTCAGGCCGGCGACCGCTTTGGACAGGCCGTGGCCATCGACGCCAACATCGCGGTGATCGGCGCACCGGCCACCAACGGCCGACCTGGCCGCGTGTTCGCAGTCGGCAACACCACCACCGAACTGACAGCCGGCGTCAACGGCGATGATTTCGGCGCCGCGGTGGCGGTCGACTGGCAGGCCAACTGGCTGCTGGTGGGCGCGCCGCACACCGAATTCGGCGGTCCGCCTGGCGCCAAAGCCGGCGCGGTGCACGTGTACCGGCGCGACGCGCTGGATGCGTGGCAGTGGCAGGGGGCCGTGGTCGCCAGCGACGCGGCCATCAACAAAGGCTTTGGCAACGCCATCGCCCTCAGGGCCCACGACGCGGTGATCGGCGCCGACGAATCCGACGCGCTGACCGACGGCGCGGCGTATCTGTTTACGGAACGCATTTTCATCGATGGGCTGGACGCGCCGTGAAAATCAACGGCCACTCAGCGAGGAAATTCAGAGCGCTTTGTGCTGCGTGTCCTGACCGGGCGTGATGAACAGCACACAGGCGTGCTGTGCGGTTTCGGCCGTGTGCCACACACCGCGCGGAATCACGGCGTATTGCCCGGGGCGGTCCAGTTCAACGCGGATGACTTCGCCGTCCATTTGCAAACAAAACGTCGCCCGGCCGCTCATGAGAATCACCACTTCATCGCCGTTTGGGTGCATTTCCCAGGCGTCCCAGTCTTCACTGAACTGGAAAGCAGAAATCAATTCATGCCCGGCGAACTGCGCGTAGTCGCGGTCCAAACGGTGGTACACCTCGGCGTCTGCGCGTTCAATGCACACACCCTTGTCCGGCCGCATGACCGCAAAATCGGTAAAAATATCCAGTGCCTGAGGCGCGGTTTTGTTCATCGGCTGACCTGCGGAACGCGTTGAAAACATGCAGTATAAAGCTCGCACACGCTCTGGCCAAGGCGCATTGTGCGCGTTCAGGCCTGCGACACCTCGCGGACCTGTAAGGCGCGATTCAAGGCCGCGCTGCGACGGCGCGACAGCGGCAATTCAGTGCCGTCGAGTAAATGCAGCCGGGCCCGGCCATCGCTGCGCCGCAGGCATTCGATGCGCGCCAGATTGACCAGACAGGCGCGGTGTGTGCGAAAAAATCCATGCCGGGCCAGGTCTTTTTCCAGGCGCTGCATGGTGTCTTTTTTCATGTGCTGACCGGCACCGCAGTGCAACACCACGTAGTTGTCGCAAGCTTCGATCCAGTCGATCTCGTCCACCGCCACCCGGCGGCTGCCGCGCACGTCGCGAATCAACACATGCATCGGTCCCGTGCCGTGGGCCGCCTGTAGGCGCCGGCGCAAGGCGAAAACGGTGGCCAGCGCGATCACCAGCCAGTACAGCATCAGTTCATACGGCATCCAGCGCAGGCATTTTTCCCACCAGGCGGTGAAAAAATCGAAACTCAAAGCAAACGCCAGCCACAACAACGCGGTGTCCAGTGCCAGGTGTCCTGCAGCGATCAGCAGACCGGCGCCCAGGTGCACAGCCCAGGCGCGTGCACCGCTGGCAGGCCACAACGGCCACCTGCGGCTCAGCTGCACCACCCCCCAGGCCAACGCAACCCAGGTCAAGTGGCTGAGCGCCACGGCCAGTGTATAGGCCGGCCAACCCACGCGCAGTTGCATGGACGGCGCCAGACGTGGCCAGGTGGCGGCCACGCTCATCCAGGTGGTCAGCCCGGCCAGTGCAAAACCGAAGAGCAACCAGCGCATCGGCGCGTGAGAGGTGTGTTGCGTGTTTTGCGTGTGCATGCCTGCATTGTACCCCGTGAACAGCAACTCAGGGCGCACGATTCTGTAGCGTCCAGTCGCCCCAGTTGCCGCCGGTGCGCATGCGCACGGTGCGCCGTGAATCCACGGTGATCCAAAGTGTTTTGTCGCGCAGGCCGCTGGCCCGCACTTTCCAGCACGGCACCGGCACGCCATCCAGCGTCAAGGTTTCCTGAGCCAGAACCTGCACGTCACTCCAGTGCACCCGCGTCTCACCGGTGAGGTCCAGCGTCGGGATGGAAGCGGTGAAGCCGTGATCCAGTGGCAGAGAAGCGATGGCGAAATTGATCAGCGCCGGTTCAAACACGGCGTGTGGGTAGCGTTTGTCGTAGCGCACGGGGCGATAACTGCTGCCGGCCGTCGGCGTGAGCTCACCGCTCAGATGGCCGTCCTGCAGCTTCAGCTCCAGGGTGTAATCAGGCATCACCAAGCGCCGGCCAAGCAGCGCCAGCGTGCGTGCATCCAGCGTCATCACGTCGTTGGACTCACTCGCTTCACCGAACAGCACCGCCACGCGCCAGACCGCCCGCCCGTCGAGCACCTCGCGCGTCACTTCATAGCGCATGCCCTGGCCAAAGAATTTTTCAAAGACTTCGGTCTGCGGCCGCATGAAACCGGTCTGCTGTGTGACCTCACCCGGCACAAATGGCGCATACAGCGCCTCCGCTTGCGGCCGATATTCATTGCAGGCAGTCAACACAACCACCAGGCAGATGGCCAGGGATCGATTCAGGGTGCGCATGGGACTTCTCCAGATTGAATGCCCCGATGATAGCCACCCAGCGCCGAAAGCCCAGCCGCAATCCGTCAACGGCGCCCGCCCGTGGGCGAACGGCCGTGCGCAGCGAAGGGCTCAGAGGGCATTCATCGCGCGCACCAGATTGTCACGCGCCTGTTGCTGCAAACGTGAATAAAAGTACTCGCTGTGGTAAATGCGCGACCGATGCAGGAAAGACGCCAACACCGCGCGGCGTTTTTTGCGGTACACAAACCACGGCACCCAGCGGTATTCGGCGCGCACCGCCCGCTCAAATGCATCGTAAACAGAAGGCTCGGTGCCAAGGATGGACAGATCAATGTCCAGCATCCAGCCGGCGTCTTCGCTGCTCACTTCGCTGCGGTGTTCAGTGGCCATGATCAGGCCGTGCACGTGTTCGGCCAGTTCCGCCTGCGCGCCATTGTGCAGCAGAAAGTCCCGCGCCCAGTCGGCGCTGTCGCGTTCATTGTGCGCTGAGCGGGTTTTGTACACCGCGTCGTGAAACCAGATCGCCAGTTCCAGCGCATCCGGCCGCTGCACCCGATCCCGCACATCGTCCAGATGCCGCAGCATGGCGCGGATGTGCGCCGCGGTGTGATAGCGCCGGTGTTTCTCGGCATACGCGGCCTCCAGTGCGCGGTGAACTTCGTCACACGGCGGCAAGCCCAGCCGTTGCATCAACGCGTGCCAGCGATCCCGCGTCATCGCCCGGCAACCCGCGGCGCGTCGTCGGCCCGCAAACCCAGCGCCTGCAACAGATTTTTCCCGGCCAGCACCAGATACAACCAGGCTTTGCGCCAGCGATTGCCCAGCAACACGATGTGCACATGCCAGCCCTTTTCCCGCCGCGCGCTGTAGCCGCTGAACAACAGACACCAGGCTTCGGCGTCGCCGAGATGTTGCGTTGACAATTGCTGCGCATGGCGCGTGGCCAAGGCCAGCATTTCGGCCACTTCTGTGGCCGCAGGCTGACCCTGGGACAGTGGAAATGCCAGCAGATAATAGCGCGGAATCCAGGCCCTGCGAATGCGCAGCAAGTGGCAGTGCCGGCCGGACGCCAGGTTCAGTTGATGCGCCTCTCCCGACTCGCGGCGTTCATTGGATTTAACGGTTTTCATGCCCCGTGCTCCGCATTTGATTGATCCATTTTATCACCCCGGACAGCCCCAGGCCCAATTGCATCAGCAACAGCCCTGGCAGCGCAATGGCCCAGTAACCGAACTCGGAAATTTCGATCACCGCAATCAGCCCCATGAGCGCAGCCACGGCGATGAACACCCGGGCACCGGTGGTCCGTTGGATGGCCTTGAAGGTTAAAAAAGCACTGAGCACAACCCAAAGCCAGCCCAAAGACTCGGTGATGATCCTGCGAATTTGCTGCGTCCGGTGAAAGCGTTGCTTTGCCTGTTGTTGCACTTGCCAATGTTGTCTGATGCGCGCCTCATCGGTGGCGCCCAGCGCGTTCAGGTCAACCCTGGGATGACGGCCACTGTTCCGATAATAACGCCAGTCCGCCAAATCATTGATCTCTCCCCGACCCGTGAAAAATTCCCATGCCACGGTCATTTCCAGCCAGCCTTCGAAGGCAGACATTTCAGATGTCTGCCAAGTCTCTGTCAACGCCGCATCCGCCCAGCCGGGCACCGGCACAAGATCCAACAAACGACTGCACCTTGGATGCACCGCCCGTTCCACCACATGCAATCGAACCCGACAGACTGAATCGGCGCACCAGCCGATGAAATGTTCCTGCAATGCCGTACATTTCGATGCCCGGACTTCAGCACAGATCATCACGCCGAGACACAAACCCAACAGCAATCGACCCATTGCTTGTACACATCCCTTAAATGCATTCATGCCTGGATGGACCGATTCAGTTCAGTGAAGTTCTGTGCCAATCATTTCAATCGCACAGACCGTGCACAAGCGCCTTGCCGGGTGCTAGAATGTGGGCGCAGGTTTTTCATCGGGATCGATGGCATGAACAGTACAACTGACAACCCGGTCATGGAAAGCACCGCGCTGATGCTGGCGCGGGTGCGGGCCGGTGACACCGCGGCGCTGGAGCAGGTGGTGCAGCGGTTTTTGCCGCGGTTGCAGCGATTCACCCGCGGGCGGCTGCCGGCCTACGCGCGCGAATTGTGCGACACCGACGATCTGGTGCAAAACACACTGATCAAAGCCATGAATAAAATCGATGACTTCAATTCGGTCAACGAAGGCGCGTTCATGCTGTACCTGCGCCAGACCGTGCTCAACGACATTCGCATGGAAATCCGTCGCATATCGCGGCAATCGACGCGCACCCGGTTGGAATCCACCACGGAATTGACCGACCCGGAGGCGTCGGTGCTGCAGCAGGTGATCGGCGATGAGTCGCTGGCCAGCTATGAACGCGGGTTGCAAAGGCTCAGCGAAGCGGCCCGCCAGGCGGTCATTCTGCGCGTTGAATTCGATTACAGCTACCCGGAAATTGCCCTCGCCATGGACATGAATTCAGCCAATGCCGCGCGCATGCTGGTGGTGCGTTCCCTGCAACAATTGACCCAGCACATGCCGTGACCTCCGATCCCCTGGAAGCGCTGTATCAGAAACTGTCCGACGGCGAGTCCATCGACTGGGCGCACTGGCAACAGCAGCACCCGGCGCTGGCCGAACAGATCGGCCGCATGGCCCGGCTTGAGGCCATTGCGCGGTTTCACCGCGGCCGCCACAAACCCCTGGATGAACACAGTTGGGACACAGCGCCGGCGCCGGCCGATGTGCTGTTTGAGTGGGGCCATCTGTCGGTGTTGGCGGCCATCGGAGAAGGCAGTTTCGGAGAGGTGTACCGGGCCCACGATCCGGTGCTCAACCGCACCGTGGCATTGAAGCTGCTGAAGAAAAACGTGTCCGACGATTTGCACGCGCAGCGCTTCATCCAGGAAGCGCGGCGACTGGCCAAGGTCCGGCACCGGCACGTGCTGGCGGTGCACGGCGCGCAGATTCACAACGGCCGCGCCGGTTTGTGGGCGGACGACATTGACGGCGCCTCGCTGACCCACCGCGCGTTGGCCGATGCGCCCTGCAGCAAAGCCTTTTGGCTGAAAATCGCCGGCCAACTGTGCGACGCCCTGACGGCGGTGCACGGCGCTGGCCTGGTGCACGGCGATGTGAAACCGGCCAACGTGATGCTGGATGAACACGGCGAAGTGGTGCTGATGGATTTTGGCGCCGCGGCGGTGTTGGACGACGAGGCCGAATCGCTCAACCACTGGACCGGCTCACCGGCCTATCTGGCGCCCGAATGGCTGCAACAGCAACGCAAAACCCCGGCCTCGGACGTGTACGCGCTGGGCCTGTTGTTTCACCGCCTGCTGAGCGGCCCGCATGCCTTTGAACAGATGGACTGGGCGCAGCGCGGGCAGGCGCTGGCCGACGCGCGCGCGCAGATGCCGCTGCGTCGGTGGCCCGGATTGCGCCGCTTGCTGGCGCACATGGTGCACCCCGATGCGCAACAACGCCCCAGCGCCGAGTCCGTGCACGCCGAACTGCTGCGCATTGAGAAGGCCCCGGCGCTGCGCCGCAGAAAACAGCTGAGCCGGGCCTTGATTGGTGCCCTGGCCGCGGGCCTGTTGCTGGCCATTTTTGCCTGGCAGCACAGCCGCACCCTCAACCAGCGGATCGGGCAGGAAAAAGCCCTCAGCGACGGCGTCAATCACTACCTCAACCGCTTGCTCGGCTCGGCCTCCGATCTGGGCAGCGCCCGCGATGTGCGCGTGGCTGACCTGCTGGACGCGGCCATGCGTGAGGGCAGCGAGCTGCAAGCGCAACCGCCGCTGGTGCGCGCCGCCAGCCTGTACGCGATCGGCAATTCCTACAACAGCCTGAAGCAGGCCGAAAAAGCCAAAGAAGACTTGCAACGGGCCGACGCGCTGATCCCGGCCAGCGCCGCCGGCGATGCGCTGGCCCTGCGCATTCGCCTGGAGCTGGTCGTCTCCCTCCATCAACTGGATGAACACGCGCCGTCGCGCGCGCTGTTGCAGGGCGTGCTGGCGGCCGCGGCGGCGCACCCCGAGTTGCACCGGCTGGCGCGCATTCGCCTGGCGCAGAGTCTCATCGCCGCCGGCGAGATGGCCGAGGCCGAAGCCGAGCTGATGCAGCTGGCACAGGCAACACCGGATCCGCTGAGCGCGCGCAACAACTCAGGCTTTCTGACCCTGGCCGCGCTGGCCAATTTGACCTTTGAACAAAGCCGCTACGCCGAATCCGAACAGTGGGCGCGTCAGGCGCTGGCGTGGTTGCAGCGCTACCCGCAAGCCGCCGAAGTCAACCTGTTCAACACCCTCAACCGCCTGGCCATGGCCGCCGGCCAGCTCGGCCACATCGAAGCCGCCGAACAGCACTACCTTGAGGCACTGGCGCTGGGCGGCCGCCTGTACGGTGAAAACCACCCGGGCACCCTGCCGGTGCTGGTCAACCTGGGCAATTTGTGGCAAGCGGCGGGCCGTTTCGAAGACGCGCTGGAGATGAAACAGCGCGGCGCGGATCTGGCCGAACAGGTGCACGGCGCCAGCCACATGACCACCCTGCAGGCGCAGATGAACCTGGCCAATGCACTGAACGCGCTGGAGCGCCGTGCCCAGGGCGTGCCTTTGCTGACTTCCGTGCGTGATCGCGCCATCGAGCGCTTTGGCAGCGAGCACCGCTTCAGTCTGTTGGTGAGCTACAACTGGATCGAAGCCATGCAACTGGACGGGCGGGCTGAAGCCGTGCAGGACGCGGCCCGCGCCAACTGGCAGGGCATGCAGGCGCAATTCGGCCCCACGCACCTGTTCACGGCGATGGCGCAGGACAACTGGGCAATCAACCGCGACCTGACCGGTCATTACCCTGCGGCCGCCGAACTGTGGCGCGAAGCCTTGGACATCCTGCGCGCGCATCACGCCCACGACCGCACGCACATCCAGCAACTGACGCAGCACTGGCTCAGCGCCGCGCAGCGGCACGGCGACGACGCGCAGGCACAGGTCTTGCGCGAAGCACTGGCCGACGCGGCCGATTCCACCCCCTGAAACCACGGCAGGCCAACGCGGCATGGCGTGGCGTTTCCACAGCCATTCAAGCGACGATAGAAATTGCCGAACATTGTGATCGATATATTCAATCGTCCGGCTATTTACGTTCTATTTTATCTATGTATACTGACGGTGTTACTTTCCTTAAACCCATTGTATGAGGTGATTACCATGTTGAAATCCACATTGCCATGGCTGAGTTCGCTGGCTCTGGGCCTGACGCTGAGCGTCGCCGGTCCCGCCCAGGCCGAGCGCATGGCCAAACCCAATAAATTCTGGTGGCCCGAACAGGTCGATCTCAGCCCACTGAGACAACATTCAGACGAATCCAACCCGCTGGGCGCCGACTTTGACTACGCCAAAGCCTTCGCCAGCCTGGACATCGAAGCGGTGAAAAAAGACATCGAAGCGTTGATGACCGATTCACAGGACTGGTGGCCGGCCGACTACGGCCACTACGGCCCGTTTTTCATCCGCATGGCCTGGCACAGCGCCGGCGTGTACCGCACGATGGACGGACGCGGCGGTGCCGGCGGCGGTCAGCAACGTTTTGAACCGCTCAACAGCTGGCCCGACAACGCCAATCTGGACAAGGCCAGACGCCTGCTGTGGCCGATCAAGAAAAAATACGGAAGCAACATTTCCTGGGCCGACCTGATGGTGCTGACCGGCAATGTGGCGCTGGAATCCATGGGCTTTGAGACCTACGGTTTTGCCGGCGGCCGCGAAGACGACTGGGAAGCCGAACTGGTGTACTGGGGTCCGGAGAATGACATGCTCGCCGACGAACGCTACAGCGGCGATCGCGAGCTGGAAAATCCGCTGGCCGCGGTGCAGATGGGCCTGATCTACGTCAATCCGGAAGGCCCGAACGGCAACCCCGATCCCTTGCTGGCAGCCAAAGACATCCGCGACACTTTCGGCCGCATGGCCATGAACGACGAGGAAACCGTGGCCCTGATCGCCGGCGGCCACACCTTCGGCAAAGCCCATGGCGCGGTCAAAGCCGACTGCATCGGCAAAGAACCGGCCGCAGCCGGCATAGAAGAACAGGGCTTCGGCTGGACCAGCCGCTGCGGCAGCGGCAAGGGCGCCGACACCATCACCAGTGGTCTGGAAGGCGCCTGGTCGGCCAACCCGATCGCCTGGACCTCCCAGTATCTGGACAATTTGTTCAATTTCGAGTGGGTCAAAACCAAAAGCCCGGCCGGCGCCACGCAGTGGATCCCCAAAGACGGCCAGGGTGCCAACCTGGTGCCGGACGCCCACGACAAAAGCAAACGCCACGCGCCGATCATGTTCACCACCGATCTGGCCTTGAAAGAGGACCCGGCCTATCGCGTGATCGCCAAACGCTTTCAGGAAAACCCGAAAGAATATGCGCGCGCGTTTGCCAAAGCCTGGTTTAAGCTGACCCACCGCGACATGGGCCCGCGCAGCCGCTATATCGGTAAGCTGGCACCGAATGAAGATTTGCTGTGGCAGGATCCCCTGCCGGCAGTCGATCACCCGCTGATCAACGACAAAGACGTGCGCAATTTGAAGAAAACCATTCTGGATGCCAAGCTCGAACCGGCCGCGCTGATCCGCACCGCCTGGGGCGCCGCGGCCTCGTATCGCGACACCGACATGCGCGGCGGCGCCAACGGCGCCCGCATCCGCCTGTCGCCGATGGCCGAGTTCGACGTCAACATCCAGTCCGGCGTCAGCCAGGTGATCTCCAAGCTCGAGAGCATCCAGCAGGAGTTCAACGACAGCCAGTCCGGCGGCAAGAAGGTGTCGCTCGCGGACCTGATCGTCCTCGGTGGCGCCGCGGGCGTCGAGGCCGCCGCCAAGGCCGCCGGCCACGACGTCACCGTGCCGTTCAACCCGGGCCGGACCGACGCGACCCAGGAGATGACCGAGGTCGACTCGGTGGCCTACCTGGAGCCGAAGGCCGACGCCTTCCGCAACTACATCCAGAAGGGTGC
>JBNLBT010000102.1:0-11750 GCA_050303435.1 Marinicellaceae bacterium
CCGCTGCGCTGCACGGCGGCGGCGCGCAATTGCCACCAATCGACGCGTGCACCGACGCTGTTTGGTGGTATGATTGCAGGGTTTTATTTTCCAAGGTGTCTCGCATGCAATTCAATCTGTACACAACCGCGCGTCTGGCGCTGGCCCTCACCCTGCCGCTGGCGGTCTGGGCAGACGAAGACGCAACCGCCGACGATAAGAAATGGGACGTGAATCACCCGCCGGGCGAATCCAGTTTCGTCGACATCAACGTGTCCGAAGGCACCTGGATGAACCTCGACGTCAGCCCGGACGGCCAGCACATTGCTTTTGATCTGCTCGGCGACATTTACCTGATGCCTATCGGTGGTGGTGAGGCGCGCAATCTGACGCGCTCCATGGCCTGGGACATGCAACCGCGCTTTTCACCGGACGGCCGGCAACTGGCGTTCACCTCAGACCAGGGTGGCGGCGACAACATCTGGCTGATGAACCTGCAGGGCGAAGAACAATCGCAATTGACCGATGAGTCGTTTCGCCTGCTCAACAACCCGGTGTGGAGCCCGGACGGCCAGTACATCGCCGCGCGCAAACACTTCACCGGCATGCGTTCAATCGGTTCTGGAGAAATCTGGCTGTATCACACCGGCGGCGGCAAGGGCGTGCAACTGAACAAACGGCCGAACGAGCAGAAAGACCTGGGCGAACCGGAATTCACTCCGGACGGTCAGCACATGCTGTTCTCCCGCGATTCCACCCCGGGCCCGTTCTTTGAGTATTCGAAAGATTCCAACAACCAGATTTATGAAATCTACGCCATCGAACTGGCCACCGGTGAAATCAAGCCCTGGGTCAGCGGCCCCGGCGGTGCGGCGCGACCAAAAATGTCGCCGGACGGCAAAACCCTGGCGTTTGTGCGCCGCGTGCGCAATCAAAGCACGCTGTTCTTGCAGGACCTGGCCAGCGGCCGCCTGACCCCGCTGTACGGTGGACTGGAACGCGACATGCAGGAAACCTGGGCGATCCACGGCGTGTATCCGAATTTCAGCTGGACACCCGACGGCCAGGACATCGTGTTTTGGGCCGCCGGTAAAATTCAGCGCGTCAATGTCGCCAGCCAGGCGGTGCAGGAGATTCCCTTCAGCGTCAAGGACCGGCGCGAAGTGCGCGACGCGGTGCTGTTTGACCAGACCGCCTTCAGCGCGGACAACCGCGCCCGCATGCTGCGCTGGCTGCAAAAATCTCCGGACGGCAAACACCTGGCGTTTGAAGCGCTGGGTCACATCTACCTGCAAAAACTGCCGGACGGTCAACCCAAGCGGCTGACCCGCCAGAACGATCATTTTGAACTGTACCCGTCGTTTTCCGCCGACAGCAAGTCCATCATATACACCACCTGGGACGATGAAAAACTTGGCAGCGTGCGCATCGCCTCACTGTCCGGCCGCGACCGGGTGATCACTCAGCAACCCGGGCATTACATTTCACCGGTGCTGTCGCCGGATGGGCAAACGGCGGTGTTTCAGGCGGTGTCCGGTGGCTACATCACCAGCCCGCTGTATTCCCGCGACACCGGTCTGTACACCGTGGATCTGAAAAGCGGCGCAGTGCAATTGCTCAGCGCCGGCGGCGTGCGGCCATTTTTCGCTGACAGCAGCGAACGCGTGTATTTCGTCAACACCGACCGCCAGGGTGATGTGCTGACGTCGCAACTGGTCAGCACCGACCTGGGCGGGCACGCCGAACGCAAACACTACCAGGGACCGTGGATCACCGACTTTAAAGTTTCACCGGACGGCCAGTGGCTGGCCTTCATTCAAAACTACCAGGTCTACGTGACCCCTTTTGTGCACAACGGTGAATTCATCGGCACCGGCTCCAAAGCCGGCAATCTGCCGCTGCAGCAGTTTTCCAAATTTGCCGGTCACCACCTCAGCTGGGCGGTCGATTCCAGCGCGCTGAGCTGGTCATTGGGGCCGCAGCTGCACAGCCAGAAACTCAACGAAGCCTTCGAGTTTAAACGCACAGGCGACGACGCACGTCCGGCGCAGGTGATCGACGTTGAATTGAACTACGCTGCAGACGTGCCCAACGGCGCGGTGCTGCTCAGCGGCGGTCGGGTGATCACCATGCAGGACGGTCAGGTGATTCCGCAGGGCGATGTGCTGGTGGTTAACAACCGCATCGAGGCGGTCGGACCAAGCGGTTCGATTGAGGTGCCGGCCAAAGCCGAAGTCATTGATGTCAAAGGCAAAACACTGATGCCCGGTCTGGTGGACATTCACTGGCATGGGCCCTACGCCAACAGCCAGATCATCCCCGAAACCTCCTGGCACGCGCTGTCTTCACTGGCCTTTGGTGTCACCACCACACACAACCCATCGGCCAACACCGAAGAAGTGTTTGCCGCCAGCGAGTTGCAGCGCGCCGGCGCCATCACCGCGCCGCGCATTTTCTCCACCGGCACCATTCTGTACGGCGCCACGCATTATTTCACCGCGCCGGTTGAAAATCTGGACGACGCCATCGGGCACCTTGAGCGCATGAAAGCGGTTGGGGCGTTCTCGGTCAAGAGCTACAACCAGCCCCGCCGCAACCAGCGTCAGCAGGTGATCGAAGCGGCCCGGCGCACCGGTCTGATGGTGTTTCCTGAAGGCGGTTCGCTGTTCATGCACAACATGAGCATGGTCGTCGATGGCCACACCACCATCGAACATTCGATTCCGGTGGCCAACATTTACGAAGACGTGCTGCAGCTGTGGTCCGGCACCGACACCGCTTACACGCCCACACTGGGCGTTGGCTACGGCGGCATCTGGGGCGAGAAATTCTGGTACGACACCACCGAAGTGTGGAAACACCCGCTGCTCAGCAAGTTTGTGCCGCGGCACATTCTGGAACCGGCCTCTGTGCGTCGCAGCAAGGCACCGCTGGAAGACTACAACCACTTCAACAACGCCCGCGTGGCCGCGCAGTTGCAGCAACGCGGGGTCAAGGTGCTGCTCGGCGCGCACGGCCAGCGTGAAGGCCTGGCGGCGCACTGGGAACTGTGGATGTTTGTACAGGGCGGCATGAGCCCGATGCAGGCGCTCAAGGCCGGCACCCTGGACGGCGCCGAATACCTGGGCATGGCCGACGAACTGGGTTCATTGGAGGCCGGCAAGCTGGCCGATCTGGTGATACTCGATGCCAATCCGCTGGACGACATCCGCAATTCCGACCGCGTGTCCATGGTGAT
Organism: Marinicellaceae bacterium; assembly: GCA_050303435.1. Lineage (GTDB taxonomy): Bacteria > Pseudomonadota > Gammaproteobacteria > Xanthomonadales > Marinicellaceae > JBNLBT01. The sequence goes on from JBNLBT010000102.1 coordinate 3,218, forward strand.
GCTGAACGGCCGGCTTTACGAAGCGGCCAGCATGAACCAGCTGTTGCCGGAGAAAAAGGCGCGCGCGAAATTTTATTTTGAATGATTTGTATTGAGGTCCGTCCCGGTCCACGCACATGGATGTGCTTCGACCGGGGCGCGCCCGCAGCCGCGCGCCCTTGACGCGCGTCAAAAACTCCCGCTCAGGACGCATTGTGCGTGGTCTTGCGGGCGTAAATTTGCTATAATCCGCCGACCCTTTTTTAGAGCGATCCAATGAGCGGCGAACACACCTCCTTTAAACAGAAAGTCTCCGAATTCAAGCCCTTGCTGGTGGTTGGCACCATCAACGCCTACACCGCGCGCATGGCCGAGCAACTGGGCCACGAAGCCATTTACCTGTCCGGTGGCGGGGTTGCGGCCAATTCGCTGGGCATGCCGGATCTGGGCATCAGTTCACTGGAAGACGTGCTCACGGACATTCGCCGCATCACCGATGTGTGTGAAGTGCCGTTGCTGGTGGATGTGGACACCGGCTGGGGCGGCGCCTTCAACATCGCGCGCACCACGCGTTCAGTGATCAAGGCCGGTGCCTCGGCGATGCACATGGAAGATCAGGTGGCGCAAAAACGCTGCGGACACCGTCCAGGCAAGGCAGTGGTCAGCACGGCGGAAATGTGCGACCGCATCAAAGCCGCGGTGGACGCGCGTTTTGATGAAGCATTCACCGTCATGGCGCGCACCGACGCGCTGGCCAGCGAGGGCGAAGAGGCCACCATTGCACGCGCGCAGGCCTACGTGGAAGCCGGCGCCGACATGCTGTTTCTGGAAGCCATGCAAACGCTGGACCAATACCGCCGTTTCAAGGACGCCCTGGGCGTGCCGATTCTGGCCAACATCACCGAATTCGGCAAAACACCGCTGTTCACCGCCGAGGAGCTGGGTGAACACGGCGTGGACATTGTGCTGTATTGCTGCAGCGCCTATCGCGCGATGAACAAGGCCGCGGAACTGGTGTACCAGTCGATTCTGATCAACGGCCACCAGCGCGACGTGCTCGACATGATGCAGACCCGCGACGAGTTGTACGATTTTCTCGATTACCACAGCTACGAACAAAAATTAGACGAATTATTTTCCCAGGAGTGAACCATGGCAAATGCGAAAAAAGCCGGCGGTGCCGGGCTGCGCGGTCAAACCGCCGGTGAAACCCAACTGTGTACGGTGGGCAAGGAAGGCGCGGGCCTGACCTACCGCGGCTACGATGTCGACGATCTGGCCGACAACGCGACGTTCTATGAAACGGCGCACCTGATTCTGCACGGCAAATTGCCGAACCAGGCTGAACTGGATGCGTACAAAAAGAAAATCAACGGCCTGCGTGCATTGCCCGAAGCCTTGAAAAAAACCCTGGAAATGATCCCGCGCGATGCCCACCCGATGGACGTGCTGCGCACCGGCTGTTCCATGCTGGGCAATCTGGAAGGCGAGAAAGATTTCTCCCAGCAACAGGACGTGGCCGATCGCCTGCTGGCGGTGCTGCCGTCGATCATCTGCTACTGGTACCGCTACAGCCACGACGGCGTGCGCATTGAAACGCAGACCGACGACGATGGCATCGGCGCGCACTTCTTGCACATGCTGCGCGGTGAAAAACCCAACGCGCTGCACGCGCGTGTGATGGACGTGTCCCTGATTCTGTACGCCGAACATGAGTTCAATGCCTCCACCTTCACCGCCCGTGTCATCGCCGGCACCAACTCCGACATCTACTCCTCCATCACCGGCGCCATCGGCGCCCTGCGCGGACCCAAACACGGCGGCGCCAATGAAGCGGCGATGGACATGCTGGCGCAATGGCAATCCCCCGAAGAAGCAACTGCAGCAATCGCCGAGATGCTGGCGTCCAAAACCCTGATCATGGGCTTTGGCCACGCGGTCTACACCGAACGCGATCCGCGCAACGCGATCATCAAAAAATGGTCGGAAAAACTGGCCGCCGAGGTGGGCGACGAGACGCTGTATCCGGTCAGTTGTGCGGTGGAGAAAAAAATGTGGGACGAAAAACGTCTGTTCCCCAACGCCGATTTCTTTCACGCGTCGGCCTACCATTTCATGGACATCCCGACCAAATTGTTCACCCCGATCTTCGTGCTCTCGCGCGTGACCGGCTGGACCGCGCACGTGATGGAACAGCGCGCAAATAACCGCATCATTCGGCCCAACGCGGAATACACCGGGCCGGCTTTGCGACGCGTCGAACCGATTGAACAACGCGCCTGAGGCGCTGCACCGCTGGGTCTTCTTCACCGACCCGCGCCCGGCGGTGATTGATAAAAAAGCAGACAACACAGGCCGCGCAGGCGCGGAGCGGCCGCAAGCCATCCAACCGGAGATTTAAAGACAATGAGTTCAGTAGACATCCGTTCCGCCCAGCGGCCTGATTTTGACCAGGTGCTGGTGGACATCGTGGATTACGTGGTGGATCACCCGATCCAGTCCGACGAAGCCTATAAAACCGCTCACTACTGTCTGCTGGACAGCCTCGGCTGCGCCATGCTGGCAATGAAGTTTCCCGAGTGCGTCAAGCACCTGGGCCCGGTGGTGCCGGGCGCCAGCCTGCCCAATGGCGCAAAAGTGCCGGGCACCTCGCATCAGCTGGAACCGGTGCAGGGCGCGTTCAACATCGGTGCACTGATTCGCTGGCTGGATTTCAACGACACTTGGCTGGCCGCCGAATGGGGCCACCCTTCGGACAATCTCGGCGCCATTCTGGCGGTGGCCGATTACCTGTCGCGTCAAAACGTCATCAAGGGCGCGCGTGAACTGACCGTTCACGACGTGTTGACGGCGATGATCAAGGCGCACGAAATCCAGGGCGTGCTGGCGCTGGAGAATTCCTACAACCGCGTCGGTCTGGATCACGTACTGCTGGTGCGCGTGGCGTCCACCGCGGTGGTCACGCAGATGCTCGGCGGCAGCCGCGAGGAAATCCTCAACGCGCTGTCCAATGCCTGGATTGACGGTGGCGCCCTGCGCACCTACCGCCATGCACCAAACACCGGTTCACGCAAAAGCTGGGCCGCTGGCGATGCCTGCCGTCGTGCGGTGCAACTGGCACTGATCGCACTGAAAGGTGAAATGGGCTACCCTTCGGCGCTGTCGGCCAAAACCTGGGGTTTTTACGACGTGCTGTTCAAAGGCAATGAATTCAAATTCCAGCGCGGCTATGGCAGCTACGTGATGGAAAACGTGTTGTTCAAGATTTCCTTCCCGGCTGAATTCCACGCGCAAACCGCGGTGGAGTGCGCGATGCAGTTGCACGAACAGGTCAAAAACCGCCTGGATGAGATCGAACGCATCGACATTGAAACGCAGGAAGCCGGCGTGCGCATCATCGACAAAACCGGCCGCCTGGACAACCCGGCGGATCGCGACCACTGCATCCAGTACATGGTCGCCGTGCCGCTGGCCTTCGGCCGCCTGACCGCCGCCGACTATGAAAACGACATCGCCGAGTTGCCGATCATCGATCAGCTGCGCGACAAGATGACGGTCAAAGAAAACCCGCGTTTCACCGAGGAATACTTCGACCCCGAAAAACGCTACATTGGCAACGCCATCCAAATCCATTTCAAGGACGGCAGCGCCACCGACAAGGTGTCGATCGATTACCCGATTGGCCACCGTCTGCGTCGCAAGGAAGGCATCCCGGTGCTGCTGAACAAATTCAGCCACGCCATCGCCGACCACCTGCCGGCCAAACAGGTCGCGCAAATTCAAAGCGCCGTGGCCGATCCGCGCCAATTCGCCGACATGAACATCTCCGATTTTCTGGATTTGTTCACGGTGTAACGGTCTTCATGCACTACACAAAAAAACCGGGCACATGCCCGGTTTTTTTTAGCCTGAATTTTATGGAAATGCGTGGTTCCAAATTTAATTCTCAGTTTCAAACCCGTTTGCAAAAATCGGCGGGTAGAAGTGCAGGTCGATCAGGGCGTTGAGTTTGTCCAAGATTTCGGCGGTGTTTTCACCGACCAGGTTGTGGCCGGCGCCGGGGTAAATTTGCGGCAGGTAGCGGCTGGGCTGGGTGCCGCTCAGGGCTTCAAAATCGGCCGCCTGCACGGCGCGCAGGCCGCTGCCGTGGCATTGATCGGGCACGTCGTCGGTCTGGCCAATGTCCAGATGCAGTTCGACCGGTGCGGCCGGGTAATACAGGTCATTCAGGTGTTCGGGGAAGATGAAATCGTCCTCGTCGGCGGTGACGTTGGGGATCAGATTGCGCAGACCGCAACCGGGTGAGATGGCCTGGGTGAAGCGCGGCAGAGGGCGATTTTGCAGGCTGCTTTCAATGCCCGCGGGCAGTGCCGGGTAATTCATCAGTGCCGTGCTGCGGTCGGCAAAGGCGCCGTTGCTTTCGTGTTTGCGCTGCACCGCGCCGTCGGCGAATTCCGCCAGATGGCGGCCCAGGTCGTTGGCGCTCAAGGTGACCACCGCGCTGCCGCCGTTGGAGGTGCCGATCAGGCACAGGCGTTGACAGTCCACCTCCGGCTGCTGGCAGAGAAATTGCGTGGCGGCGTACACGTCCAGTGTGCGGGTCAGGATGCGGCGAATTTTATAGGCGGTATCGCGCGCCGGCACGCCGTCCCCGGGGTTGTGCAGCGGCGGCGCAACGAATTGGAAATAATCGTCGTCGTTGTCTTCGCAGAAGCGCGCATCTCGGGAGGCAAAGCTGGACGGCGCCAGCGCCGCCACGCCGCGCTGTTCCAGCGCGCTCATCAGGGTGGCAAAATTGTTTTCCATGCCTTCGACCGTGGCGTCGCAGTCCTCGCCTGGGTCGTTCTCGCGAAACAAACCGCCAGAGCCGTGCACAATCACACAGGCCGGCACGCGGTTCATGGCGCTGGCCGACTCCGGTACAGACCACACCGCCAGCAGGGATTCATTCAGCGGGTGCAGTGCGGCATCGATGTTCAGGGTTTCGCGCGCCTGTGCAGTGGCCAGTCCGCAGACCGCCAGGCCGAGGCTGCGCAGGGTGAATTGCATGCGTTTGGTTTTGCCCAAAATGTTCTCCTGTTGCTTCGCGGATGCCAGGCGCGGCGGCGCAGCGCCCTTGTTTTTCATTCTTGTTATTTTCATCATCGTTATTTTTGCACTTTTCCGCCAGAAAATTTTAACCGCATGTGCTGTTGCACGGCTTTCACGGCATCCACGGTTTAGACAGAATCGGTCCATCACATGAGAGACAGATGACTCAATGCATCGACCGGCCGCATGAACGTGAGCATTCTTTTGACAGCAAACCAGGCGTCATTGCGTACAGGGGAACACATGCGGCCACAGGCCGTGCACAAGCACTGACACATTGGAGATGAGAACATGGTTTACTTGATATCAAATTCGCGGCGCCACGGCACCGCCCGTACATGGTGCAGAGCGGCCCTCGGCGCGTTGTTGCTGGACTGCAGTGGTCAGATTCACGCTGAGTCGCCTCAGGTTTTTGGCACTGGCAACGCGCTGGCCCAGGTTAAGCTGCGCTTGGCGGACCCCGAAGATGCCATCGATTTCGGCCAGGCGGTGTCGATGAGCGGCGAGTGGATGATCGTCGGCGCGCCCCGGGCCACACTGAACAGCACTGGTGCCGCGACCCTGTACCGCCTGGATCAGGGGCTGTGGCATGAACAGCAACAATTGCTGGCGGACGACGGCGCGTCCGGTGATTTTTTTGCAGCGGCTGTGGCGGTGTCGGGCGACACCGCGGTGGTGGGCGCGTTGTACGACAACCACGGCGGATTTGAAAGCGGCTCGGCCTATGTGTTTGAACGCGTCAATGGGCAGTGGCAGCAAATGCAGAAACTGTCGCCCGCAGACGGCTTGGACAGCGATCAATTTGGCCATGCGGTGGGCGTCTACGGTGACCAGATTCTGATTGGCGCACCCCGACACGATGTATTGCAGATCACCAATGCCGGCGCGGTGTATGTGTTTGAGCGGGAGGGCAATGCCTGGAATCAGGTGGACAAGTTGACCGCCAGTCAACCCGGTCATCAGTTTTTTTTCGGCCACGCACTCAGTGTAAACGGCCAGCGCGCGCTGATCGGGACTTACACCGACAATGCCTTGGGTTCGGAGTCGGGTTCGGCCTATGTGTTTGAGCGGGTCAACGGGGTGTGGGGCGAGCAGGTCCGTTTGTTGCCGTCCGATGGCGATGATTTCGATCAGTTCGGTTTGTCCGTGGCGCTGCACGGAGATCGCGCCCTGATCGGTTGTTGGGGCTGCGACGATGCGGCCGTCAACGGCGGTGCCGCCTATGTGTTTGACTGGGACGGCACGGCCTGGCTGCAAAGCGACAAGTTGATTGTGGATGACGTCGCTGCACACGATGCGGTGGGATACAGCGTGGCGCTGCACCAGGACCGCGCCCTGTTGGGCGCGCATTTGAGTGATCTGGCCGGTGAAGACGCCGGCGCGGCGTATTTGTTTGAACTTGGCACAACCGGTTGGACTTTAACGGCGGAAATGACGGCCCGGGATGCCAGCGTGGATGCGAATTTTGGTCGTTCGGTGGCGCTGACGCAGGACCAGCGGGTGATCGGTGCGCCGTTCGCCGACAACATCGATGGTCAACCCACGGGGGCGGCCTATGTGTACGTCAGTGATTTGATTTTCGCGACGGGTTTGGAATGAGCGTTCGAGCGCCTTGGGGCGTCATGCACGCTTGATCCGTTCAGATGTCCAGGGCGCGCAGCAGGGAATTGATGCCGCCCTGCAGGGCGTAGACGTCGTAACCTTTGGTGGCCAACAGGAAGGCCGCGGTGGCGCTGCGTGATCCGAGTTGCGAGCAGGTCACGATTTCGCGGGTTTTGTCCAGGTGTTTGATGTTTTCGCGCAGGCGCGTGATCGGAATGTTCATCACGCCCTGGATGCCCAGATTCTGGAATTCATCCGGTTCGCGCACGTCCAGCAGAGTGGCCCCGCTGGCGATTTTTTCCAGCGTGGTTTCGGCCGTGACCCAGCGCACCACGTGGCTTTTCAGCAGGGCGGAAAACTGTTCGCCGGGCAGGCACATCAGCAAGCCGTTGGAACTCATGCGCACCGATGCGTTGCGCGGTTCCTTGCTGATCAGCGCGGTTTCTCCAAACAAAGCGCCTTTGCCCAGGCTGGCGACTTTGGCTTCGCCTTCGGCCTGGCATTTGTACACGTCGGCGGTGCCGTCGGCGATGATGTAACAGTAATTGCCGGCTTCGCCCTCGGAGATCACCTCTTCACCCTGTTGCACCGGTCGCGCGCTGAGCTGTTTGAAGATCTGATCGATGTGGCCTTCCGGCAGCATTTGCACGGTGCGGCTTTTCAACAGGCCGATGACCCAGTCGTAACTGTCGTGACCGCGCAGTGGTGAATCCGGGCTGGAATCCACGTACAGATTGTTCCACACGCGAAAATGATCCAGCAGCGTGGAGTTGATGCGGAACACCTCGGCCTGGGCCGAATTCACCACCGCATCAAAGCGGTTGCGTTTGTTGCCGTCGCCGAGCGGGTATTTGGACTGCAGCGAGGTCGATTTAATGGTTTTTTCACGGCCGTCGGCGCGTTTGATGTGCACTTCGCCTTTGAGCAGAAATTTGGTGAATTTGGATTTTTTGTTGGCTGAATAGAGCTTGGCGCCCTTGTGCAGTGTGTAGGCCTTCACTTCGTTGATCAGCAAGGGAAAAAACTTGTCCTCGAAATTATTGAAAGGGTAGTATTCTTTCAGTTGATCACTGCTAATCATTCTGTGTATATTCAGCCTGTATCCATTTGATTTGCCGTCCACTTTACCATAAGGTCGCGGCCAGAGTCATGCTAAAATATTCGTTTTTCCAGGAATTGATTTGCACCACAGTTATCCGACCAAATTGTTCGTCCTGGCCTTGCTCGGCATCTCTTCCGGCCTGCCCCTGTTTGTGATACTTTCCACCATCCCGATCTGGCTGCGGGAAAGCGGTGTGGATCTGGCGACCATCGGTCTGATTCAGCTGACCGGCATGCCCTACACCTTTAAATTTCTGTGGGCCCCGCTGTTTGATCGCTACCGCGCGCCGGTGCTGACGCTGCGGCGTGGATGGATTCTGTTGTGTCAGTTGTTCCTGTTTGCCGTGTTTCTGGCTTTTGGCGGCTTTGATCCGGTCGCGCAGCTCAACACCATCGTGGTGCTGATGCTGTTGCTGGCGTTTTTCAGTGCCACCCAGGACATCGTTATTGATGCGCATCGACGCGAATTTTTGAGCGACGATGAAATGGGTGGTGGCACCGGTTTTTTCATCATTTTTTATCGACTGTCGCAGTTCGTGGGCGTGTCTCTGCCGCTGGTGCTGGCTGAACACCTCGGCTGGCGCATCGCCTTTGGCTCCATCGGGCTGGCCATGCTGCTGGGCATGATCACCACGCTGATGATGCCGGAATATGCGGTGCAACGTAAAAAACTGGCCACCTTGACACAAACTCTGGTCAATCCGTTTAAGGATTTCCTCACGCGATTCAAACCGCAGGATTTCATCTTCCTGCTGCTGTT
>JBNLBT010000103.1:0-11679 GCA_050303435.1 Marinicellaceae bacterium
GTTCGGAGCGGTGCACGCGCAGTGGCAGCAATCCACACCCCGGACGCCTTCGCCATGGATTGAGTGAAGACCCAGCATCTGAGCGTCAGGACAAGCCCTACCGGTGCAACCACCCCGCATGCCAGACACACCCCCAAAAAAAAAGGCACCCGAAGGCGCCTTTTAAGTGAGTGCCGAGGAAGAGGGAGGAAAACCTCGGCACCTCTTTCAGGATTTGTGACATAAGTCACATTTGTGCGTCCGTGCAGAATAGTCCTTCTGACAATGAAAATAATCCTTTGCCGGGAGTGGTCGAGAAACCCGACGTGTACTTGTTCAGATAAATCGGGAGTGATCATCGACTTATCAACCAAATACAACGCTTTAGAACACATCAAGCCAAAATGGTTCAGAAAAAAAGAAATTTTTTTTTCAGCGCGTTTGAAACTTGGTCGCGGGCTATTCTAAGCCTTTGAATGGCAAAGACAAACGAATTGTTTTTATCGTTCGGATAAACTACACTAATGCGAAACCCCCGAAATCAGCCCGATGACCCATAAATACAAGCACATCCCGGCCCTGCGCGCCCTGAAAGCCTTTGAAGCCTCGGCGCGGCACCTGAGTTTCACCAAAGCCTCGCACGAACTGCACGTCACCCAGGCCGCGGTTTCACACCAGATCAAAAGCCTGGAACAGGCCACCGGCGTGCCGCTGTTCAAGCGCTACAACCGCGCGCTGAAACTGACCACGGAAGGTAAGATATACCTGATGTCCATTCGCGAGTCCCTGGAACGCATCGAACAGGCCACGCGGCAGCTGAGCAACCAGAATTCCAGCGGCACCCTGAACATTTCGGTGTTGCCTTCGTTTGCCACCAAATGGCTGTCGCGGCGCATCTGGCGTTTTCAGCAGGAATTCGCCGACATCGATCTGCGCATTTCCGCGTTTGAATCGCTGGTGGATTTCAAAAAAGATGATTGCGATGTGGCGATTCGTTACAGCAAGAACGGCCGTTTCCCCAACCTGGAAAGTGAATTGCTGCTGACCGAAGAGGTGTTTCCGGTGTGTTCGCGCCGGCTGTGGAAGAAACTCGACCGCAAGCTGGAGCCGATCGATCTGCTGTCGATGCAGCTGCTGCACGAGGATTACGCCACCGAAGACTGGCACGACTGGTTCAATGCCGCCGGCATCAGCCCCGAGTCGCAACTGCGCGGCACGCGTTTCAGCCACACCGTCACCATGCTCGAATCAGTGGAAAACAATCAGGGCTTCGCCCTGGGACGCACGCCGCTGGTGCAGGACGACATCGACCGGGGCGTGCTGGTGGCGCCGTTTGAGACCCGGCTGAAAAGCCAAATGGCCTATTATCTTGTCTACCCGGCCGATCATCAGACCAACACCAAGTTTGCGGTGATTCGGGACTGGCTGTTCAAAGAGGCCGAACATTTCAAACAAAACAGCCTGGACAAAGCCGGTGCCTGAAGCGCAGGGATGGAACTATCGGGGAAACGGGCATTAAAAAAGGCGAAGCAACAAAGAGACAAAACGTCAACCCACAAAACTCTTTATTGCCCCACCTTTGGGAGCGATCACGACGTCAGATCGTGACCGCCGGGATGGGTTTTAACCCGTCCCTGCTGTTGGCTAACCACCAATTGCGAAATGAGAGATTATCTATAATTTAACCAACAGTTGATGCAGATTTTACACCAGAATTTCCGTGTGATAAGATTGTGTACAAATATGTGCACGCCGCGATGGAGGCGGTCTGAAGACAACCATGGAAACCCAGCATATCAATGACCCAAGACGCCCAGTGCAACTGCAAAAAGCCCTGATTCCCGTGTGCAAGATGGTGATCAAATTCGGCGTGCATTGCAATGAATTTCAGAAAAACATCCAGCGCGCATTCATCCAGGCCGCCGAAGAGTTGCTCGAGGAAGACGACATCGAGGTCACCAGTCAGGCCATCGCCATCCGCACCGGCATGGACCGCCGCACCATCGCCGAATACCGCAACGACCAGCACAAATACAACCGCCAGCCGTTGAACAAAATGGACGTGCTGCTGCTGGCCCTTAAACGCCACAGCGACCGCCAACAATCGCTGTTTTTTAATGCCAGCCAACTAATTGAAATCATTGATAATATTCACGCCGGTCACGTGCGCGCCGGGGCGGTGATCACGGAATTGATCGCGAACGGCTACATCCGCAAAAAATCGGCCGATCAATTCAAGCTGAACCTGGCGCTGGATGAGAAACTGAATGAGCAGCGGCGCCTGGCCGATGAAGTGGACATCATCACTCGCCGCCTGTTCCAGACGTTTGATCAGATGATGTTTTCGCACGAGGGTGAAGACAACCTGGTGCAGCAAACCATCGTCAGCGACCAGATCCCGCAAAACCGCCAACAGGCGGTGATGGATGAGTTGCAGGCCCTGATGGCGCGCTTCAACCGCGAGGCCAGCGAGCTGCTGGCATCGCACCAGACCCGCGTGCCCTCCGGCACGTTCCGCAAAATCGGCTGCCACCAGTTTCAGTTCATTTCGGAGTTATAGACACTTTGCGTCACACCGCAGGCCCGCTGGCTTGTCCGGCGCAGGCGGTGCGGCGCCAGGCAACCGGGAATCGCTGGTCGTCAATCCTACAAACGTGTGCGCGCCATCAGCAATTCCGGGAAAAACGTCAGGTCCAGTGCTTTCTTTAAGAACCCCACGCCGGATGAGCCGCCCGAACCCTGTTTGTAGCCGATGATGCGCTCGACCGTTTTCATGTGCCTGAAGCGCCACAACTGAAACGATTCCTCCACGTCCACCAGCTGTTCACACAGCGCGTATTCGTCCCAGTATTTTTCCGGCTCGCGGTAGATGTTGACGAACACCTCGACCAGTGATTCCTGAGCAGTGTGCGGTTGCGAAAAGTCGCGCTCAACGCAGGCTTTGGGCACCGCGTGGCCGTGTTCACGCAAATGCCGGATGAACACATCGTAAACACTCGGTTCGTGCAACACCTTTTCAAGCAGTTTGCGCGACGCCGATGCGGCGGGGAACACCTTGACCATGGCGCTGTTTTTATTGCCCAGGAGAAATTCCACGCAGCGGTACTGGACGGATTGAAATCCGGAGGCATTGCCGAACACGTGACGAAACTGCATGTACTCACTCGGCGTCAGGGTTTCCAGCACGGCCCACTGTTCAAACAGCTGCCGCTGCACCTGTTTGACGCGCGCCAGAATTTTCGACGCGCGGTCCAGGCGGGCGCCCTGGATCAGATCAATCGCGGCCGACAATTCATGCACAATCAGCTTGAGCCACAACTCCGAGGTCTGGTGCTGGATGATGAACATCATTTCGTCGTGATGCGGCGGATCGCTGAGCGGAAATTGGGCATTCAATACGCGGTCAAGGTGCAGGTATCCGCCGTAGTTTTTCTTTTCCGACAGGTTCAATTTGATGTCGGACTCCAGCGATCTTAAATTTTCATCATTGCTCATGTTTTACCTGATTTTTTGCTGAATTTACATTATAATGGCCGCCCGATAATTCAGATGATGGGCCGGTTTTTCCAAACGGCTATTATAAAGTCATAACCCGAGCAATGCCATTCATGCGACGCGCACACGGTTCCTTCGACAGGGCCTCATCCGCGCGCGCCGGGTGGTTCATTTGCCGCCAGTGCGCCCGTCGTTTTTAAGTCCGAACCAGGGAGAATTGTTTTGGCAAACATTGCTTCATTCAGTATTGATTACCTGCAGTATCTGTCGCCCGAGGGCGAACTGATCGGCACCAAAGTACCGAAAATCGCGCGCGATTTTGATCACCTCAAATCCATTTACCGGCTGATGGTGCTGACCCGCACCTTCGATCACAAGGCGGTGGCCTTGCAGCGCACCGGCAAACTGGGCACTTACGCGTCCTGCCTGGGCCATGAGGCCGCGCACATCGGCATAGGCTCGGCGATGCGGGAAAGCGACATCTTCGCGCCCATGTACCGTGAATACGGCGCGCAATTTTATCGCGGCGTGAAAATGTCCGAAATCCTGCTGTACTGGGGCGGCGACGAGCGCGGCAGCAATTTCTCCGGTCCGGCGCACGATTTTCCCTGGTGTGTACCGATCGCCACGCAGTGCATGCACGCGGCCGGCGCGGCGCTGGCGTGTAAGTTGCGCGGCGAAGAACGCGCCGCGGTCACCGTGGTTGGCGACGGCGGCAGCTCCAAGGGCGACACCATGGAAGCCATCAACGCGGCCAGCGCCTTCGGCCTGCCGCTGGTGCTGGTGATCGTAAACAATCAGTGGGCCATCTCGGTGCCGCGCAGCAAACAGAACACCGCCAAAACCCTGGCGCAGAAAGGCATCGCCGGCGGCCTGCCGTGCATTCAAGTGGACGGCAACGACTACATCGCCGTGCACACCGCGGTCAAATCCGCGCTGAAGCGCGCACACGAAGGCAAGGGCGCCAGCGTGATTGAAGCCATCACCTACCGCCTCAGCGACCACACCACCGCCGACGACGCCTCGCGCTACCGGCCCAACGACGAGGTCGACAACGCGCGCCAGTTTGAGCCGATTGAACGCCTGCGCAAATACCTGACCGCGCAAGGGCACTGGAACGACGAAGCCGAAGCCGCCCTGATTGAATCGTGCAAGGACGAAGTGGCCAAAGCGGTTGAGGAATACATGAACACCACGCCGCCGGCGGTCAGCGACATGTTTGATTACATGTACGCGGAATTGCCGCACGACCTGGAAGCCCAGCGCGCAGCGGCACTGCAGGAGGAAAACAATGGCTAAAATTACCCTGGTTGAAGCCGTGACCATGGCCCTGGCGCACGAACTGGAACACGACCGGGACGTGTGCATTCTGGGCGAAGACGTGGGCATCAACGGCGGCGTGTTCCGCGCCACCAACGGCCTGGCACAGCGCTTCGGTGAAACCGCGTGATCGACACCCCGCTGGCCGAAGCGATGATCGCCGGCCTCACCGTGGGCATGGCCGCGCAAGGCATGAAGCCGGTGGCCGAAGCACAATTCATGGGCTTCATCTACCCGATGGTGGAACAAATCATCTGTCACGCCGCGCGCCTGCGCAACCGCACCCGCGGCCGCATGAGTTGCCCGCTGGTGATTCGCGCGCCCTACGGCGGCGGCATCCACGCGCCGGAACACCATTCGGAAAGCACCGAGGCCATGTTTGCCCACATGCCCGGCATTCGCGTGGTGATCCCCTCCTCGCCCTCGCGCGCTTACGGCTTGTTGCTGGCGGCCATCCGCAACCCCGATCCGGTACTGTTTCTGGAGCCCAAGCGGATCTATCACCTGAACAAGGAAGAAGTCGCCGACGACGGCGAAGAATACCCGCTGGACATGTGTTTTGTGCTGCGCGAAGGCAGCGACATCACCCTGGTGTCCTGGGGCGCGATGATCAAGGAAACCCTGGAAGCGGCGGACAAACTGGCCGAGCAAGGGATTTCCGCCGAAGTCATCGACGTGGCCACGGTCAGCCCGCTGGACATGCAGACCATCCATGAATCGGTGGCCAAAACCGGCCGCTGCGTGATCATCCAGGAAGCCGCCAGGCATTGCAGCCTGAGCTCAGAAATCGCCGCCAATCTGGCCGATCAGGGCTTGTATGACCTGCACGCACCGGTCAAGCGCGTGACCGGCTACGACGTGATCATGCCGCTGTTTAAAATGGAGAAGAAATACATGCCGAGTGTTTCGCGCATACTCAATACCGTCAACCAAGTGCTGGAGGTGTCATGAAAACTTTTAATTTACCAGACCTCGGCGAAGGCCTGCCGGACGCGGAAATCGTCGAATGGCACGTCAAGGTCGGCGACAAAGTAAAAACCGATGAACCCATGGTGTCCATGGAAACCGCCAAAGCGGTGGTGGACGTGCCGGCACCGATGGACGGCACGGTGATCAAACTGTACGGACAACCCGGCGACGTGATTGACACCGGCGCTCCACTGATCGATTTTTCCGTTGAAGGCGACGGCGCGGTGGCGCCTGCGGCCGAAACCGATGACGACGAAGACTCGGTGGAAAAACTGCGCGCCGACGCGCAAAAAGTGCTCGACGATCTGAACGGCGACGATGAGCCGGTGGCTGCGGATCGCGCCAGCGACAGCAAAGGCACCGTGGTCGGCCAGATGGAATCCTCCGACGCCGTGATCGACGACTCGCACGATTTTGGTGGCAAAAAAGCCACCCCGGCGGTGCGCGCACTGGCGAAAAAACTCAAGGTCAACCTGGCCGACGTCACCGCCACCGGCGAAGGCGGCGTGATCCGGCCCAGTGATGTCAAGAAAGCCGCCGAATCGGCCCCCAAAGAACACCAGACCGAGCTGCCCCTGAGTGCATCGGACAACCGCCCGGCGGTGGCCAAAGCACCGCCCGCGCCGCCCAGAGCGGCTGCACCGGCCCCGGCCCCTGCGCCGGCACAGGCCGACGACCAATGGCAACAGGTCAAGGGCACGCGTCGCACCATGGCGCGCGCCATGAGCGCCTCACACCAGCAGGTGGTGCCCACCACCCTGATGGACGACGCCGACATCCATGCCTGGCAGCCCGGCGAAGACATCACCGCGCGCCTGATCCGCGCGTTGGTCACCGGCGCACGCGCCGAACCGGCACTGAATGCCTGGTTCGATGGCGACAAACTGGCGCGCCGCCTGATCAGTCACGTTGACATTGGCTTGGCCGTGGACACACCCGATGGGCTGTTCGTACCGACCGTGCGCAACTGCGAGCGCAAGAGCGCCGACGACATCCGCGCCGACATGAACGCCATCAAGGACAAAGTCAAAAACCGCGCCATCGCGCCGGAAGACATGAAGGATTTCACCCTGATGCTGTCCAATTTTGGTGTGTTTGCCGGGCGCTACGCCACACCGGTGATCACCCCGCCGTGCGTGGCCATCGTGGCCGCCGGCAAATTGCGTCACGAAGTGGTGCCGGTGATGGGTGGCATGGAAGTGCACCGCGTCATTCCGTTGTCACTGACCTTTGATCACCGCGCCGCCACCGGCGGAGAAGCCGCCCGTTTCCTGGCCGCAGTGCTCAAAGACCTGGCCGCACCGCGCTGAAATTTGGCCACCGTTGCAGCCGACGCGAGCGGCTGCAACGGACCGCCGCGCACCCCATAAATCCCCCAGTCCCTCCTGCAAACGTCGCATTCACTGACTCTGCGACGACACGCTTGTTTACAAAGCAATGAAATTTTTTTCCCACAAGAGTGGTCTAATCGGGCGGGATCACACGTAATTTGTGATTGTGTCGACAAAATTTTAGAATTTTGTTACAGATTTTTTTAATTTTGTATGCGACCATGTTCTTCACCGCGTGACAGGCATGCGGTGAACACTCATTAACCCCAATTCCTGCGGAGGAGATTAATATGTCAAAGACTATCACCAACCTGAAGCCCGTGGCCAAGGCCATGGCCGCTGTCGTTGCCACCACAGCGCTGTGTACCAGCGCCGTTGCAGGCAACAACCCGTTCAGCCAGGACGACCTGCAAGACGGCTACAAAAACATTGATGTCCGTGGCGACAAACACGCCGAAGGCAAATGCGGCGAAGGCAAGTGCGGCGAAGACAAGAAAGCCGAAGGCAAATGCGGCGAAGGCAAATGCGGTGAAGGCAAGTGCGGCGAAGACAAAGACGCCGAAGGTAAATGTGGCGAAGGCAAATGCGGTGAAGGCAAGTGCGGCGAAGACAAAGACGCTGAAGGCAAATGCGGCGAAGGCAAATGCGGCGGCGACAAAAAAGCCGAAGGCAAATGCGGTGAAGGCAAATGCGGCGGCGACAAAAAAGCCGAAGGCAAATGCGGCGGCGATAAAAAAGCCGAAGGCAAATGCGGCGCGGCCTGAACACAGGCATTGACCGGTGAATTCAGCGCAACTTGAATTGGCTGGCGCCGGTTTGGGATTGAGACGGGCCCTGCTGGGCCCGTTTCAAAACCACGGCGACCTGGACCCGGTCGCATTCATGGAAGTGGCACCGGAAAACTGGATGACACTCGGTGGCCGCAGTGCCCGGCAGTTGCGCGAATACGCGGAGAAATACCCGATCGTTTTGCACGGCCTGTCCCTGTCCATCGGCGGACCGGATCCACTGAATGAAACATTCATCCGCGCGGTGCGTCAGTTCAAACGCGCAATCAATGCGCCGCTGTACTCAGAGCACCTGTCCTATTGCACCGACGGCGGTCAATTGTACGACCTGATGCCGATTCCGTTCACGGCCGAAGCCGCGGTGCGGCATGTGGTGGACCGGATACTGAAAACCCAGGACATCCTCGGCGAACGCATTGCCATGGAAAATGTGTCCTATTATCTGACCCATCCCGACAGTGAAATGTCGGAAATCGAATTTCTCAACGCGGTGATCCGTCAGGCCGATTGCCTGCTGCACCTGGATGTCAACAACATCTATGTGAACAGCATCAATCACCGCTACGACCCCATAGAATATCTGCAACAGATCCCGGCCGACAAGCTGGTGTACATTCACATCGCCGGTCACTACAACGAGGCCGAAGACCTGATCGTCGACACCCACGGCGCGGAAGTCATCGAATCGGTGTGGGATATTCTGGAGCAAACCTACGCGCTGCACGGCGTGCACCCCACGCTGCTGGAACGCGATTTTAATTTCCCGGCGGTTGCGGAACTGCTGGCTGAAGTGTCGCGCATAGACCGCCTGCAGCAGCGTTTCGCGCGGGCCCAAACGCAACTGCAAAGGGCCTGATGGCACATTTCAAAGACACTCAGCGGGCTTTTGCAGCGCACATCCGCGACCCCGAAAATCACCCGGCCCCGGCCGGCGTGGAAGACCGCCGCGTGAACATCTACCGCGAACTGTTCATCAACAGCATCTCGGGCCTGCTGGCCGGTTCCTTTCCGGTGATGCGGGAGTTGTACGACGAGGCCGGCTGGCGAACGCTGGTGCGCGGTTTTTTTCGCAAGGAACACAACAAAACCCCCTATTTTCCAGAAATCCCACGCGAGTTCATGCGCTGGCTGGACGGCACGGTATTGCCGCAGGATAAACCGTTTCTGGCGGAATTGGCGCATTACGAATGGCTGGAGCTGCACCTGGAAAAAAACACCGCCGAGATTGCCCCCAACGACGCGCTCGATGCCGACATGTTGCGCAGCGGCCGCGCGGTGATCTCCGAGCTGGCCGAACTGCATGAATACCGCTACCCGGTGCACCAGATCAGCGCCGCTCAGCAACCGCAATCGCCGTTGGCCGAACCGCTGTTCATGCTGGTCTACCGCAATCGCCACGACCGCGTACATTTCAGCCGCCTGAATCCGGCCAGCGCGCAGTTGTTTTCCCGCTTGCAGGCCAACCGCGGGCAATCGTCCGAGCAAGTGTTGCAGCGCATGGCCAGTGACTGGGGCCGTGAAGACGTCGATGCGGTGATTGATTTCGGTCTGCAGCTGATGCACGACTGGTGGCGCAAGGACGTGATTGTGGACAGCGTAACGCCCAGCAATTGAACGATATGCAAGTGATTGATTCATAGAACAAATACACTATTTTTACCAACCGATCGACCCGTCCAACGATGCCACAGTGCATTTGGCGCGTCATCAGCGTGGCACAGCGAAGTGCCACCTGCAGCCATGGGGCACAAGCAAGGTCATAAAACATCCGTTCAATCACACTTGAAGGGGCAATGTTTTATGAAGATCCTGAAAAAAGCCAGGACGGTCTTTTTTCAGAGATAACATTCGTGGCACAGGGACGTGCCACCTTGAGCCATTTGGCTCAAGTGAGGTCATAAAACATCCGTTCAATCGCACTTGAACGGTCAATGTTTTATGACCGACCCTGAAAAAAGCCAGGACGGTCTTTTTTCAGAGATAACCAATAATGAACAACGAGAGGAGCACATCATGTCCGTCATCAACACCAGCAAACAACTGTGGCTGAATCTGACCGCGCGCCTGAACGCCACCGGCGAATGGCTGCCGCCGCTGTTTTTGCGGCTGATCCTGTTTTGGGAGTTTTGGGAAGCCGGCACGCAAAAACTCAACGGCGAAAACTGGTTCGGCACGATCCAATCCAATTTTCCCTGGCCATTTCATGAAATCCCAGCCAACATCTCCTGGTTCATGGCCACCTGGGGCGAACTGATTGGCGCGGTGTTGCTGTTGCTGGGGCTGTTCACCCGATTCGCCGCGTTCTCATTGATCGTGATCACCGCAGTGGCCACCGCGGCGGTGCACTGGCCGGCCGAATGGGGTTCGCTGGCTGAACTGTGGCAAGGCTACGCGATATCCAACAAAGGCGCCGGCAACTTCAAACTGCCGCTGCTGTTTCTGGTGATGCTGATGCCATTGTTGTTCCGCGGCGGCGGCAAACTCAGCCTGGATTACCTGCTGGCCTACCTGAGCGGCGCGCAAGACGCGTTCGGCCACACTCGACCGGACCTGACCGCCAAAGGACTGGCGCTGCTGGCGCTGGGCCTGCCGCTGTTTTTCCTGATGCCATTGTTCGGCGGCCTGTTGCTGGGACTGGGCGCGGCGCTGGTGGTGCTGCAGCGTTTTTTAACCCCGACCGACTAGGGCCTGTTAACATTTTCTCCTATCGGCACCGTCGCAAAGCCAGCCAAAGCACAGAAAATCCACACAAACGCGGGCATTTTGGCTAAAATGCCCGCCGAATTTTCTCTATCTTTGGCGACACCATGAAAAAAATCCTGCTGGCCCTGTTGGCCGCCGCCACCGGCGCGCACGCCGATCTGGGCGATGTACTGATCACTGAAATCGCGGTCACCCCGACCAACGGTGAATTCATCGAAATCCACAACAGCGGCGCCACACCGGTGGATCTGAGCGACGTTTACCTGACCGACGCCACCTTTTCCGGCGGCAGCGTGTACTACTACAAAATCGTCACCGGCGTGCTGGCCGACGCCGGCGGCGGCGGTTTCGCGGATTTTCACGCGCGCTTTCCCGACGGCGCAGTGATTGCCGCCGGCGAATATCAAACCGTGGCGCTGACCGGTTCAGACGATTTTTTTGCCCAATACGGCGTCAACCCGACCTATGAACTGTTTGAAGACAGCGCCGCCGACGGCATCGCCGACATGCGCGAAGCCCTGCCCGGATCGATCAACCTGCAAGGTGGTTTGACCAACGACGGCGAGGTGATGATTCTGTATCACTGGGACGGGCAAAGCGATCTGGTGCAGGACATGGACTACGTGCTGTGGGGCGACCGCGTGGAAGCGGTCGACAAAACCGGCGTGGCCATCGACGGTCCGGACGCCGGCAGCACCACCAGCAGCTACCTCAACGACACCGCCACCGGCTCACAAGCGGTGGTTGACACCAGCGGGCACGCCTTTGGCTTCACCTGGCAGCGGGTGGACCTGACCGAAGGCACTGAAACCGGCAGCGGCGGCAACAGTGTCAACGGCCACGATGAAACCTCGGAAGACACCAACAACACCTTTGCCGAAGCCACGCCCACACCCAACGCCGGCGCCGGCAATCCACCCACCCCGTTCATGATCATCAACGAGATGGACGCACTCAGCGCCACCGCTGAATTCATTGAACTGTACGACGGCGGCGTGGGCAACACCGACACTTCCGGCATGATCCTGGTGCTGTTCGATGGCGCCAGCGACACCAGCTACCTGACCCTTGACCTGAACGGCCTGAGCACCTCG
>JBNLBT010000104.1:0-11634 GCA_050303435.1 Marinicellaceae bacterium
AAGAGAAATACCGCATCGATCCGGCGCAGCGCGTGTTTGTCGGGCATTCATTCGGTGGTCTGCTCGGCGCGCATGTGCTGTTCACCCGGCCACGCCTGTTTTCCCACTACGTCCTCGGCAGCCCGTCGTTGTGGTACGACAACAAAGTCATTTTCCGCCAGGAAGCCGCCTGGGCCGATCAAAACGCGCATTTGCCCGCGCACGTGGTCATGCTCACCGGCGCAGAGGAAAACGCCGGCGTCAATAAAATGGTCGATGACATGCAGGCCCTGGCGGATGCCCTGCGGCGGCGCCACTACCCCGATCTGAATTTGCAGGTGCGGGTGTTGCCGGATCAGACCCACCTCAGCGTGTTTCCGGCGCTGTTGTCCGATGCACTGAGGCTGCTGTTGCCGATGCCCGCTGAATCCCGGTGACCAACTCAAGGTGCCTGGTCTCAGGCATTGCAGCACAATTGAAATCACTTCCACGCGCTCTGCGCAGCATCAGGCAGTGCAGGGCGTCAACGCTCAACGGCCCGCGCGCTCAACCACCCATTGAATGGCGGCGAGGATGAGTTCCGGTCGCTCCCGGTGCAGATAATGCCCGCAGTCCTCACAGAGGCTGTGCATTGAGGTGGCCGAGAGGCCGGCCAATTGCTTTTGTGTGCTCAACCAGACGCGCCTGAACGCCGCACCTTCAATGGGTTTGTGCAGGCCGGTCAACACCGCCAGAGGCACCTGAGGAAACGCGCCCGCCCGTTCGATTTGAGCGCCGGTCATGGCCGCTGCGGCCAGCTCCTTGCGAGCGGCCTGTGGCAGCAACAGGTGCATCCAGCGCGGAGGCTGGCAGAACGCGGCGCGTTGTTGAATGCACAGCCGGGTGAAGGCCGCAGCGCGGGCTTCGATCAGCACCACACCGGCCACTTCGTTGGGGTGTTGCCGTGCGAACAATTCCATCAACGTGCCGCCCAGGGAGTGGCCCACCAGCACATACGGCGGGGCCACGCCGGCGTCGTGCAGCAAGGCGTGCAATGCGCCCACCCTGGACAGGCCATCGCCCGCCAGTGCCGGGGCGCGGCTGCGGCCGAGGCCCGCGCGATTGTAGGCAAACACCCGCAGCTGCGATGGCAACAACGGCAGCAGTTCTGCGAAGCTGTTCATGTCATCGCCGAGACCGGCTTCCAGCACCACAGTGAGGCCGGCGGATGGGCCTTGCAACAGGTATTCATACTGTCCGCCGTCGCTGTCGATGCGCGTGTTTTGACGCGGCGGCGTGCAGGCACAGCACAACAGGCTGAGCAGGGTTGCAATGCATGTGGCTTTCATCATGACCTGCTCAGAGTGTGTCCTGCAGCCACGCATACAGGGTTTGCATGGCCTGTTGTTGTGCCGCCGGGTCGTATTTGAAGGTGTATTTCTTGCCGAACAACGGCGGGAATCGTTTGCTGCGGGCTTTCTTCAGGCTGGCGATGTCAAAGCCGTGGTGGGCCTGCGGATAAATCACCACGCGCGCATCCGCATCACCGCTCAAATGGGTCTGGATCTCTTCGGCCGGCGTGACCTGATCCATTGCACCGCTCTGGATCAACACCGGAATGTGGCTGTTGAGCGTGTGGCCGTCGCGATTGGACGGGTAGAACAGCGCCATGGATGCGATGTTTAATCGCTGCAGCTTGTCGCGCTGTCCGGCCAGCCTGATCAGGCCCTCCGCGGCCAGCGACCAGCCGACGATGCCGCCTTTGAGTCCACTGGGAATGTGGCCTTGCGCGCGGGCCCAGCCGATGGCCTGTTCCGCGACCCAGTTGATTTTCTCACCGGTGGATTCTTTGACGCGGCGTTTTGCGGCGCGATACGCCGCCTGGTAATCCACCAGTATCACGGCATGTCCGCGCTGGTTGAGTGCATCGGCCACGCCGCTGTAGTGGCTGGCATCGCCGAACACGGTCAAGCCGCTGCTGCCGGGCAGCAAAATGACCCAGCTTTTGACTGCGGCTGTGCGTTGCGGTTGATGGTGAAAGAATTCGGCCATGGCGGCGATGTCTGGTGGTGCGTTGTTGGCCGTCCAAGCGTTGGTGGTCAGACCCAGCAGGGCCAGCAAGATGGTTTTTGCATGCATGTTGTCGTTGCCTGTGATTGCGATGAAAGTCGGCAGTATGCACGTGTTTGCGCGGTTGCGGCGGGTGAGTTGCCCGAACAGGAAGTGGCAACGGATGAAACGGAATCAGGCGTTGATCCAGTTGAGAAATTCGCGAGTGCGGTTTTTGTTGACCTGGATGTCCAAATCCGGACAGCCCTGCAGCGCCACCGCCAGGTTGTTGTTTGCCAGTCTTTTCCAACCGGACACCGCGGCTCTGTTGACAATAAACTGGCGATTGGCCTGAAAAAAATCCCGCACATTCAGGTGTGACTGAAAAACAGCTTTCAGCGACCGATAACTGAGGTGGAGGTCCTGGTTTTTGCACTGAATGTGGGTGACCTTGTCTTCAGAATACAGACAAATGATGTCGCTCAGGGGAATTCGGTGACGGCGTTTGCCGGTGCGGAGGATGAGGGCTGGTGGGGCGCCGTGGCGCTGGGATTTCATGAAACCGATGACCACCAGCAAGGCGGTGAACATGAAAATCAGCGGCACCCCAAGATTCAGATGCATGCCATGGTTGTGTTCATCGGAGGCAAACAACAGCGCATGCGCGGCAGCAACGGACAGCAACAGCCCCAGCCACGCCAGCAGCGAAAGCGCGGTTTGAGCCAGTACTTGTAAAAGCAATTCCCTGAGGTTGAGTCCCTGTTCAGACCTGCGCCGATGAAACAAGCGGTCGCACAATCGGTTGACCCACAACAGTGCGACAGCAAAAGCCACACTGGCAACCGCCGAGAGCAACCACAGGGACCAGGGTATGCGCGAGAACTGTTCCACACGCCAGCTGTTCATCCAAATGAATGGCGCGGCAAGAAAGACAAAGGTGAGGTGTTCCCGGCGATTCCACAGGCGCTGTGAATTCTGCTGTGTCGATGTCATGGGCGCCACAAAACTCAGGTTGTTGATCCATCAGTCTGTGGATTCTAACACAGTCCGAAGCGCGGCCCAAAGGTCGCGCCGGCGTGACCGGTGCACGCGCCATGGCGATTGTCGACTGCGCTGAGCGGCAAATCAGTGGATTTGAAAACCCGCAGGGTTTTTGCTATAAATATTGCACATAAAAATAACCCCATGGACGCCCGAGACAGACCCGATGCGCGGGCGTCTGATTTGAACCCACACACCCGTCCTTGACCCACTTGCGCCGGGGTGTATTGAACCGGAGAAATCGCATGCCAGTGCTTTGCGTTGTTGTTTCCTTGTTGTTTTCCTTGAGTGTTTCTGCTGTGACCATCCCCATCGGCGACAGCCCCAACGGCATTGCGGTGGATGAGTCCTTGAACAAAATTTATGTGGCCAACTACAACGACGGCACGGTGTACGTGCTGGACGGTGAAACACAGAGCCAATCGGCCATCGTGCAGTTGAATCCACAATACCCGAGTGTGATCTGGACGCGCGGGGTGGCGGTCAACCCGGCCAACAGCCGGGTGTATGTCAGCGGTGGCAACGGCACCTTTTACACCCTGGACGGCAACAGCAACCAGGTTTTGAGCACGCTTGACCTGCAGGACCGCGGCAGTTGGCTGGTGTACAATCCGGACAACGGCACCGCCTACATGCCCGGGTACACCTTTACACGCAGCGGCCTGGGGCAAGTCAACTTGATCGATGTGGCCGACAATCAAAAATCGGGCGCCACCGGGGCGTTCTCGCTGGACAATTTCACGGGTTTTTTTGATGTCGACAGTGGCAGCGGCGATGTGTTTTTTGCCATGGGAAAAACCGGCACTGTGGTGCGCATGCCGCTTGCACAAAATCAGGTGCCGGTGCCGATCAAGGTGCCCCTCGGCAATGGCACGATGATGCCGCGCTACAACCCCGTCACCAATGAAGTCATCGTGGCCAATCCATGGAACACTGAAATGACCGTGATTGACGCCAGTCAGAACGTGGTGTCCGGCTCGGTGCCGGGCGCATCCAGGGCCAGTGCGTTGGCCATCGACGCGTCCGACAACCTGATTTACGCGGCCAGCGGTCAATTCAGCCAGCTGTATGTGGTGGACGGCTACAGCAAGGCGGTGGTTAAAACCACGGGCACCAGCGGTGCACCGGGTCAACTGGCAGTGGATTCAGCGCGCGACAGGGTTTATGTGATTGTGGGCACGCCTGACCCAACGGTTGCCGGCGGCAAGAAGTACAGCGTGGAAGTGTTTGAGCAATTGTTCAAACCGTTGCCAGAAATCACCGCGATTCAGCCGTTGCAGCAGCAATTGGGCCAGAATCTGGTGATCTCGGGACACCGGCTCAAGGCCAGTGCGAGGCAGGTTGTGGTCACATTCACCGGCGGCGCCACTGCGGTGGCGCAACCCGCGGGCACGTCTGCTGAGGGCCAAGACGGCAGCGATGCCGTCACCGTGACTGTGCCTGAAGGCGCACTGAGTGGGCCACTGAGTGTGGCGGTTGACGGGGTTGCTTCGGCGCTCAGCGACGAAAGCCTGACCATCACCACACCGGTGATTCAGTCATTCACACCGGCTGGCGTGGTGCCGGGCAACAGCCTGTGGATCCACGGTGAAAACTTCAACAGCGAAGCCGGACAAAACACCGTGATCTTCAACGGCGGTGCCCGTGCGGTGCCCGAATCGGGCAGTTCCAGCCTGCTCAAGGTGGTGGTGCCTGAGAACGCGAAATTCGGCACCTTCAGCGTGGTCAATGAAGCCTTCGGCGAGGCCGGTGCCAGTCCGGGAGAATTGCGGGTGATGCAGGTGCAGGCCAGTCTGCTGCAAACACCGGTGAGCTTCAATTTGGACAGCGTGGCCCGTGGCAATTCGCAGTATCTGGCCGTCGGCACAAATGGCACCGTGGTGAGCAGTGCCGATGGCACGCATTGGGCGCACATCAACCCTCAGCCAAAAATTGCCTACGGCATGCACTCGCTGCAGTTTGTGAATGGCCAGTTCATGGCCTTCTCACCCGAGATCGGAGGTGGCGGCGGCGGACGCACGTACACCAGCAAAGACGGTCGCTCCTGGGGTGATCATCACCTGGCTCAAGGCGTGTATTCCGTGCAATACATGGGGGGTGAGTTTTTTGCAACGGTGCGTGCACAGGGTGGACGGGGCAGTGCATTTGCGGTCAGTCGCAGAGGGTATCATTGGGATACCGTAGCGCAGATACCGCCAGGCATCAGCCAATCCCCTGCGGGCAATTTTTATGATTTTGCCTATGGCAACGGCGTCTACGTGGCGGTGGGCACCGGAATCTACAACAGCGTAAACGGCCAGAGCTGGAATTACATGGCGCAGTCAAGCGTGGGTCCGCGCGGGCTCAATGCAGTGAGCTGGAGCCCAGAACTGAACTTGTTCGTGGCCCTGTGTGACAACGGCAACATACTCAGCAGTCCACAGGGCAAACAGTGGACGCCGGTGTCCAGTCCGGGGAGCAACCAGCGCTGGCCGCAGTCTGTGGTCTGGAGTCAAACGCAACGCATGTTTTTAGCGGTCGGTCGTTTCGGCGTGGTGTTGTACAGTTGGGATGGTGTGCACTGGAATGAATTCAAGACAGAGGGCGCAGACATGCACGACGTGATTGCCACCGATTTCGGCTTTTTGGCGGTCGGCGCCGACGGCAAGGTGCTGAATATTCAGGTCAATCCGCTTTGAGGTGATTTTGGGTGTACAGATTCCTCCGCGGTTCTGCATCCATGGCATCGTGCAAACCATTGAATGTGTGTTTTTGGCGCCGCACGGCATCTTGTGGATTGAGTTCCATTTTCAAGGTGATGCCAATGCATACACAATTGTTTTTATCTTTGCTTTTACTTCTTTGCGGGGCCGCAGCGCAGGCGAAAAGATTCTGCGTGCACGACGGCGAGTCATTGCAGCAGGCGCTGGACGAAGCGTCGGGCAACGACCAACACGATGAAATTCGGCTGCACATCGGTGTTTACACGCAATTTCGCAAAGCCGGATTTAAGCTCAATGTGGTCGACGGCATGGACGTTGAAATCAGTGGTGGCTGGCTGGACGCGGACGGTTTGCCCTGTCTGGATTACGTGCACAACCCGCATCTGACGGTGTTCGATGGGGACAATCAGCGGCGCAATCTGCAAGTGGCCCTGTACAACGGGCATCGCTTCAGCTTCAGCAATGCGCACATCACCCGGGGCAATACCTATTGGTTGAACCACGACTCAGGTGGTGCGGGTGTACACATTCAGGTCGATGACAACCGCGGCGGGCGCATCCATCTTGAGCACCTGATTTTCAACGGCAACCAGGGCGACCTGGGCCCGGCACTCACGGTCGAGGGGGGCGGTGAATTGCTGTTGCGCAACAATGTGTTTTTTGGCAACACCCTGCATGTCTGGTCGGTTGTGTCCGGTGTGGTGGCTGTGCTCAATGACGCCGCCGGTGTGTACGTGGTCAACAACACGCTGATCAACAACGCCGCCGACTCCAGATACGATCACGCCGGCCTGACTGTTAATATCAAGGAAGGCGCCCAGGCGGTCGTTGCCAACAACCTGTTCTGGCACAACGACGGCGGCGATTTGTCGCTGATGCGCTCGCCCGATTCAAGCGGCACCGCGTTTTTGTTGAACAACAACGTCGGCGCAGTGACCGGCCACTTCACGCAAAATCAGGACAACCTGCACGTGGATCCGCAGGTGATTCCGCTGGATCCCTGGTTTGCCTTACAGGCGCATTCGCCGTTGCGCAATCGGGGTCTCATGCCGTTGCAAAGCCTGCCTGGATTTGAACATCAATGGGGGCCCGGTGAGCTCGATCTGAGCGGTGAGGACCGGGTGTTGCATGGGCGAGTGGACATCGGTGCGATGGAAATATCCGATTGAACGGAGCGGGCACACACCCACCGTGTGCGGTGTCGCAACAGCGCCGGGTACAGATCCGTGTAAGACTTTTGCCCCGCGTTGTGGTCCAATGATTCACCGGCGGGTGTTTTGTCCGCCGCTGTTTGAATTCAACTCATCGGAGAAAACACATGCGCAATTCGATCGCGGTGCTGTACGCCCTGGCTTTATTGGCCGTGGGTGCGGACGGCGTTGCCCAGACCGCGCCGTCCGGTCTGCAACGCTTTTTAGATCACCTGACACAACATGTGGTCACGCCGGGCGAATGGGTGACGGCGAATCCGGACTACACCCCGGAGGGGCTGCAGCCGAAAGAATATGTGGTGCAAATGTCACTGGGCGCAGACAGACACCACGCACACGGCACCCTGTCCGGGATCAACGCCGACGGCTCACGGCATGTGTTCTGGACCCTGCTGATGCTGTACAACCCGGTCAGCGACAAAATCGTCTACCAGCAGGTGTCCTGGCAGGGCGCGTACATGCATGGAGAAATGGCGGTGCCCGAAGGCGATCACGAAATTCTTGACACCGTGCTGTATCTGCCCGATGGCAGCCAACAGCGCATGCGCCATGAAACGCGGTTCATCAACGATGACCTGCGCCATACACAAGTGCATCGCTGGGATGAGTCGAGCGCCGAATGGCGCCCGGCGCGTGCCTGGGAGTGGCGCCGCAGAGCGGTTCAATGACGCGCGCCGAGGCGCGTCCTCTGCGGATCGGATGTCCAGATATTCGCGGTTTTTGACGAACGCCGTGCGCTGCGCGATGCGACAATCCATGGCCTGTAACAACGCACGGAGGTCTGCACGGTGTCATCCAATCAAGTCCTTAATGGCAGGCAGCGACGGCTGCAGGCATGGCTGCTTGCCTGTCTCGCGCTGGGCGGGGTGGTCTGCGCGGCCGAATCCGATCCAGCCGGCGCGGCCGTCGAAGCCTTGCTGGCTGAACACGTGGAGGTGGACGGGCCGGGCGCGATTCTGGTGATTTCGCGGCGCGGCGCGGCGCCGCGTTTTTACGCCCGCGGCCTGGCGTCTCTGGAGCATGGCGTGCCGATCAAACCCGACACCCGGTTTCATCTGGCCTCGCTGTCGAAACAATTCACCGGCCTGGCCCTGGCCCTGGCCCTGCAGGACGGTGTGCTGACGCTGGAAGAGTCGCTGTGTGATTTCAGCGGCTTCAATGCGCAGCATTTGTGCGACATCCGTGTGGAGCATCTGGCGTATTTCAGCAGCGGCCTGGCAGAATACACCGACGCGCCACGGGCCGGTGGCTGGCCCTGGTTCACCGCGCATTATTTTGACATCGACGAGGCCATCGGCACCGCGCTGTCGCCGCAGGCCAAACGCCTGAAAGCGGGGCAAAAGTGGCAATACCGCAACATCAATTACATGATTTTGACCCGCCTGGTGGCGCAGCGCAGCAGGCAGGCTTTCGCGGATTTTGTCGCCGCGCGGGTGTTTCGTCCACTCGCCATGCACGCCACTGCGGTGCACAGCGACTGGACCGCGGTGCTGCCCAACCGCGCCGAAGGCTACATGCGCGCCGATGCGCAGCTGCGTGGGGAATTGCAGCAACTGGGGCTCACGGCGGCGCCCGGTGCCTGGCTGCGCATGCAGCGCAATGCCCCGCACTACGGTGGCAGCGGCGTCTTCAGCAGCGCCCGCGACTGGGACCGCTGGGTGCAGGAAGTGTTCAGCCACGCGCATTTCGGTGAAGCGGTGTGGACGCGCATGCTCAGCAACCGCGCCCACGCGCACGGCAAAAGCAACGACGGGCTGGGTCTGGTCATGGACCGCGTCGATGGCGCGCAAACGCTCTGGTACGCAGGCAACGACATCGACAGCAACACCTACATGCGGGTGGATGTGACCCACGGCACTGCGGTGAGCTGTTTTGCCAACCAGGCGCGCCTGGATTGCGCCGAATTGACCCGTCGGGCGTGGTCGCTGCTGTGGCCGGATTGAGTCCGGCCGCCGGTCCGGATTGAAGCATCCATGGCGGTCTTGAGCTGCGCGCGTGCATGGCGCGTTTCACGGGGTATAATGGGGCGCAATTGACAGGGGCAAGACCATGCAACCAAGCGCTTTTAAATGCCACGCCTGCGGCGGCAATTCAGCCCACCGCAACGACGACGGCCTGCTGCAATGCGATTACTGTGGCAGCACCCACGGCCACGTGCAACACCCGTACGCGCAGCGCGTGCGCAAGAGCGCGCCGTGGTTGCTGGCGATCTCGCTGGTGGCGCTGGGCTCGGTGGTGCTGACGGCCTTGCTGCGCGATGGCCGATCGCCGCAGCCCGACCCCCTGGATGACCTCAACCCGCTGGAACATCAAACGCCATCGCAGGACCCGCCGGAAACCGCCATCCAGCAGCAGGTGGAAAACACCCTGCAACCGCTGGGCCGGGTCAATCCCACACTGGACCGCGCGGATCTGACCGTGCTGCACAGCGCCCAGGGAGAGACTGCACGCGGCGGGCGCTACTGGATCGTCGAGGTGCAAAACGACACGACCGGCGCGCTGTTCAGACCGCGCGCGGTGGCCTCCCTGTTCAACGCCGCGGGTCGGCGGGTGGCGGAGCAAAGCGGCTGGTCGCTGATCGACGTGCTGCAACCTGCGCAACGGGCGGTGGTGTTTGTTTTTCTCAACCAGGCACCGGATGCGTACAGCGAAGAACGCCTGGCCGCTTCAGCCAAGACCTCGGAGATGCTGCCATCCAATCAGGTGCGACTTGAGGTCAGCGATTTTCTGGTGCAGCCTGATAACGACCGCTTTGAGCTGATCGGCGACGTGCACAACACCAGCGGTGCGGTGGCGCGCTTCATCAAGGTTGTGGCGGTGGGGCGCAACGCCGCCGGTCAGGCGGTGGCGCACGCCAGCGGTTTCGTCACCGACACGCAGTTGCCGGCGGACGGGCGCAGCGGTTTCTCGGTCAAGGCCGGCACCTTTGTGGCCGGCGACGTGGCGCAGTGGGAATTGACCGCGGTGGGGCAGGGCGCGCGCTGAAGGCATCGGTTCAGCAATTCAGGTGACAGACCCGACACCGCGCACGGGCTGAACTGCCGGTGCGCGGTGAGGTGCCTTTGAGGTTTATTCGACGGTTTCGATGCGGCGCTGGAAGTTGTGTTCGCGCGCTTCGGCGTAGTTGGCCAGAATGCCCGGTTGGGCATTGAGGTTGGCAAAAAATTGCATGCGAAAGCCGATCACCGGCAGGCCATGGTACACGTGGTTGCCGTTTGAAATGGGCTTGTAGTGAACATCTTCCCCCATCACGAACGCCAGTTTGCCTTCATCGCCGTAGTGCAGAGTGTCCAGTGGCATCACGTGGTCTTGCGCTGCATTGGCCAGCATGGGCTGCGTGTGTAGTGTGAATTCATACACAAAGTAGTTCAAAACCGTTGTGTTGGAGTGCCACTCGATCAAGACAGGGCCTGGACCGCCGGCCGACTGGTCTCCGTTGTAGACGCCAAAACCGTTGCGCCAATAGGACAAATACCAACCGCTTTGATCGCCGGGAAAGGTAAAACCGCCCGTATTGTCACGTATGAACGGTGAGTGGAGGGTGTCGTTCCTGTGAAATCGCCAGGTGGGGAAGGTGAAAATGAAATCCGCTTGGCCCCCAATGCCATGGTCGTAGACGTAATCATTTTCAATGCGGCTGCGGCTGAGCACGGCGGTGATGGCCTGATGACCGGTCGGCCAATCGCTGGTGATGGTCTCGCCATTGTGTAAAATCAAACTTGTGTGATCGCCGCTGGACAAATCCGGAAACACCGACAGCGGCGCTTCGTGCAGCACGCCATCACCGGGTGCGAAGCCGTCCAGATACACCGTCGGCACATCGATCATGAAGCCATTGAACACATTGATGATGTTGGTGTTCACCTGGATGCCGCCGGTGGCCGCCGACAGCATGGCACCCGGGTCTTGCCCCCACAGGCTCTGATTGCCGTCCCAGGCCGCGTTCAGTGCATCGCAATCTACATGGGTGCCTCTAAAAAACTGTTCGTTCGGATCGATGATTTCACCCATTTCGAAGACTTCAATGCTGCCGGTGAATTCATCCCAGGGCACTTCGCCGGCGGCCACCACGGGCTCAACCGGTGTGAGCTGGCCCATGTGACATTGATCACTGGGGGAATAAAATAACATCTCATCTTGACTCAGGTACAACGCCGCGCTGAACGCGGCCTGTGCGTTGAGGTAGAGGTTAAAGTAAAACTCGCTGCGCCCGCCGCGCGCTTCACGCACGTGCACTTTGATGGCCTTGGGCACGTCGCGGTTGTTTTCAATCAGCAGCAAAGTGCTCAGGTCATTGGCCACGGAGTACAGCGGCACCAGTGCGACCTGGCCGGTGTTGTCGGGGCTGATGTGCACCGCGCCCTGGGCGCTCAGGCAACACAGGGTCAGCAGACCCAGGATGGACGTTTTTTTCATGTGGACTCCTCTATTCATGCAATTCAAATTCGGCGTTGCCAGGGCGAATGCTGGACCCAGGCGCGCCATCGTGCACCGGTGTTCGGTGCGCCCCGGGCGGCTCGGGCGTGCCCGTCTGACGCGCCGCCGGTGGTGTACACCATTGAACAACAGACCATGTTAAAAAAACGCTAAGGCGTGGGGGCACTGCACGGATTTGTCCGTTTCAGACCAAAATTTGGCGTGTGCAGACTGGTTGGGTGGCTGCCGGGACGATT